>JBEKUT010000046.1:0-24517 GCA_049514735.1 Bryobacteraceae bacterium
CCAGTTCCAACTGAGGAGAGTGGCGCCGTTGCTTCCACCATAGAAGTTAACGGTCACCTGGCGGGTTGTGTCGCTCTGCCAGACCAGGTCCGGATATCCATCGCCATTGAAATCGAGCGCCGTCTTCACGTGCCATCCAACTATGCCGGTCTGATTCATCCAGGCCCAAGAGAGGTTGGTTGCTCCATTGGCGCCGCCGTAATAATGAACGGTGATCTGTCCGGTGGTGTCGCCCTCCCAGATAAGGTCGGGATGCCCGTCCTTGTTGACGTCGGCAACCGCGGCGACGTGCCAGCCGGCCGCGCCGGTCTGGTTCAGCCACGCATAAGTCTGATAAGTGTATCCAACATAGTAGTGAACCACTACCGCGCCCGTTGCATCGTTGGACCAAACCAGGTCCGGGTGGCCATCTCCATTAAAATCGGCTGCGCCGACAACGGTCCATCCTGGGACTCCCGTCTTATTCAGATAATTCCATCCGATGTCAACGTTGTTCTGATAATAGTGAACGGTTACCGCTCTCGTAGTGTCGTTCTGCCACACAATATCCGGCCAGCCGTCGCCGTTGAAATCCGCTGTTGCGACCACATGCCAGCCGGCCGCACCGGCTTGATTAATCCAATTCCAACCGATCACGTTCTGAGACGTGCCATAGTAATTCACTGTAATCGAACCCGTGCCGTCATTTTGCCAGAGAAGATCGGGTACGCCGTTGTGATCGAAGTCGCTCGGAACGTAAGCCGTGAGGACCACCGCGCGATTGTTGCCCCCGTCGGAGACATAGACGTTGCCCGCGGCATCGACAGCAATGCCCGCCGGAGAATCGAGTTCGGCACGCACCGCCTGGCCGTCGCTGAGGGAAGCTCCCTTTGCGCCAGTGCCCGCGATTGTTGTAATGATGCCGTCCGGAGTTACTTTTCGAATGCGATTATTCCCAGTGTCCGCAATATAGAGGTTCCCGGCGGCGTCGACGGCAACATCTTCGGGATTGGCAAGATGTGCATCGACAGCGGCCTCGCCGTCTCCCGCGAATCCGCTGACTCCATTGCCGGCTACCGTGCTGATCATGCCGCTCGCGTCCACCTTGCGTATCCGCGAGTTGCTGGCGTCGGCGATATAAAGATTTCCGGCGGCATCCAAAGCCACTCCACGGGGCACATTGAGCTGCGCCGTAGCGGCCGCGCCATTATCGCCCCAATAACCCGCCACGCCGGTGCCGGCGAGCGGACTTAACGTGCCGGACGTGAGCTTCTGGACCTGATACCTCGCGGTGTCCGCGACATACAGGCTGCCCTTGCCGTCCACGGCAACTCCACTTACACCTTGGATTTGCTCGGCAACTGTTTTCATTGTTCCCGACGTACTGACAACAGTTACGCGGCCGGAGGCCTCCGTAATATACAAGTTGCCCGCTTTATCCACGGCCAGATGCATGGGGTTGTTCAGGATGGCATCGGCGGCCTCGCCGGTCCGCCCATTAGTGCCGCCGCCGGCAACGGTAGTAATATTTCCGAAGGTGTCCACTTTGCGGACGCGATTATTTAGCTGGTCCGCGATATATAGATTGCCGCTCGCATCTACCGCCAGACCCGCGGGCCGATAGAGACTGGCCGCGTTGCCCGCGCCGTTGTCTCCGGAATACCCCGCGGCGCCGTTCCCCGCAACCGCATGAATGTTGTATTGCGCGCTGAGGGGATTCGCCCCGAGCAGACAAAGAAAGGCCGCTAAGGCCGTAAGCTGTGTTGGATTCAACCGGAAACCGGTGAAGCGGCGAAGCGTGAGCCAGCTACCTAACCCCAACAGGGCCACGCCGGCCGGAAACGTCAATGCGCCGCCTGATGATGCAACCGCGAACATCAGGGAAAAAGAAACCAAGCAAAGCGGCAAAGCGCTTTTTCTGCTCATGAAATAACCTCCGAGGCGACAAGTTACTTATTCTCACGGCTGCATTCTCACCAGCCGGTTTGCCATAAAGTAATAACTCACAGCGTCCGTTGACCATCCGAATTACTAAGGATCGGCGCTGCTCTCGTATCACCCTACGGCGATTGAGACTTCATTATCGTGAATACGTCTGAACGCCTTCAATGGAACCGACGGCTCTATCGAGGGGAAAAGTACTGGTACGATTTGGGAGTTGGGTGGGTACAAGTATTACTAACCATGGCCTCAAAAGTATTTGTGCATCGCCTGCGTTGCGCTCCGTTTCTGCCGCGCCCAACTCACCCATCGAACGCTTCGTTCCGAGCCGTGACCGGAAGGGAGCGGTCTTTTGCGCATTCCAGGGCCGGTAGGGCGTTGCGTTTAGTTCACAACCGACCAGCCCGCCGCGTTCGCGGAATTGAGCCAGTTCCATCCGATTTGCGTAGCGCCGCCCGCGCCGCCGTAGTAATCCACCGTGACTTGGCCGGTTGAGTCGTCTTGCCAGACCAGATCGGGGATGCCGTCCCCGTTGAAATCGGTTGCCGCTTTAATATGCCAACCCACCACGCCGGCTTTATTGAGATAATTCCACCCCAGGTAGACCGCTCCGCCCGTGCCGCCGTAATAATGCACGCAAGTTTGACCGTTGGCATCGTTCTGCCAGACCAGATCCGGCACGCCGTCGCCGTTAAAGTCGGCCGCGGCCCGCACTGTCCAGCCCGGAACATTGCTCGACGAGAGCCAATTCCAACCAATCAAAACGGCGCCGCCCGCTCCGCCATAGTAGTGAACCGAAACCTGGCGCGTCGTCGTGTTCTGCCACACCAGATCGGGGACTCCGTCGCCATTGAAGTCGGCTACCGCCACCACTTGCCAGCCGGGCACCGCCGCTGAATTCAACCAATTCCATCCCAGGTACGTCGTGCCGCCCGCACCGCCGTAATAATGAACGACGACTTGGTTGGTCGTGTCGTTCTCCCACACTAAGTCGGGATGACCGTCGCCATTAAAGTCGGCCACTGCGACAACCGTCCACCCCGGCGTGCCGGTCGAAGCAAGCCAACTCCAACCCGAAGTCACAGCGCCGCCCGCGCCACCATAATAGTGGACACACACTTGGCGAGTGGTAGTGTTTTGCCAAACCAAATCGGGTACCCCGTTGCCATCGAAGTCGCCCACAACGTTCTTCGAATTATGACTCAGTATGGTTGTCGAATCGCTGGCGCTCGCTGAGTTCGATCCTCCTCCGGAAACGCTTACCTGATTCACGTCCGGATTGGGCGCATTCACCGCCACATTGACTGTGACTGAGATAGAAGGATAACTCGATCCGGGAGCGAGTCCGTCCACCCGCGTGCATGTGCTGCCTGGAGTGGGACAAGTCCAGCCCGTTCCCGTCATGGAGACGAGCGTCAGACCCGTGGGAACGGTCTCCGATACGGTGACGGTTCCGGCCGCGGCTCCCGCTCCGGCGGCGTTCGAGACCGTAACGGCGTAAGTTGCGTCTTGCTGACCAAGCGTAAAATATCCCGAGTGGGAGACAGCGATCGCGAGCACCGCTGGATTAGCCGTAATAACGGTGGAATCGGTAGCGTTGGCGTTAGCCGAACCGCCTCCCGATACTGTCACGGCATTCACTTGCGGCGAGGCGGCATTTGCCCCGATATTAACCACAGCCGTGATGGAAGCATAGCTCGATCCGGCGTTGAGTACATCGCCGCGCGTGCATGTGTTCGCCGAGCAGGTCCAACCCGCGCCAGTCATTGAAACAAGTGTGAGACCCGGCGGCAGCGACTCGGTAACGGTCACCGCTCCGCTGGTATGGTTCGCGTTCGCTGCGTTCGACACCGTCACCGTGTAGGCTGCGTTTTGCTGTCCTTGTACAAAATTTCCCGTATGAGACAGGGCCACGCCTAAGACCGCCGGGTTCGTCAAAATCGTGGTCGTGTCGGCAGCCGTGGCAGTCGCGTTCGCCGATCCCCCGCCCGTGACGGAAACGTTATTGATCAGCGGCGTACTAGCGCTCGCCGAAATGTTCACCGTGACAGTAATCGGCGGGTAAGCGGAACCTCCCGTCAGCGCATCCGCGCGGGAACAATTGTTCGCGCTGCAGGTCCATCCGCTGCCCGACATCGACACCAGAGTCATGCCCGCCGGAACGGTTTCCGTCACAGTCACGGCGCCGGCCGTCGGACCCGCGCCCGCGCCATTCGAGACGATAACCGTGTACGCCGCGCCTTGTTGGCCTTGCGTGAAATTGCCGTTGTGCGCCTTCACGATACTGAGCATTGCGGGATTCGCTGTGACATTGGTTGAGTCCGTCGCGCTGGCATTGGGCGATCCGCCTCCCGATACCATCACGGCGTTAACCTGCGGCGAAGTGGCGTTCGCGGCCACATTCACCGTCACGGTGATCGGCGGGTAACTCCCGCCCGTAGCTAGAGAGTCTGTGCGGCTGCAGGCGACTCCATTGGAGGGGCACGTCCAACCCGTCCCAACCATCGACACCATTGTCATTCCTGCCGGCAGCGACTCGGTCACGGTCACTGTTCCGCTGCTATAACCCGCGTTCGCGGCATTCGACACTGTGACAGTATAAATCGCGTTCTGTTGCCCTTGCGCGAAGCTTCCCGAATGACTCTTCTGAATGCTCAACACCGCGGGATTGACAGTTACATTGGTCGGATCTGCCGCCGTCGCGGTAGCCGACCCGCCGCCCGCTACGGACACCAGATTCAAGAGCGGCGACGATGCATTTCCCGCGACACTTACTAATACTGTAATCGCGGGATAACTCGATCCTCCGTTCAGCGGATCGCTGCGCATGCACGTATTCGATGAGCATATCCAGCCTGTTCCCGACATCGCAGCGAGCGTGAAGCCGCCTGGGAGATTCTCGGTCACGGTAACCGTCCCGCCGGTCGCAACCGCCGCGGGAGCGTTGCTGACGGTCAGCGTATAAGTGGCGCCGCTCTGGCCCTGCGTAAAATTGCCACTGTGACTTGAGGTAATGCTCAGAACCGGCGGCGTCGTAGAAAACGACCAGGTCGGCGAACTGAGTGAGATGGCGCCGTTCGAGGCTATTACTTGCCAATAGTAAGTCTGTCCCGGATTCAACTGACCCGGATTGAAGGTAGTCGTCGATGTGCCGCCGGCATAAACAGGATTGGGTTGCGTCCCCAGATAAATGGAATAGGATGAGAACCCATTGGCGGCAGACCAGCTTGCGATCGGATTCAGTGCGACATAACTCGCGCCGTTTTGCGGAGACGGATTGGATGCCGCTCCGAAAATGCCGGGCGATGTCTGGCTATCGAAGCTCCAGGTGTCGGGCAGGAGCGTGCCCGACTGTTCTCCGCCGTAAAGCATGGCTTTACCCGTGATTGGATTCTCGGCCATGGAGAAGTAGTATCTTCCGGCCGGCGACCTGGCGGGGTTGCGGGGCGACCAGTTACCGCCATCCCACGTCCACGTATCGTTGTGCGCCACCGCGTTACCGGCCGCGGAAAACCCTCCGGTCACGATTATCTGGCCGATGCTGTTATCGATCGCCATGGCGTGATTGGATCGTGTGGCTGGACTATTGGTTGGGTTGAGCAGCGTCCACGTCGTTCCGTCCCACGCCCACGTATCGTTTAACAGCAATCCTGAGACGGACCCGCCGAACAATATTACTTTTTGACTCACCGGATCGAACGCCAAAGCGCCTCCCGAACGCGGCGACGGCGAATTCACTGGATTCATTTTCGTCCAACTGCTGCCGTCCCAGATCCATGTGCTCACTGGCTGGTTAAAGAAGTCCACCAGGACCGTCTGCTGATGGCCGGCATCGTAAGTCATCAGCGTACTCGGACCGCTGAAGGGTGGCTGACTTGGGGGGAAGCGTTGCGTCCACGTGCTGCCATTCCAGATCCAGGTGTCGTTGTAGTAGGACGTGCCGCACACTCCTCCCACACAAACATTGGTATAACCGCCGAACAGAACCGTCTCGGAGCGGGCGGCGTCAAAGCTCATCAGGCCTCCACCCCGCGCCGGTGGAGAGGTGGATGGAAACTGCGAGGTCCAATTGGTTCCATCCCACAGCCAGGTATCTCCGCAGTAAGTGGTATTCGGGCATTGAGCGTTACCGCCAAAGAGCACCACCTTACCCCGCACGGAGTCATAAGCCATGGACTGATTTTCGCGTTTGCCGGGATTGCGGCCCGAAATCAGCACATACCACGTCGAGCCGCTCCAGGCCCACGCATCTTCAAACGCGACTTGCGAACCCTGGCCGCCGAACACCAGCACCTGATCGCCCGCCGCGTTATAAACCATTCCATGCGCATAACGGGCGTCAGGGTAGCCGTTGGGGAACAGATTCGTCCAATTCACGCCGTTCCAACTCCACGTGTCGTTGAGATTGGTGCAAGCGGTAGGACTGTTCCCGCACCCTCCAAACATCAAAGTCTGGCCCGTCGCGCTTCGGAAGACTGTCGCATGGAGCCATCGGGCCGGCGGTACAGTGACCGGACTTTCCTGCGTCCAGGCGGTCCCATTCCAAATCCAAGTGTCATTCAAAAGAACTGCTCCCGCACCCTGCCCTCCAAACAGGACGACGTTGTTATTCACAGAGTCGAAACTCAGGCTATTGCCGGAGCGGGCCGGCGGCGAGATCACCGGGAACTGTTGCGTCCAGTTAGCTCCGTCCCAGAACCAGGTGTCGGAATAATGAGTGACGCCGTCCGAGGCATCGCCTCCGAACAGCACAATGACGCCGTGAGCGGCGTCGTAAGTCATCGAATGATTAATACGGCTGGGCGGACTTATCGATGGAGACATCTGGGTCCAACTTGTGCCATCCCAAGTCCATGTGTCATTCAAAAGATTTCCAGGACTCGAAAAACCTCCAAACATTACGACGCGCCGATGTTCGACATCGTACGCCATCGTGGTCGATCCTCGCGCAGTGGGCGGCGTGACGTTCAAACGTTCCGTCCATTGGCCGTTGTTATAGATCCAGGTGCCGCTCATTCCGAGCAGCACAATTTCATTTCGTCCCGCGTCGTAGACTGCATTCGATACGGCATCGGCCGGCCATCTTGTGGACCAGGTTTCAATTGCGGTGGGCGGGGCGCCCTGGCTGACGGTGAGTGTGAAGGGCTCGGCGACACTGGCCGAGGAGCTGTCTGTGACGCGCGCCGAGAAAGTCGCGGTTCCGGAAGAGAGTGGAGTTCCGACCAGATTGCCCGAGGAGCGTAATACCAGACCGGTGGGGAGCGCGCCCGAGTCGAGCGTCCACGTATAAGGTGGGATGCCGCCGGACGCATTCATAACGTACGAGTAGGATGTGCCGTTGTAAGCGGTAGGCAGGAAGAGCGAAGTAATAGTGAGCGGATTGGCCGTAATTGAAAGACTAAGTTGGACTTGCGCCGTGGTTAACCACTGGTCCGAAACCTGCACCATGAACGTTTGATTGAAAACCGCCGTAGGAGTGCCACTTAGCACGCCAAACGAGGAAAGTACGAGCCCGGCAGGCAGACTGCCGCTCGCCACGCTCCAGGTATAGGAGCCGCCTCCGCCCGAGGCGCTGAGCGTCTGAGTGTAGAACTGAGTAACAAAACCAGCGGGAAGAGAGGATGTACTAATGCTGATTGGTATGGTCCCGACATGCAGCAACAGGCTGTAAGTCGAGTTACCTGAACCAAAAACGGCTACCAGAGTGAAGGCATAGTCGCCGGGCGCGGTGGTGGTTCCCGATATGTAGCAGTAGGAATTATTGCCATCGAAATAAGGAGTCGCCGAAAGGCCGGGAGGTAGATTCGGGCTGATAGCGCATTGACTTACAACCTGCCCAGCGGTCCCAACGTTCAACGTGTATAAGTACGCAACTCCGGACACAGCTCCAGGGATTCGCTGCTGTCCGAAACAGCCAGCGACAAAACCCAGCGCCAAAAGCGCCAGGAGCGGGAATGTCCTGTTACGCACAGGCATCATTCCCTCCGGTCAACGGATGCGAACACCGCCGACGTCATAGGATTCCAAACGGAAACCTCCACTCTTGATCGATTCTGAACGGAATTACTGTAAGGGATAAGGGAGCGATGGTACTTTGCGAGGCTAGTACTTGGTTCTTACTCGGCCGGAAAAAGTTTGCGTACGATGGTTCCGCTGCTCCGGCCTAACGGCAACACCCTTTGTCGATTGCTTTGTCGAAATAGCGCGCTACCGCCCAAGGGACTTTCGAATACTCCACGTGTGCAAACGCATAGCCTACCCACCTGGACTCTAGTCCGTCGGCGGAAACGCCGCGGAGATCAAACCATCCATCGTATCCGCACTTGATGCTCCGAACTGTGAGAGACCGAAGTCCGGTGACCCACTCCGGCGTTGGAGTCAAGCCACCCACGAGGATCCCAGTCATGGAAGAAAGGCGCGCGACCGAACCTCCACCTGTATAGGTTGCTGAGTACTCGACGTAGTCCACGTCGCGGCACCTTATCACTTTCAAGCCACGCACCCTCGCGACCTCGAACTCATGGATCGTCGCATCCCGTCCGTGCCGATAGCACAGCGGTAGGCTTCGCGCCGGTTCCTGCTCAGGCGTCAGCACGACGGACAATTCGCCAGGAGCCTCCGACGCGGTTGTCATTCGGATCTCCGGACGAAAGCCCTCCTTGACGAAGAGGAGCGCGGCTCGTTTGCCCGCCGGATAGGTGAACCTGCCGTCGGCTTCCGTAAGGTGGCCCCTCCATACTCCGAGCTCCTGGACCCACACAAGCTTCAAAGGCACGCCGTCAACGGATTGAACAACTCCGGCTCGGACGTTCCTGGAATCCTGGGCTGAAGCGGAGAGGGTGAACCCAACCACCGCCGCCAGGGCGATAAGAAACCTTCTCCGTTCCCGGTAAACATACCTTTCCTTCATGGCAAAGTTGGACATGACGCAATCCTATTCCAATTTTATCGATAGGCGCGGCCGGTTGCCCGCTATGTCCACTCTGTACTGGACAGAGTCCAGGAAGGTGTCGAGGTCTCAGTCGAACAGGATCATCGTGCGATCGCCGTGATCAAGTCGCCACTCGCAAGAGGCCGCAAAATCTCCGCGGTGATTGCCACGCTCGAAGCCAGCGGCGCGAATGCCGTCATAGACGAGGACTTTGCCCGCGACGTGGAAGAGGGAATCAAAGCCCACCGGGAACCATGGAATCCGCCCTCCTGGGACTAATGCTCGACTCGAGCGTACTGGTTGCCGCGAAACCGCCGGCGAAGTGACCATCGTGATCTGCGCTTGACGGTGCGGAACTAGCTCACGGCATCTATCGCGCCGATAACCCGGAACGGAGTGCCCATGGCCCTGCGGGCCACCAATGTTGATGAAGAATTTCGACCCGTAACCGAGCCGTGACCGGCAGGGAGCGGTCGCCCCAATCATACGTGATCTTCAGGGGAGCGGAACAGGCTGCCAAAGGGATCATTCTTCCGCTCCGCGCGAAGCCTGCCGCTATATAAGAACAGAAAGGGTCTAAATCCGCGCACTCGACTCACGCGAGATTGCGAGACCCGCAAGACGATATACTCGTCTGATGCTTCGATCATTGGCCCAAGTCACTTTATTAGCCGGCCTTCTGAGCGCCTTTGAAATGCATGCACAGGGCACGCCGAGTGTTTCAAAGTCGAGCGAACATCTTGCGGAGACTGTTGTTCGAATGCACCAGGCGTGGGGCTCGAAAGCCAGCACGCCAGGCACATCGCTCGTTATAAAGGAATCCACGCGGTCCGGTCAAATCATCACATATCGCTTGATCGCTAGCGGCATGCCAAAGGGTGCGGTCTACTCACTTCTGGCATGGCCGGTCACTCAGAAAGGACCGAGCGAGGTACTAACAGGGGTCACATTAGACCCGTCAGGACTCGCAGTCTGCGCCGGGACTCCGGGCGCTTGCGGTTCAGCGGACAAACCGGACGATCCGATCGATATCCCCTTGCGGCCTGTTCCCGGTGAACCCGTTCGTCTCGGCCTGGTCTCCGCGGATGGTGCGACTAAGGTGTTCGCCAAGGCCGTCCCCCTTCCTTTACGTGGCGAGGATAAAGGCTGTAGCGTCGAGGCGACTCTTCTCACTCCAGCCGGAGAACTCGTCCTGGTGACAGGTTCGGGCTTCGCAGCGAACGGCGATCTGACAATGGACTCGAGTTCAGGAACTGAGAGCCAGCGTGCTAAAGGTAAGGCGGACGCAGATGGACACTACGTAAGTGCGCTTATGCCCTACACAACGGGATTAGCGGCGGGTGTCGCAAGCGTGAAGCTGATTTCCGCCCAATGCGCGCCGTCGGTTAAGGTTGCGTGGGGTCGCCGAAAGTAGCCCGAAATGTCCTCTCACTCAATCTTCGCGTCTTCTGTCACCATCAGGAGTGATGGATTCCCGCCGATGAGCTCGAAGAATTCAAATAGACATCTGGTTGGACCAATCGAGGCGATAGCCGTCTACAACCCAGCCGATGCGAGATTCTGACACCGCCATTCAGAAGCGAGGTCAGTTCGGCGCGATTGAACTCAGAAACGAGGACGGAATGGAAAAGCAGGTTCACGTTGTCATCCCAGAGGGCACCAAAGTCCTGACGAGTCCGGGCGGACGAGTGGGTATCGTCGCTCACGCTCCGTGCGCTCCAGAGCATAGTTATCGCGTACGCTTCGTAGATGGTCCTGAAGAGAGCTTCCGCAGGCTCGACCTTACCATCTTCAAACACGTGCAGGATCGGGTTCCCGGCTTGCCAGACGCTACGGATCTGTACCGGTTCGTGATCTTTCGTTGTATCGTTGGTTCCACGGCATATGGACTTAGCCAGGAAGGATCCGACCTGGACCGGCGAGGCTTCTATCTGCCGCCCGCTGACCTCGAATGGTCGCTCGCAGGGGTTCCTGAGCAATTGGAGACTGACAACGAAGAAGTCTACTGGGAAATCGAGAAATTCATTCGACTCGCACTCAAGGCCAATCCGAACGTCCTCGAGTGCTTCTATTCGCCCCTCGTCGAAACATGCACCTCGTTGGCCCAGGAACTGATCGATTTGCGGCACATCTTTCTCTCACAGTACGTGCATCGCACCTACAATGCATACGTCTTGTCGCAATTCAAGAAGCTTGAACAGGACCTTCGAAATCACGGACAGATACGTTGGAAACACGTGATGCATTTGATTCGGCTTCTCCTGTCAGGTGTTGTAGTTTTGAGGCACGGATTCATACCCCTCCGGGTGGAAGAGTATCGCGATCGGCTCCTGGCCATTCGCCGCGGCGAGGTACCGTGGGAGGACGTCGAGCGCTGGCGACTCACGCTCCATCGGGAGCTCGACGACGCTTTGAAGTCGACGCCGTTGCCGGAGCATCCCGACTACGAACGCGCTAACGAGTTTTTGATCCACGCCCGCCGTATCTCTGCTTCCGCGGAGTACGCGCCATGATCGACTTCGAGCTATTGCGAGCCGAGGTTGCTCGCCATCCATATCCATTGCTTTTCGCGACGGTTAGCGGTGCGCATTTGTACGGATTTCCGTCGCCCGATTCCGATTACGATTTGCGCGGCGCACATATTCTGTCCGCAAAAGAAGCCGTCGGCCTGCTTCCGAAGCAGGACACTATTGAGTTTTCGGGACTGCGCGGCGGAATCGAAATGGATTTGGTGACCCATGACGTCCTCAAGTTCTTCAACATGCTGCTGAAGAGAAATGGTTACGTTCTCGAACAGCTTTATTCTCCGCTCGTGGTCCATACCACTCCTGAACACCGGGCCTTGAAAGAAATCGTGGAGGGCTGCGTAACCCGTCACCACTGCCACCACTACTTAGGTTTCGCGGCGACCCAATGGAATTTGTTCCAAAAGGAAGACCCGCCGCGAATCAAGCCCTTGCTTTACGTCTATCGGGTGCTGCTGACCGGCATCCATCTCATGCGCACCGGCAAAGTGGAAGCCAATCTGGTTGTGCTGAACGATGAATTCCGATTGCCTTATGTCCCTGAGTTGGTCGAGCGCAAGATTCACGGCGCGGAAAAAGGAATTCTCGCGTCTAGCGAGGCAGAGTTCCACAAGCGAGAGTATGAGCGCCTAAGGGCGCAACTTGAGACTGAGGCAAACGATTCACAGTTGCCGGAGGAATCCGCGTGCCGCGGCGCTCTCAACGATCTGCTTGTTCGGCTCCGGCTGCCGGCCGCACGTGATTAAACTGCTGCTTCGCCCACCGCCGCAACACCCAACGCCTGCTGTTCCGCTTCCCTTCTCCCCATATCCCGCGCAATCGTCCGCGACCCGAGATACAAAATAACCCCCAGCGCCAACGACAAAATCGGAATCACAACCATCGCCTGCTGCAAACCAATCGCTTTAAACGCCTCAGTCATCTTCCCTGCCCCCGCCGCCCGCCGAGCCAGCCGGTCACTCAAATTGCCCGTCAGCAGCGGACCAAACGATGCGCCACCCAGATACATAAACATGAAGTAAATCGACATCGCGGTCCCGCGAAACGCCGGAGCGACAATGTCCTGGATCGACGAATAGACCAACCCGTAATAAGAATTCAGCGTGCCGTATGCCAGCGTGATAAGCACCACCGCCAGCACCACGGAGCCACGCCCCTGCACAATTCCGAAGTATCCCAGCGGCGCACCAAGCGCGGCGATCAGAGCAGCCGAGAGCATGCGGCCGTCCTTGCGTGCATGAATAATACGGTCGCCCCACACGCCGGCCAAACCGCCGCCAGCGATGCCGCCAACCGCGTACGCCACGCCCACCGTGACGCCCGAACGCGCCAGCGACAGCCCATGAATACGGCTCAAGAACGCCGGCAGAAACGTGCCGATCGCGTACATGTTGAAGTTGATCAGCGCGCCGGACGCGATGATCCACCACAGCGTCGGGATCCGCAGCACGGTCCAAAACGATCCCGTGGGAGCGGCGCTCTGAACCGTTTCCGCGGCTCCGCGCACCGGCTCTCTCAAAATCAGCAACAGCGGAATCAAAAGCAGCGCGGGAGCCGCTGCCGCCATCATTCCGATCCTCCAGCCGTGCGGTCCGAAGGCCTGCGCGATGGGCCCGCTGAAGAAATAACTCAGCGCTCCGCCGATCGGCACTCCCAGCATGAATATACTCAGCGCCCGTGCCCGCCGCGATGCCGGAACCAGATCGCCGATCCAACTCGTGCCCGCCGGCGCAACCACCGCCTCGCCCACTCCCACGCCGATGCGCGAAACCATCAGCATCGCGTATGTGGAAGCGATCCCAGCAAACGCCGTCAACCCGCCCCAGATCAGCATGCCGATGGCGAGGAGTTTCTTGCGGCTATAGCGGTCCGCCACGCGGCCGAACGGAACGCCAACGATCGCATAAATCCAGATGAACGCGCTGCCTAGCAGCCCAATCTGCGTGTCGTTCAAACCGAAATCGCGGCGCATCGGTTCGGCCAAAGCTCCGGCCACGTTGCGGTCGTAGAAATTCAAAACGTTGATGGCGAACAGGACAGCGAGTGCGACAAGGCGCGCGCGTTTAACAGGCACAGGGCCACAATCCTATCACAGCCGGGCGCTACCATGTTTACGTGGCCGACATCCCATTTGAAATTGCGCCCCAGGAAGTCCGTAAGCGCGTCGACTCTGGAGAAGCGCTCAGACTGCTCGACGTCCGTGAGCCCGGCGAATTCCAACTCGCGCGCATCGCAGGCGCCGAGTTGATCCCCATGCGAACCGTGCCCGCCCAGCTCCAGCACATCGAAGGTCTCGCGGACGATGCGCCGGTGATCGTCTATTGCCACCACGGCGTGCGCAGTCTTCAGGTAGTGAATTGGTTGCGCGAGCAAGGCGTAGCAGCGTGCCAGAGCATGGCCGGCGGCATCGACCGCTGGAGCCTCGAGGTGGATTCCAATGTCCCGAGGTACTAATGTCCCGAGGCACTAAACCCGAACCTTGGCTGCGCGGTCCCATCGAAGGCGTGCATCCCTTGTTGTCACCCGTTTTGTACACCTTCACGCAGACGCGCGAAGATCTCCAAAAGTGGACTCACCCTTTGAGTGACGTCCAGATTTGGGAACGCCCACGCGGACTGGCGCCGGTCGGTTTTCACATACGTCACATTGCAGGCTCGGTCGAGCGGCTCATGACCTATCTCACTGGATCGCAACTCAGCGCCAGCCAACTCACAGCCCTTGACTATGAGATGGAACCCGACGCTACGTGCGAGGAGCTCTTACACGAACTCGACGAGGCGTTTAAGAATGCGGAAGAAATCATCCGGAATCTCGACCCGAACACGTTGCCGGAACCACGCGAGGTCGGACGCAAGAAGCTACCGGCAACCGTCGCCGGACTGCTGACTCATATCGCCGAACACACGCAACGTCATGTCGGCGAGGCAATTATCACCGCTAAGTTACTCACGGCATCCCGTTAATACACTACATTGAAATGTCTCGGCGAGGAGTTCCGCTATGAAAGTTAAAATGTTCGATGAACTGCTGGAAAGGGTGCGCGAAGGCGGAGCGATTCTTCGTGGTGAGAGCAAACCATCGCGCCGGTTTGGACTCCCCGCTCCCGGCATCCGGGCGATTCGCGAACAAACCCGCCTTTCGCAGTCCGAGTTCGCAAGTCTCATGCGCGTCAGCGTGAAAACCCTCCAGAACTGGGAGCAGGATCGGCGTCGTCCAACCGGCCCCGCAGCCGCTCTCTTGAAGATCATGTCGAGAAAATCACGGGCTATTTCCGCTTCCTGCCGGGCGCGGCTCGGTTACGGTCGTTGTTCTTCATCGCCTTGGGTGGGCCGCAGGCCCATGGGCACTCTCTTGAAGATCATCGCGTACGATCCACGCCCTGGCGATGAAGGCGATCCACGCATCTGCGGTTCCTCGTAAAGACTCTCACCGAAATAGGACCACCGTAAAACTGCAAGTACATCGGATGCCTCACGAATCCCGAAGATTCCCCGTTCCACCGGAACGGAAGGGCCAAACGAAAGGCCAGTGAAAGCAAATCCCACGCGCACCCGAGATAGCCAAACCACGCGATGTAGATCGAGCCGTTACTTTCATTGCGGCGGGCGTAACCGGACTGCTAAAATAAGGTCTAGTCCAACCCCCCCGAACCCACTAGTTTCCAGGAGTTAACTTTTTGCCCGACGATCCAAACACGCCTCAAGGTCCACCGCCGCCCGGTGGCCTGCCACCATCCGGAGGCGATCGAAATGTGATCCCCATCAACATCGAAGACGAGATGAAGCAGTCCTATCTCGCCTACGCGATGAGCGTGATCATTGGCCGTGCCCTGCCCGACGTTCGCGATGGCCTCAAACCGGTCCACCGGCGCATTTTGTACGGCATGAGCGAGATGGGTCTGCTTTACAACCGGCCGACCCGCAAGTGCGCCAAGATCACCGGCGAAGTGCTCGGAAAATATCACCCCCACGGCGACGCTCCCGTTTACGACGCCTTGGTCCGCATGGCGCAGCTCTTTTCGATGCGCTATCCGCTTATTGACGGCCAGGGCAACTTCGGTTCTGTCGACGGCGACCCGCCCGCGGCGATGCGGTACACCGAGGCGCGGCTTTCGCGCATCGCGTCCATGCTGCTCGAGGACATCGACAAAGAGACCGTCGATTTCAAAGCCAACTACGACGATAGCGAGCAGGAGCCGGAAGTTCTTCCCACGCGCGTCCCGAACCTCCTGATCAACGGCAGCTCCGGAATCGCCGTCGGCATGGCGACGAACATCCCGCCGCACAATATCACCGAAATTATCGACGCCACCATCGAACTGGTGATGAAGCCCAATACGCAACTGCCCCGCATCATGGAAATGGTGCAGGGTCCGGATTTCCCAACCGGCGGCTACATCCTGGGACGGCAGGGCATCTACGATTACTTCACCAAGGGCCGCGGATCGCTCAAGATGCGCGCCAAGGCTGCGACTGAGAAATTCGGCAAGGATCGCGAAGCGATCATCGTCACCGAAATCCCCTATCAGGTGAACAAGGCGCGCCTCATCGAACAGGCCGCCGGGCTGGTAAACGACAAGCGCATCGAGGGTATCTCCGAAATTCGCGACGAAAGCGACCGCGACGGCATGCGCATTGTGTTCGAACTCAAGCGCGGCGAGCAATCCGAAATCGTCCTGAACAATCTCTACAAACACACCCAGCTTCAAACCAATTTCGGCGTCATTATGCTGTCCATCGTGAATGGGCAGCCGCGTGAGCTGGGCCTCATCGATGTCATCAAGCGCTTTATCGATCACCGCATCGATGTGGTGCGCCGCCGCACCGATTATCTACTGCGCAAAGCGCGCGACCGCGAGCATATCCTGCTCGGATTCCAGCGGGCGTTGAACAATCTCGACGAAGTGATTGCCCTGATCCGCGCATCGAAGAGTCCCAAGGACGCCCGCGACTCCTTGATGAACTTCATCACGCCGGCCGAAGCCGAAGCGTATGCGAAGCTCGTCGACGCCGACCCGCGCGGCCCGCGATTCTCGGAGAAGCAAGCCCAGGCCATCATTGAGCTGCAGTTGCAGCGCTTGACCGGCATGGAACAGCAGAAGATTATCGATGAACTGGCTGACATCCAACGCCAGATCTCCGAATACCTCGAAATCCTCGGTTCCGAGACTCGCCTGCGCACCGTAATCATCGATGAACTGAAAGAGGTCCGCAAGATTTTCGGCGACGAGCGTCGCACGCAGATCATAGAGGACACCGGCGAGATTCTGCTGGAAGATTTGATCCAGCAGGAAGACGTCGCGGTGACGGTAACGCACGGCGGCTACCTGAAGCGGACCGCGGTCGACACCTACCGCCGGCAATCGCGCGGCGGCAAGGGCCGCATCGGCATGGGCACCCGCACCGAAGACGTGGTGGAGTACCTCGTTGTCGCATCCACGCATAGCTACCTGCTAGTGTTTACCACCATGGGCCGCGTCTACTGGCTCAAGATCTACGAGATCCCGGATGCCGGTACAACAGGAAAGGGCAAGCATGTTTCCGGCCTGATCAACCTGCAGCAGGACGAGTCCGTGAAGGCCTTCCTGCCGGTAAAGGATTTCGAACCAGGACGCAACATCGTGATGGTGACCAAGCAGGGTGTCATCAAGAAATGCGAGGTCTCGGAGTTCGATAATCCCATGTCGCGCGGCATCATTGCGCTGTCGTTGGATGAGAACGACGAACTGCTCGGCGCGATGCTGACCAGTGGTGAGAATTATATTTTCCTCGGCACTCATGAGGGCAAGGCCATCCGGTTCAAAGAGGATCAGGTTCGCGCCATGGGCCGGCCCGCTCGCGGCGTCCGCGCCATGGATCTCGATGAGGGCGATTACCTGGTCGGCATGGAGGTGGTCGAGAAGGATGGGCTCATCCTGTCGATCTCCGAAAACGGCTACGGGAAACGCACTCCGCTGGAGGATTACCGCCTGACCGCCCGCGGCGGCAAGGGCGTCATCAACATGAAGACTACGCCGCGCATCGGCAACGTTGTCGATGTGCTGGCCGTGAATGAAGATTCCGACCTGATGATCATTACAAAGGACGGAAAGATCATCCGTCTGGAGTCGAGCGAGATTCGTCAGGCGGGGCGATCGACGCAAGGCGTCCGTCTGGTTCGCATGGAAGAGGGCGACCATGTCGCGGCGGCATCGGTGCTGCCGGAAGCGGTCGAGAGCGAGAACGGTCCCGACGGCCAAGGCCCGCTAGTCCAATAACCATTCCACTAACACACGCCTATCGCCGAACAACACACGCCATCGCAGGTAGGACAGGCCATCGGGTTTAGTGGCCTGTCTCCCCACCTTTTACTGAATCGCCAAAGTAACCGTGGCCGGACTGCTCACCCCAATCAAATTCGAAGCCGCGTCGGCGGGAACCACCGCGTTGATCTGCAGCACGCCGGCGTGTCGCACAATTGAAACGGTTGAGCGCCGTTCCCAATTCGTTTACGGACAACATCGGGCTGCGGCGTCTATCGGCCGATTCTGGGGGGCCACACTTACGGCGCTCAAGAGACCTTGGCGTCAAGCTCCAGGGCAAACTCAAATGCCGCATTCTGTTGATAGATCTTCACACGATTTACCTGCTTGATGGCCTCGCGGAGTTCGGTCGTAGATGGCCAGCCCTTCGGCTGTGCATCCATGAAAGTCTTCCACGCTTCGTCAACCTGATTAAAGGCAGCGGTGCTCCAGTTGATCCAGCCGCCCCTCACCTGCATGTCGAATCGGAACCACGCAAGGCCGTCGATGACGATCACAACTACACGTTCTCCGGCGGCGGACGCTAGCTGAACAGCCGCCTGGTAGACACGAAAAACCAGATAATTCAACGGCTGGTAAACCGATATCGCCCCACCAGCCGCCCCCCCACTCATGCTCTTGAGCAAGATCTGAAAATCGCCATCTTCCATGCCGAAGAACTTCACTTCATATGACGAAGCCTCCCCAACCTTAGAGCGGGCCTCAATGTCCGGGCCTCTGCGAATCGCTTCCATTCCCGTGATGGAATAATTCTGCGCTTCCAGCCACTCGGCATACTGCAGCTCGATTAACCGGCCCCGGAAGATCCGCGATAGGCGATGACGTTCGCCAGGGTCGGGGTCGAGCATCCACTTTTCACGAAGATCTTTCACATACTGCTTTCTGGCGTTCGGGGAGACTCCAGTTTCGGTCAGCAGATATCGATGAACGGGACCGGTAACCTTTGGCAAGTACCCACGACGATACGCGAGCAACACCACCGATGAATGAGATGCCACATCGTCTCCAGTTCGATGCCATTCCAAAAACGCCGGCCAGATTTCGTCCGGAACGAGAATCTCGCGCAGTGCCATGCAGCGTGCACGCAAATCGATAAACTCTTCCAGCGGGATCTTCCCATCGGCATCGCGCACCATCTCGATATCGCTGGTCGCAGCAAAACAGGCACAAGCTCTCATGATCTCGATTCTCGCTGGTGGCGTTCGCGCACACGGGGCGCGAGAGGTGCGACTGCCATCTCGGAGGCAGCGCACCGTTCTCGTGCGCGTCTGACCACCGCCACCATCGCGTAGTCGCGCATGCCTTGAAGACTGTACCGCCGCCCGATGCGTAGATGTTTTCATCCGGCCAGGGAGGCTTTACTGACGGCGCCGTTTGCATGCGAAATGCGCCCACCTATATTGTTGCCTGTTCGAATGGGACTGCCGGACAGTACGCCAAACGGAGCCCCAATAAACGGCCTTCTGCGAAGTTGCCGCGCAGTTCCGTCGGGACCGTCGCCGAACCGGAAATTGAGCGGATTGCTCCCCTGAAGTCGGCTTCGCAACGCCGATCAGTCACATGCCCGTAAAACGCGCAAAGCACCGAAGTGCCTCGAGCGATTGTTAGTGGATCGTCGGGCAACTGGAACGAATTCCGCTAAGTTAGCGCGCGCGGGGTTATAGCCTGTCTACGCGCTATTGAACCGCCAAAGTAACCGTCGCCGGACTGCTCACCCCACCCACCGTCAAAACCACCGGCGAAATCAGATTCGAAGCCGCGTCCGCTGGCACAACCGCGTTGACCTGCAGAACGCCAACCATCCCCGGCGCCGCGCCCGCAAAGAGAACCTGCGCCTGTTCCCCGCCGATCGTGACCTTCACCGGCAGGTTGGGCAATGGATACGGACTCGCCGCCACCGCTCCATCTTGCGGCAGCGGATCAGTCAAACCTTCTCCCGTGGCGTAAAGCACCACGACTTCTCCTGGTGACGCGGGGTTCGACGGCCCATTCACCGAATTGTCCTGGTTCAAGCACGAACACTGTGACGCTCCGGAACCATCCAGAGTAAACAGCGCGGGCGTCGACGCACTGACCGGATTTGTGAAAACCGGAGACTCGCTGCTGCCGCTTGCGATCTGAATCGAAACAGTCTTAGAGCCGCTAATTTCAAAGGGCGCAATAACACTCATCTGATTCGGACCGCCGTAAAGTATCGGCGCCGGCACGCCATTGAACAACACTTGTACGCCAGCTAAAGAATTACCGAGAATTTGACTCTGGCTGACCGCGCCGGCAACCGGAGACGCCGGCCCGACTGAGTTTCCAAAAATCTCGACAATCTCGCCAGGCGACACCGGACCCGTTGTCCCGCTCGCCCCGTTAATCAAAGACCCGATCGTCTGTGGAGCAACGGCCGGCAAAACTCCATACACCACAATCTGGTTGGAACTGGTGGGGACATAAACCTTGCCATTCGCCACGGTTGGATTGACGAATTTCACAAACCCGCCGTAACCGTCGCGAACCGATATCGTCCCGCTGTTCCATAACTCCTTTGAAACGTCGCTTGCCTGGTACGCATGAAGAATTCCAGACGACGGTTGCGAGGCAGCGTCAGTGCTCGTTTGCCAGACGATACCACTAGT
Source organism: Bryobacteraceae bacterium (assembly GCA_049514735.1). GTDB lineage: Bacteria > Acidobacteriota > Terriglobia > Bryobacterales > Bryobacteraceae > JAICMB01. The sequence goes on from JBEKUT010000046.1 coordinate 20,305, forward strand.
GGCATCCGTGCCATTCGAGGAAACTGTGATGCCATCGAACGGCTTGGCATGCTGCGTTTTCGCCGCCGAGGAAGGCGTTGTCGCAAATGTGCCGTCCGAATTCATCTGAAAAGCTTTGAGCACGTCGTAGGACGCGCGCAGAAACACGTAAGAAGCTTTCGCCGTTCGCCAAAATGCATAGTTGAAGGTGCCAGTCCCCGTCGGCTGAAAGGATTGCAACACATGCGGTTCCACTTTGCTTTGAGCGGACGCACTCTTCCCAAACCTGATCTTACTCACCAGTTGCGCATCCCCGCTCTGAAGTTGCCCGAGTTGAGTGTCGCTCATCACGTACATATATCCTTCTTTACCCGCCGCGATGATATATGGCGTGCCCGGCACTAAAATAGGTCCGGCCGATCCGAAATCGAGATCCTGGTCGTTCAGCGTCATCCACTCTTCAGGAGTAAACCAGTCGTTTATTTTGCCGGTATTCGGATCGAGCCGAATCGCGCTTTCTCCCCAGTTACTAATGCCGTCATAGTCGCCATTGCCAGTTACTGCATATAGGAATCCGTCGTCGCCAATGGCAATTCCGCGGCCGCTTTGCCAGATCGCGCCACCCTGCCCGTTGGGAGTTGTTGAAAACACCCAGGTCTGTTGCAGCGTGGAGATATCGTAATTCATGACCCAACCGTGGAAATTCCCGAAGTCTCCGTGCGAGCCGAACGCGACATACACGTGGCCGTTCGCAACCAATAACCCCGGACGCTGCAAATGCATGCTGGCGTCGAACGTAAGTATGCCGTCGTCGCTCGCGACGCCGTTCCCGGTTACACTTCCCTGAATCAAAACCGGACTGCCACTCTTCTCTTTCCCCGAGCCCAGGTCGAGAGCATGCAACACGTATGAGTATTGATTATTTTGCGCCGTGTCGATTACTACGAAGATAGTATTCGATGCCAAATCGATTGCCGGCGTCCCGAGAATACCTAATTCTGGAATAATATCGGTGTAAGTGTAACCTTGGCTCGGATATGTATATGCATCGCTGGGAACCGAGGGCCCCAGGTTCGTGGTCCAGAGACTCTTGCCGGGATTGTCCGCGTCGAAGGCATACACCGAATTATGCATCGTCGCGACATAAAGAACATTATGCGTTCCGGCGCCGGGAATACTCAAGGAGGACACATAGAGCGGTTGCGCATAGACAACTCCGTCGACGGGCAGGGAAAAGAGTTTGCCAAAGCCATTGACGTTAACATTGGCGGGAGTCAGCAGCGTCTCCGCTTGATCCCAACTCGTGCGGTAATTATCGTAGTCTGCTGTAACAACGTTAGATTGGCCTAGTAAGATAAAGCTGAAACATAGACCCACTAGCAATGGGCGCATACAATGAGAATAATACTATGAACTGGAGTGCGGTTGGGGCCGTAGCGATGGCGATCGGAGTGGCGGCGGGCGCGTTTGGAGCGCACGCATTGAAAGGGCGGCTGGACGCTTACTCGATGACCGTGTACGAGAAGGCCGTCTTCTACCACTTCATTCACGCGCTCGGACTGCTGATAGTTCCGCTATTGCCGCGCCTCGATCTGCTGTCGCCGAACGGCGCATCGCGAGTCGCCATCCTGCTGCTCGCGGGCATCGTTTTGTTCTCCGGCAGTCTCTACGCTTTGGCGTTAAGTGGCGTTCGAATGCTGGGAGCGGTCACGCCATTTGGAGGCGTGGCGTTCATCGCGGCCTGGGCGCTCTTAGCGTTCGAACTGGCGCGTTTTCAGAGCCGCGCACGTTAGTAAGCGGAACTAGGATTTTCCCAGCGGATTCCTCCGCCTCCACTCAAACAACACAATACCCGCCGCGACCGACACGTTCAAAGACGAAATCGCACCGGTCATCGGGATGCGAACCACTGCATCGCAATGTTTGCGCACCTGCTGGTGCATCCCGTGTCCCTCCCCGCCGAGTACGAGCACCGTCGGACGCGCGTAGTCGACCTCGCTGTAAAGCGACTCGCCGCGCTCGTCGAGGCCGTACACCCAGAACCCTCTTTTCTTCAAATCCTCGAGCGTCTGCGAAACATTGCCGATGCGCGCCACCGCGATATGTTCCATGGCGCCGGCGGCCGCCTTGGCCACCGTTTCCGTGAGTCCGGCCGCGCGCCGCTCGGGAATAAGAATAGCTTTCGCTCCCGCGGCGTGAGCGGAGCGAATCACCGCGCCAAGATTGTGCGGATCTTCCACTCCATCGAGCAGGACGATCAATTGGGCAGCGGCGATGCTCGTTTCATAATCGGCATAAGCGTGCGCCGCGCCGAGAGCGACCACGCCCTGGTGCGCCGCGCTAGCGGCAACACGGTCCAGCGCCTCCCGCGGTTCGAAACGTACCACGATGTTGCGGCGGCGGCAGAGCTCCACGATTTCCTGCAGGCGCGGGCCGCCGGCGCCGCGCGCGATCAGCACGCGATCGATAGCGCGGCCGGAGGAGAGCGCTTCTCTTATAGGATGGATGCCTGCTAGGACGCTCACAACTTTACGCTAACATCGAGGGGTGGAGAACACCGAAAATCCTCGGACCACGGCCCCCGAGGGTCTCCCTCACGCGCTAAAATTGGCCTCAATGGCCAATCCAATGCCGAAGCCGGAACCCGAATCGCAGGAAATCCCGGACAAGCTCTACTTCCGCATCGGCGACGTCAGCAAGCTCGCGGGGATCAAGCCCTACGTGCTGCGATTCTGGGAGACGGAGTTTCCAGGGCTCGGCCCCAAGAAATCCGGCAGCGGACATCGGCTCTACCGCCGCAAAGACGTCGAGTTGGTTCTCGAGATCAAGCGCCTGCTTTACGAGAAGCGCTTCACGATTGAAGGGGCGCGAAAGTTTCTCGACGGAAAAGCGAAACCGGAACCCAAGCCCAGCGCCGCGGCGCTTCGCAAGGCCGCGCTAGCGCAGTCCAAGCTCTTTCAGGAACCAGCGCCGGAGTTCGACGACATCCGGCGGGAGCTGATGGCGATTCTAGAGATCCTGAAATAAAGCAACGAGCATTTCGTCATATCGCCGCGAGCGCATCGCGAGAGTTGAATTCGCCAACCTCGTACAAACCGATCTCCGGCGCGCATCTGGGGTGGTTGGCGGCCGACGAGTTTGCGTGGAGGTTCAATTTCCGAGCACCGCATAACTTGGGAACAGCCCGTGAGCAGGGCTTTCGACGAGATGGCGACCTATCACTCATGGCCTTCGAATCTCCATGCCGAAGCTTTCTACAACCCGACGCTGCGGACACGCGTACGCGGGCGGGAACCACGCGTCAGGTTATGCCCCATTGCACATGTTCGGAGAGGACCTTCAACAGCGGAGCGTGTCTGAGTCCTCTGCGTTTCCCGTAGATTCGCACAGAAAGATAGCAAGAAATAGCAACAAGCAATCTGTTATATAACGCTCAAATCATGAAGATCCGTGGGCTCCTAAATTCTTCGGATAATACCGATTTGATGTTCGTTAATGCGAGCCTTATAGGATTCGCGGTCTTCGGGATCATCATCACCTGCTTAGTTTGGTGGGACAGATGCAGCGTTGCGCTATTGCGGGCCTCGGCAGCAGCAGCTGCTGGATTCATCGTCGGCTTCATCTTCGGATTTCCAAGAACAATAGCTCAGCCGCTAACGCCGGATGCGCCCCCGGCGGCCAGCGGTGTGCCGGCTTCGAACGCGCCCAGCAGCCCGAATCAAATAGCTCGAGCAGCTCGCCTTTCCGTAAACACCAACCTCGAGCAGGTGTCAGACTGGATCATAAAGACTATAGTCGCTGTGGGACTTGTCCAGCTTCGCGAGCTGCCGAGCGGCCTCGCTCAAATCGCGGCTTACGCGGGAACAGCCACTGGGCGACCACACACGGGTGCCTCGGCCCAGGAGGCGGCCGCTGCGCTTCGCCGTTCTCGGATTTCTGGCTGGGTATCTTCTAACGAGAATGTTCTTTCAAACCGCTTTTACAAGGGGAGATCAGGCGCTTGAGCAGGCTGCCGACGTTATGAAGAATACATTGCTGGCTAACTCCATTGGAGCGCCAGGGGTGACGACCACTGTCTCCGCGTTGGTCAGTGCTGCCGCTGAAAAATTAAAGGACCTATCTCCCACGGCAGCAAACGCATACGGCGTTAGCACCGCAGCTATTGCGCGCGCAAACCTCTTCTCTGGCGACGCCAAGCAGGCGGTCGAGGCGTACCACACCGCAATTGCGCGCG
>JBEKUT010000047.1:0-24471 GCA_049514735.1 Bryobacteraceae bacterium
CGCAAACGGCGTAAGGGATCGTCTGCTCCACCAGGTTGTGAGAAAAGCTACGCGGCGGCCACCTGCACCTTGAGGCGCCGTTGTCCCATCTTCGCGAAAGTGCTCTTGGCCTTCGATTTGAGCAGCCGGAACTGCGTGGGAGTAAGATTCATCTCCTGACAAATCTGTTCTTTGGTCTGCTCCAGGACATAGAAGCGTTCCAGCACGTCGCGGTCGCGCTTCGGCATGGCATTGAGGATGTCGCGCACGATGAGCATCTTTTGTTTCTTGTAGACGCTGTTCTCCAGGTTCGTCCGGCGGTCCGGGATGTTAGCGTGTTCGAGCGGGGTTACATACTTGCGGCGAACAACGCGCCGGTCAATTTGCCCGTAAGTATAGAAACGGGTAAGTGTCGTCAGAAATGGAGTCAGGCGTTCCGAGTCGCGCAGTTTGCCCGCGGAGATCGCGGTGGCGGCTGTTACGAAGATGTCGTGCACCTTGTCCTGAAGATCGTCGGACCCCAATTGCCGCATGATGAAGAACGTAAAATTGCGGGCCATGGCGTACAATTGCTCGAGTCCGGCGGGGTGACCACCCCTGATCATCTCCACTATGTCATTTGTTTTTGCTTGCGACGCTGCTTGCTGCTCCAATCGCCTGTGCAGGTTTTCAGTCCGCACGGACGGCGGCGTCACGGCTATTGATTGATTCATAGACTTCCAGAAGTCTGAATATACGTTAACGACGCTCAATTCTACATTCCGTAAAATTTGTATTTCTACAAGAGAGTGGCCCCTAGGGTCTCCTACGGAAACCCTTGTACGGCGCGATGCCCTAGAATGAGAGGAACGTTGCGCTTTCGAATTCTGGTTCCGATAAAGACAGCATGGTTATCCCACCAAAAGGCGCGGCTAAACTCTCTCGTCTCTCCATTCTCGCGGATACACTGGTTGTTCCAGCGTGCCGGCGAAGCGGCCGAATCGGACCTCTGGGTCAACTACGGCTGGCTGCTAACAACGTCCGGAGCGATGATCGTTTGCTATTTGCTGAACATTCCAAATCCTGGAGTTTTTCTACTGGTCGCGGTATTCCATTCCGTCTTCATCGGGGGCTGGAAGGCCGGTACTGCAGCCGCCGGGCTTTCGACAATTTATTCGGCGCTGTTTCTCTCTTCCTCCGACGGCCTGTTCCATTACTCCGATACAGACGCTAAAACCTTGATCGAAAATATTCTGGCCTGCTTCGGTTGCGTCGCCATGGTGCACCACTTGCGGCTGCGGGAAATCCAAAAGGCCGAGGAAGGGGAACAGCGCGATATCGTGTCGCTCGCCTTGGCCGAGAGCGACCGCCGCTTCCGCGAGACGATGGACGCCGCGCCAGTGCTGTTGTGGGTCTCGGACGTGCATGGGAACCGCACGTTTTTCAACCGGCAGTGGCTCACGTTTACTGGCCAGACCACGGAACAACAGACGGGCAACGGATGGCAGGCGTTAGTGCATCCCGACGACCGCTGGAGCCTGGGCCGCTATTCCGCCGCCGTGAAATCCTGCGACCGGTTTGAATTGGAATACCGGCTGCGCGCCGCAAACGGGGAGTATCGCTGGCTGCAGGACTTCGGAGCGCCCTGGATCGCGCATGATGGAAAAGTGTTCGGCTACGTGGGCGCGTGCGCCGATAGAACGGAGCGGAAGCGCGTCGAGACCGCCCTGCATCAGCTCTCCGGACGTCTCTTAGAATTGCAGGACGACGAGCGCCGCCGCATCGCCCGCGAATTGCACGATACGACGGCGCAGAACCTCGCGGTATTGTCGATGAACCTGCACGCGGTCCAGGACAAGGTCTTCGGCTTAAAGCCGCGACAGGCGGTTCAGGAGAGCCTGGGGTTGGCGGAGAGGTGTTCGCAAGAGATCCGGACGTTGTCGTACTTGCTGCATCCTCCGTTGCTCGATGAACTGGGCCTCATGTCGGCGCTGCGCTCCTACACTGCAGGCTATACGCAGCGTACGGGCATCCAGACGGAGCTGAAGATGGATGAAATCGGTCGCCTCCCGCGCGATATCGAGATCACGCTATTCCGCATCGTGCAGGAGGCGCTCACCAACGTGCATCGTCATTCCGGGAGCGCCCGCGCGGAGATTCGCATCTTTCGAGATCCGCGGGAGGTACACTTGAATGTCACGGACTTTGGAAAGGGCGTTCCGCCCGAAGCGCTGGAGCTGATTAGCGAAGGCGCCAGCCTGGGCGTCGGCATCGCAGGCATGAGGGAGCGCGCCCGCCAATTGGGAGGAGCATTGAAGGTCGCTTCAAGCAGCGCCGGGACAACGATCAACGTAACCCTGCCGCTGCGCGATCAAATGTGATATGCCTGTTCGGATTCTGGTTGCGGACGATCACGAAATTGTAAGACGCGGGCTGCGCGCTTTGCTCGACGCTCAACCGAATTGGGAGGTGGTTGGCGAAGCAGTCAGCGGAAGGGAAGCCGTGGATCTGGCTAAGCAACTCACGCCCGACATCGCCATCATCGACGTGGGCATGCCGGAGTTGAACGGGCTGGAGGCGACACGGCAGATCCTGAAGGCGCTGCCGCAGACCGAGGTGCTCATTCTCACCATGCATGAGTCGGAGCAGATTGTCCGCGAAGTGCTCGACGCCGGCGCGCGCGGCTACGTGCTGAAATCGGATGCCGGCAGGGATCTAGTTGCGGCGGTGGAAGCTTTATGCCAGCACCGGACTTTCTTCTCGTCCAAAATTTCGGAGATGCTGCTGCGATCCTATATTCGTCCGACACGAACGGAGCAGCCCGAGTCGGTGCGGGGACGCCTCACTGCCCGCGAGCGCGAGATCGTGCAGTTGCTAGCCGAGGGCAAGAGTAATAAAGAGGTTGCGAACTCGCTGAACATCAGCATCAAGACCGCCGAGACCCACCGGACCAATATCATGAACAAGCTCGATCTGCGGTCCATTACCGAGCTGGTGCGGTATGCCGTTCGAAACAACATCGTGGAGCCGTAGCGCCACACAGAAAAATCTCGCCGCGCCAGCGGACCTCATCTTTGAACCATCCTTCTTGGCTGGTCCGTAAGAGTTCAAAGAGATAACAAAGCATTGACGCGTACGGCCTGACCGTACATTACTGGAGTTGTGACGGGATGGCATGTGCCGGCGATGGCCGACAAGCCGAGCAAACTTCTGTTAGCCCTGCATCCGCTTAAAGGCGGCCTGAAAGGATTATGGAGCCTGAGTGTTACCGGAAACTGGCGCTTGATTTTCCGTTACGACGAACAGACGAACACCGCCAGCGATATTGACTTGATCGATTACCATCAGGAGGCTCGCAATGCCCATGAAGAATCCGCCCCATCCGGGCGACCTGATCAAAACCGAGATCGTGGAGGCCCTCGGCCTCAACGTGTCGAAGGCGGCGGAGATTTTGAAAGTACGCCGCGCCACGCTCTCCGATCTTCTGCACGGCAAGGCCGCGCTGACGCCGGAAATGGCCCTGCGGATCGAAAAGGCGTTCGGCCCGGACATGGACCACCTTCTGCGTATGCAGCTCGCCTACGACGTGGCGAAAACACGGGAGCACGCGCGGCACATCTCGATCAAGCGGCATGTCCCGGCCTGAAGTCAGGGCGGGGAAGTAGGGCGGATTGCGATCTAAAGGGACTGTAGGCTTAACGTTCGGTTCATAGCAAGAACGGCTCGAAACACTCTTGCCTCTGCCAGTTGGACTACGCAACCTCTGTGGGTGTCCCGGATTCGAACCCGGACGCTCCGCTGGATTATTCCGCTCTACAGGCAGTCGCTGCTCTCAGACTACACCTTCGACTGGCGGCACTGGAACAGGCTGAATCACGGAGTCACCGAGTCATTCGGAAATGATCGAATTAACGTGGATAGCGCCCGGGCGCCGGCCAGCAATCGCCGCTCAAACACGCGCTTGCTGAGATTGAGCTTGAGCAGTCGTGCAGTCGCGTTCGCTTCAGCCGTAAGCGGCTAGATCACGGCTCCCCGAAGGATGAAGTGATCGTCCCATCGATGGCGGCGAGGGTGAAAAAGCTCACGAACGCGCCGCTTTGTACATCGAGCGAATGACATCGCTCCCCTTCCATAGGTTGCATCGGAGACAAGCATAGGCAAGGTTGTCAGGATCAGATCGCCCACTATGTTTGCGGCTAACGATGTGGTCTATTTGATGCGGCGAATACGAATCGTCTTCATGAAGGAGGCAATACTCGCATCGGTGGTCGGCGCGTTCCGCGATGAATCGCTCGTAGCGACTCGCTTACGTCACTTCCCAAGCTGGGTGTGTCGCCGTGCCCGCGCCTTCGCCATGATCATAATGTGCTCAAGCTGCAGGTAGTCTTCGAGTTCAGATTGGTCTTCGGCCGAGATGCTGCCGTCCTTGGAGCGCTCGACCAATTCCGCCACGCGCTGCTGGACGCTATCCGAAGGATGGAACGCGACGACGGTCTCCGGAGTCGTACCCGCCGCGATAAAATCTCTAATTTCTTCGTACGATTTGGCTGCGTTTACCATCAGTCGTTCCAGCCGGCATTGGTTGCTGAGTCTCGCCTCCAGTTCTTTAAGCATACCGCCGAAGTCGACACGACGGCTATCGGGGTTCGGCGACGTCCGGAGCCTCACGCCCCGCTCCCGGCGATATTCGAGGACCGTGGGATTGTAGAAATGGCGGTTGAGGGTGCAGAGCAAATCGGCTCGTCCTATGACGGCGGCGTGAACCACTGGGTCGTCATCCGGGTCGGCCCGGCGCGACGGGGCCTCATCCAGCCGCCGAACGATTCTCATCGGACGGCGGGATTCGTTGCGGCGGAACGGCCACGATGCTGATTTCTTCGACGGCGTCAATCGCAGGCACAGCAACTCCTCGACGGCAGATTTCAGGCGTGGTGGCAACTCGCTGGGATCTACATACAGGTTCCAAACCTCGCAAGCCCCCAATTCTCATTCATCGTGGTGGACGCGCGATAGCGCGGGGTGGTGGGTACAAAATTTTTCACAAGAAAATTCCCTGTATTTTCAAGATCTTCCCCAACCCTGCCATCACCGCTCACATACCCGCCTCTATCCTGAGACCAGAAAGTTATGAGAACCCGCTCGGAAACGTTGATTAGTGTCCGAAGCCCGAGATGTCGCAGCCATTCGACGAATCGGCCCATAACGCCCGCTGCGGAGGCAGACCCCCGATTCTTGCTTCCGCGGAGCTGGTTCCAAACTGACAACATTCATAGACAGCAATAACTTAACTCGGTGTACACACTCTCACGGCGGCATCGATCACTAGCGCGCGATTCCACCGTCGTCGCAGGCACGAGGGAGCCCCACAACCGAATTGGAAGGCGTTCGGCGAAGCCGTCTGCCGACAGTCTTGGCCTAAGACTCTTCTCAATCGCACCGATGAGTTTGGCATGGGCCTATACGACTGGAAGCCTGAATACTCGATCGGTTGCCCTCCCATCGATTTGCAGCACAAGCAGATCTTTCGCATGGCTGCGGAACTGCATGAGGCCATGGTGAGCAACGCAGGGTCCGAGGTGACGAAACCAATGCTCGAAAAAGTTGCTGATTACACGAGATTTCATTTTTCCTCGGAGGAAAGGATGATGCTCGAAACCGGGTATCCAGGTTACGAGGAGCATCACGCCAGTCACGAGAAGCAAATAGAGAAATTCGCCGCCTTTCAAGACAAGGCGAAAACCAATGGGCCTATGGTAATGGAGGCGATCCGCTTTCTTCGGGACTGGCCGGAACCTCACATTCAAAGGGCCGACATGCCTGTCGGTCTGCATTGGAAGCGGCAAACGGCAATGCGATCCGCGCCCGGGCAGGACGATGCTAAACTAGCGGTTTAGGTTCCGCCCGGGCGCGTAGCTCAGTTGGTTAGAGCGCCTGCTTCACACGCAGGAGGTCGCAGGTTCGAGTCCTGCCGCGCCCACCATTCGGTTTCCAGGTTCCCGACTACCGCTATCGAAAAAGCTCGTAATGAAAAGGTGAGTTCAATGTCGATTGCGGCGCTCGCGTCAGTCGGCGAATACTTGAATAGCAGCTACCGGCCCGACCAGGAATTGCTCGACGGGCAACTGATCGAACGCAACGTCGGTGAATACGATCACAGCAATCTGCAAGGCGCATTGGTCGCTTGGATGCGCCGGCGGCAACACGAATGGAAGATTCGCGTCTTGCCGGAGCAACGCATTCAGGTCTTAGCCACACGATTTCGCGTTCCCGATGTGTGTGTCGTTTCTCGAGAGCAAGAGCTGGAACCGGTCTTCACGCAACCACCTCTGATCTGCATTGAGGTGCTCTCCAAAAACGACACTCTGCACAGTATGCAGGAACGCGTGGACGACTATCGAACTTTTGGAGTTCCGAATATTTGGGTTTTGGATCCGGTAAAACGGAGAGCCTATATCTGCACGCTCGGCGATTTCCGTGAACCCCAAGTTCCAATCCTGGAAGTTGCGCTTTCTCCAATCCGCGTCCCTTTGACGGACATCTTCGCGGGCCTGGATTAACGGCTGCGAAACGCCACAGCGCAACCAATCACGGTTTTCGTCATCCAACTATTCGTTAATGCTTGTTCGTCCAACCTGGAGATGAATCGTGAAAGCAATTGTTGTCCACGAGTATGGTGGTCCGGAAGTACTGAAGTTTGAGGACTACCCCGACCCGGTTGCGGGTCTAGGCCAAGTCCTGGTGCGGGTCGCCGCCGCGAGCGTGAATCCGATCGACTACAAGCGGCGTGCTGGATTAACGAAGGATTTTTATCCCCTCCATTTCCCGAGCCTCATAGGAGTCGATATGTCGGGGACTGTGGTCAAGATTGGGCCTGAAGTGGAAGGCTTTTCCGCCGGCGACCAGGTGTTCGCCATGGCGGACAATACTTACGCCGAACTTTGTGTCGTGAAGGCAGATGTCTTGGCGAAGGTCCCCACGGGGCTCGATTTGATCCAGGCGGCGGCGCTGCCGCTGGCGACGACCACCGGCAACCAGCTCCTGGCAGCGACCGGAATCAAAGCGGGCCAGACGGTTCTGGTCGTAGGCGCTGTGGGAAATGTCGGGCGCTCGGCGGTATTCACTGCGAAGGAACGCGGGGCGGCTGTGATCGCGGGGGTTTTGAAAAGGCAGATGGATGAGGCGAAGACTGTGGGCGCGGATCGGGTGGCCGCAACCGACGACGAAACCGCGATTGCAGATCTTCCGCCGCTCGATGCGGTGGCGGATGCGGCCGGCGGACGAACCGCCGAGCAACTCGTCGCCAAGGTCAAGCCGGGAGGAGTGTTTGCATCGGTTGTCGGGACGCCGCAGAACGCCGCGAAATACCCATCTGTAAAGGTGGTGTACGTATTCTCGAAATTCGACAGGAAAACGCTCGTGTTCATGGCCGAAGCGGTGCGAGATGGCAAGCTGGTTATCCCGATTAGCCAGAAACTGCCACTCAGCGAAGCGGCCGAGGCTCAAGCAGAGGCGGAGAAGGGTGGCGGGAAGATCCTGCTGGTGCCTTGAACTCCTTGTTGGACATGCCCGGCCTAAAGGAAAAATCGAAATGAAGAAAGATCGCCGCGGAATTAATCCCGCTTCGAAACCAAGCGGCGACGGATGTGTGGAATGCCTGGCGTCACCAAGAGGTTGGTGGTTTCATCTCCGCCGGTGTGCGGAATGTGGGCACATCGGATGCTGTGACAGTTCTCCGAGCCAGCACGCATCGAAGCATGCGGCGGCGACAGGGCATCCGATCATAGCCAGCTTTGAGCCTGGTGAGGACTGGTTCTACGATTACGAGACGCGGGGGATGGTCAAAGGCGTGGCATTGCTTCCGCCGCACGCGCATCCCGAAAGTCAGCCCGCACCTGGACCCACGGGAAGGGTGCCAGCCAACTGGGAATCGCTCCTCCACTAGATGCCAAACGAACAGAGTAAATAGCTTCCTTAATTTGCGTGTCGCCGGCATCGTTCTCGACAATTTCAACAGCCACAGTTAATTTGGCAAGCGATAATACGAGAGGACATTCGAAACGTCGGCAAGAGCCCGAAGGAGATCGTTTGCGTCGAGGTCCCAACTTATATCGCCGCTTCTCGATTGTGCGCCATTCAGGGGGCATCGATTGAGAAAAACGCTTACGGCAGCAACTGCTGCCTTATTCATGCTTTCCGCGCAAGCTCTTGCGCAAACCCAAACCGCGCGCCTGGTTCAAGACACGCCGCCCACGGGCTTTCAGTTGGGGGTGAACTACAGCGATTGGCTGAACTACCCACCAAACGACGGCGTGGAGGCGATTGCGGCTGACAGTTCCGGATCGCTGTACATTCTGTCTAACATCATTCCTTCCACCGTGACAAAACTTTCGGCCGACGGGACGACGATTCTGTGGCAGAACCAGCTCGGATTCGCGGCGTCCGCAATGGCAGTGGATCCCAACGGCGGTGTATATGTGATCCCGGTGAGCCAGCCTGGGGACACCTCCGTTTACGTGGCCAAGTTGGGCGCCAACGGGACGAGTCTAGCGTGGAAAACGCCAGCCGGCTTCATTCCGATGTCCGCGCCCGTCCTCGCAGCCGACTCCCAAGGCCGCGCGTACGTGGCTGCGCAATACATTACGAACAACTTTATTACCCAAACGGCGGACGTGGTTCGGCTCAATGCGGCCGGCAGCGGAGTGGATTACACAACACAGATGATGGGCATACCGAGCTCCATTGCCGTCGATCCGTCGGGGGCGGCGTTCGTTGCGGGGACGGAAACCAACGCTCAGGGTGTCAACACCGGTTTTCTCGGCCGAGTGGCGCCTGATGGCTCCTCCGGATTCTACTCAATCCTGCCTCTCGGCCTCAGCCAGACGATTGCTATCGACGCCAACGGGAATGTCGTCGTGTTCGGATCGGGAGTAGTGCAGCGCATGGATTCTGCGGGCGCCGTCACGCTTTCGACAACCGTTGGCGGGAGAGGCGTGCAGTTTGCCCTGGACGCAGCGGGGAACGCGTATGTCGCGGTGGTTACGAATAAGTTGTACGCGGTCAAGAACACTCTTGCGACTTGCGGATTCGACCCCTCCACAGCCCCGCCCGGATATGCTGAACTGCTGACGGTCGTTGCTCCCGACGGTTCCATCCTGCAGACCACCTACATCCCAGGCGGCGATAATTTGGGTTCTCCGCTTCTTGCCACGGGTCCGAATTCAACCGTATTTGTTGCGGCTACGGCCGGCCCCGCTTTCGCGGCCACCCAAGCCGGTCCGTTCCCGGCGGGGACTTCCGGCAGTATCGTCCTGTGGAGCCTGTCTCCCAGTGCCGCCGCGCCGACCTACGCTCTGGCCTGTATGGGGAATTCGGCGAGCTTGGCAACCGGTGCGATCGCGCCCGGAGAACTCGTCACACTGTTTGGAAACGGGCTCGGGCCTCAGAAGGGAATACAGACTCAAGCCACCGCGCAGACCGCCTACCCGACGAATGCGGCAAATGTGGCAGTGACTTTCGATGGGACGCCGGCCCCGCTGCTGTGGGTGCAGGACGCCCAAATCAACACGGTGGCGCCGTGGTCGCTGACGCCCGGTAAGACCACCCAGGTCTGTGTCTCATACAACAACGTCAATACGAATTGTCTGACTTGGCCGGTGGTGCAGACGGCTCCGGCCGTGTTCACGGTGGATGGCACTTATGCAGCGGCGCTGAATCAGGACGGAAGCATCAACTCGGCCACCAACCCCGCGGCGGTGGGATCTATCGTTTCGGTGTGGGCGACGGGACTGGGTCCGATCGCGCCGCCGCAGGCCGGCGGCACGCTGGTGCAGTTCCCGCTTCCCAATAATGTTCTGGCGGTTGGAGTCATGGCGAGTTACAGTTTGGGAATTCCAAACCCAGTTGCGGAGAACGATCCGTTCGCGGTGAGTTATGCCGGACCGGCGCCCGACTTGGTCGCCGGGGTCAGCCAGATCAACTTCCAGGTTGGTTCATTCCCTTCCTATGGTGCGATTTATGTGATCCTGCCGTCGTCACAAAGCCCGGGTTTTGAGATTTACATCGCCGGTCAGTGAGGCGGCAGTCGCCTTCGTTGAGATATCCTAGCCTGCATGGCCGGTTCCCGAACAACGCAGACGGCGCAAGGCGATCGTCCGCGCCACCCGATCGTCCGGGCCACGAGGCTTGGCATCCTTGTTATTACTCTTGCCTCTATTCATGGGGCGAACAATGAGCCCGCGCCGCTCGATGGATACTCGCCGCAATCGAGCCGTATCGAGCGGGAATGGGAGACCAAGTTTCGCGCGCTTCCGTCGGCCGAAAAAGAACGGGAATATATGCGGCGGCTCACGGCGCGGCCGCACCACGTCGGGTCGCCCTACGATAAGGAAAACGCCGAATGGATACTGGCGCAGTTCACGTCCTGGGGCTTTGACGCTCACATAGAAAATTTCGACGTGCTCTTTCCGACTCCGAAAGAGCGCCTGCTCGAACTTGTGGAGCCGCGCAAGTTTACAGCTGGTCTTGCGGAGCATCCGGTCCCTGTCGATCCCACTTCGTCCCAAACCGCGGAACAACTGCCGACATACAATGCCTACTCTGCCGACGGCGACGTGACCGCGCCCGTCGTTTACGTCAACTACGGCATGCCCGACGATTATGAACAGCTTGACCGTCTGGGAATCTCCGTGAAAGGCGCGATTGTCATCGCGCGGTACGGGCACGGATGGCGCGGCGTGAAGCCGAAGGTCGCGGCGGAACATGGCGCGGTTGGTTGCATCATCTACTCCGATCCCGCCGACGACGGATACTTCCAGGGCGAGCCTTTTCCCGCCGGGGCGTGGCGCCCGTCCGATGGCGTGCAGCGCGGCAGCGTGATGGATACGGACTATCCTGGCGATCCGCTCACGCCTGGCATCGCGTCCACTACGGGCGCGAAGCGGTTGACGCTGCAGGAAGCCACTACCATTACGAAGATCCCCGTTCTTCCGATTTCCTATGGCGACGCGCAACCGTTTCTAGAGGAGTTGAAGGGACGTGTCGCTCCTCCGCCGTGGCGCGGCGCTCTCCCGATCACTTACCGCATTGGGCCGGGACCTGCGAAAGCGCACTTGAAAATGTTTTCGAACTGGGATCAGAAGAAGCTCTATGACGTTATTGCGAAGATCCCCGGGTCGACGAATCCCGATGAGTGGGTCTTGCGCGGGAACCACCATGACGCGTGGGTGAACGGTGCTGAAGATCCTATCGCGGGGCTGTCCGCGCTGCTCGAAGAGGCTCGCTCCTTCGGCGAATTAGTGAAGCAGGGGTGGAAACCGAAACGCACCATTATTTATTGCGCCTGGGATGGCGAAGAGCCGGGACTGCTGGGTTCCACGGAATGGGTGGAGGCGCACGCCGAAGAATTGCTGCAACATGCGGTCGCGTATTTCAATAGCGATACGAATGGGCGCGGATATTTCCGGGCCGAAGGATCTCACGTTCTTGAGAAGTTTGTCAATTCCGTAGCGCGCGATATTACCGATCCTGAAAAAGGCGGTTCGGTGTGGGAGCGGCGTCGATCGCTGGCGATTTCACGTGCGCACAACGCCGAGGAGCGCAACGAGATTCGCCAACGCCACGATCTCAGAATCGGAGCGTTGGGCGACGGGTCCGATTATACGGCGTTCATTCACCACCTCGGCATACCGTCGGCCGATCTTCGTTTCGGCGGCGAGACGGAAGGCGGCGTGTACCACTCCATTTACGACGACTTTTATTGGTACACGCGCTACGGCGATCCCGATTTTGGCTACGGCCGCGCGTTGTCGCAGACCATGGGAACTGCCGTGATGCGGCTGGCCGGCGCCGATCTTCTGCCCTTCGACTTCGTCGATTTCGCCGACACCATGAAGAAGTACGCCGGCGATTTGACGAAACTGCTCAAGACGCAACAGGACGCAACTCGCGAGCACAACCGGGAAATCGAAGAGGGCGTGTTTAAGGCGGTTAGCGATCCGCTGAATCCGCTTCTTGTGCCGCCCGTTCGCAGCGTGCCTCGCCATTTCAACTTCGCTCCATTGGATAACGCGCTGGACACGGTGACACAGAGTGCGGAGCGATTCGCGAAGGCCGTCGCTCAGGCGCAGGCAAACGGTCTTACGATCGACGCATCCACGCTGGCGCGCGTCAATCGGATTTTAATGCAGAGCGGACCGGCCCTCACCGATCCCGCGGGGCTGCCGGCGCGGCCGTGGTTCAAGAATCAGGTTTACGCGCCCGGCGCATACACGGGCTATGAAGCCAAGCCTCTGCCCGGCGTTCTCGAAGCGATGGATCGGAGAGATTGGAAAGAAGCGGAATCGCAAATCCCTCGCGCTGCAGCGGCGCTCGAACGCGAGGCTGAGGTGATCGACGAGGCAACCAACGAATTTGGAAATCTCTCGAAGGAGACGGGCTATCGATACTTCTTATTGGGAAATCCCGACAACGTTCAGGCGAGTACGTCGCCTGGCTTCGCGCTGATGGGTGGCGGCACGGACCAGGATGCGGCGTTTCAATGGATGTGCGAGAAGGCCGGCGTGGGGGACTTCGTGGTGCTGCGAGCATCCGGCTCCGATGCCTACAATCCTTATATAAAGAATCTGTGCCCGGCGCTGAATTCCGTCAGGACGCTGGTGATCGCGTCGCGGGAGGGCGCCAATCGCAAGTTCGTCAGCGATACGATTCGCAACGCAGCCGGCGTTTTTATCGCGGGCGGGAGTCAGGATAACTACATCAAGTTTTGGAAAGACACGCCGGTGGAGGACGCCATCAACGTGGCGATCGCGAAGGGTGCTCCGGTCGGCGGCACCAGCGCTGGTCTTGCGGTGCTCGCGGAATACAGCTTCTCCGCTTTGAACGACACTATCAAGTCGGCCGATGCGCTCGAGAATCCGTTCGATCCGCGTGTGACCATCGGCCGCGATTTTCTTCACATTCCTCATTTGCGGGGCAAGATCACGGATAGCCATTTTGTTGCGCGGGACCGTATGGGCCGGCTGCTGGTCTTCCTGGCGCGCATTGCTCATGACGGCGGCGCGGTCCTGCCGTGCGGAATCGGCATTGACGAAAAGAGCGCGGTGTTGATGCAAGCGGATGGAACCGCTCGAGTGGTGGGCAACGGCGCAGCGTACTTCGTCCGCGTCTCGGCCGCGCCGGAGGAGTGCCGTCCGAATCGCCCGCTAACGCTTCGGGAGGTTTCGGTTTATCGCATCTCGGCTGGCGCGGGGAAATTCGATCTTGCGAATTGGTTGGGGCAGGGCGGAGTCGCGTACACGCTTTCGGCTGAGAATGGTGTGATTAAATCGTCTTTGGCCGGGAATCGGATTTATTCTGAGCCGTGACCGGAAGGGAGCGGTCGCCCCATCTATCTCGACCGAGCAACCGAGCGACCGCAAGGGAGCATACCGCTCCACTGAAGAGCTACATGAATGAGCCACCGCTCCCTTCCGGTCACGGCTCCGTTACGGTATCCTTGATCGGTTGCGGGGTTCGCGATCGCGCTTGACATTGTTGCGGGATTCCCGAGATCTAAATCGCGTCTGAAATCGACGTGAGCGGAAAATCCGTTGCGACGATGGACGGTGCGATCATCATGCCGCCTTCGAGCCCGCGAACGCGCGTGGCGCTTCCAATCGTCTTCGTGTTCTTGAGCAGGCGCACGGGGCTCTCGTTAAAGCGGAAGTTCATGATCGGCGTGGTGATCTTTCCGTTCTCAATCAGAAACAATCCATCGCGAGTCAAACCGGTCTGCTGCAGCGTCTGTGGATTCACGCCGCGGATGTACCAGAAATGCGTAACGAGCAATCCTCGATCTACCGATGCGATGAGCTGGTCAAGCGACGCGTCCCGGCCTTCGAGTGTCAGACCGGGGGCGTTCCCTCCGAAGGCGAAACCGGCCGGAGGTGTCGCTTGCTTGCCCGTCTTTTCGGCCCAATAACGATCATAGGCAAGATTGGCGACCACGCCTTTGTCGATCCACGTAATCGCGCGAGTGGGCACGAAATCGGGCGTCCACGGAAGCGCGGGCTGGCGTGGGTCGAAAGGATCGGTGCGCAGTGTGATGAAATCCGGGAACACTTTTTCGCCCACCAGGGTCCCGCCTCCACGCTTGCTGATAAACGTCCGGCCCTCTTCGGTGTTGCGCGCGGAGAACGCTCCGCCCATGAGCCGGACGAGGTCGCCGGCCGCGGTCGGCTCCAACACGACGGTGTAGTTGCCGGGCTCGAGACGCTGCGGATTTTTCCAGCGCAGACATTTTTCAATCGCCGTTGACGCAAGCTTCGCGCTGTCGATGTCCGCCAGGCGAACCGATGGCGCGCCGGCCCAGCCGGAGCTGGAACCATCGGCCATACGAATCGTGGTGGTGAGTTGTGAGTCGCTCGACTCGTGATAGCCGAAGAGCCCGGCCTTGTTGGCGACCGCGGTCGCGTGCCGCGAACGCTCGATCAATCCCGCAGCCACCAGCTTCTGCTCGATGGCCGCGTCGATAATTCTCTTGACGTGCGGAATCATCTCCGGCGACCGGGCCGTCGCGGTCCGTTCGTCGTAATCGCTGGTTTTCGGATAATCCTGCGCGCCGATAGCGGGAAGGCGTTCCGGGTTCGGCGGTGCGATGGCGGCGAGTTCCTCAGCCTTCTTCACGCCCGCGCGCAGCGAATCGTCGTCAAGATCGTTGATCGTGTTTCCGCCGCTGCGCCCGTCGCGCGTGGTGCTAATCGACACCGCATGGCGCAGGTTGAAGGACGCCGTCGTGATGCCGTTATTTGCAAACCTGGTGTACGCTTGCTCGGATGCGGTGATGGTCACCTGGCACTCCTGATAGCTCGAAAATCCGAGGACCTTCTGAGCGAGTTTTTGTGCTTCGTCGCGTGTGAGCATCGATTTTTAATCCGTGAGAATGACGTCGATCTGGCGGAATCGCGAGGGCGAACAGCCGTGGCTTATCGAATTGATCTGCGTGGGCTCACCCTTGGCGTCGCCCGTGGTTCCGTATTGCCGCCAGTAAGCGGGACCGGCGATGCCGTCGCAGGCTTGCCAGAAATCGGGTGTTCGGGCCTGATAAGAAACGCGCGAGATCATGCCGCGCTTCTTGCCGCCTTTGATTTCCCAGAACGCATCGCCCCCGAATTGGAAGTTGTAGCGCTGCTGATCGATGGAGTAGCTGCCGCGTCCATCGATCAGGACTCCGTCGTCGATGCCGGAAATGAGATCGTCGAGAGTGGTCTCTTGCGAGCCCGGTTTGAGCCACACGTTGGGCATGCGCTGGAAGGGAACCGTCGCCCAGGAATCCGCCTGGCAACAGCCGTGCGATTCCTTTTCGCCCAGCAGGTGCGCCTGCTCGCGCGTGGTTTGATAGGTCTTGAAAATTCCTTTTTCGATGATGGTGAATTGTCCTGTCTGCACGCCATCGTCGTCGTAGCCGCAGGTAGCGAGCGCGCGCGGCGATGTGCGGTCTCCGATAAAGGTGCACTGCTCGCTCGCGATTCTCTTGCCGATTTTGTCCATCGTTACATAACTCGTGCCGGCGTAATTGGCTTCGTAACCCAGGGCGCGGTCGAGTTCGGTGGGATGCGCCACGCTCTCGTGAATCGTGAGCATCAGGTGGTTCGGCATCAGCAGCAGATCCTTCTTGCCGGGCTTCACGGCGGGCGCGCTGAGATGCTCCACCACTTCTTCGCGGATACGCTGCGCGTTTTCCTGCAGGTTCATTTCCGGCACATATTCCCAGCCAGCGGAGGCCTGGGTTGGAACGTAGCTGCGGGTCCGCGAGATGCCGTTCTGGCGGTCGACGGCAGTCGCGTCGATGTTGCCGTAGATCTGCAGAATGTATTGTTGGATGGAAGAGCCTTCGGTGGATGCGAAGTACTTGTCTTCGCTGCGCAGGTTCAGCGTGGTGAAGCCGGAGAATACGCGTGAGTTCTTTTTCACTTCCTCCGTCACGGTGCGCAAAAGATCCAGCTTTTCAGCCATGGCCACGTCGAACGGATCTTTGTCGAACGGCGTGACCCAGCGGTCGCGATACGCTTTCACGGGCGCGAGTTGCACGGGCTTCGGCTGGATGGCGGCGTTGGCTTTCGCGATGATAACCGCTTCTCCGGTAATGCGCGCGATCTCTTCCTGCGTAACAACCGGCGAGGCCGCGAATCCCCACGCGCCGTTGACGATCACTCGCACTCCGAAGCCAAAGCTCGAATCTTCCATCACATTGGGAACAGCGAGCGTCTTGCCAGTGCCGCGCTCCGGGGTCAGGCGCAATCCGATGCGCTGCTCACGCAGGCGGACGATGCGGACGTCGCAGTACGTGGCCTTGTATTTCTTGCCCTCGCGCAACGCTACCGCTCCGAGCTTTTCAAGATCGGGCGCTGGCGTCTGAGAACTTTTCGGGGCGCCGAACAAATCGAGAGCAAAAGCGGAGCTGGCCAGGAATTGCCTGCGGGTGACCATATCGAGAGTCTAGCGCGAACTTCCCGTAGAATCGTTGAGGAAGGCACACTATCTCAATTATGAGAACAATGTTCCCGTGCATGCTGACGATTCTCGGATTGGCAAGTGCGCAAACTCGCGTCGTCAGAGCCGATGCCACGGACGTAAAGGGTATGCGGGATCTGGCGTATCGCTTCTGCGTCGGATCGGAACGCGCTGGCGTAGTGCTCCGACCGGCGAATATGGAACAGCTCGCCCAGGTTCATCGCGAGCTTGGCTTCGAGTACATCCGTTTTCACGGAATCTTCCACGACGATATGGAAGCCTTCCACCTGGACGCCGGGCGCGCCGTTTATAACTGGAAACGCATCGACTCGCTGTACGATAAGATTCTCTCGCTCGGAATGAAACCGTTCGTGGAGCTGAGTTTCATGCCGCACGATCTCGCGAGTGGAACGCAAACCGTCTTTTATTGGAAAGCGAATGTCACGCCGCCCAAAGATCTGTCTCTCTGGTCGGCATTCATCGAAGCTTTTCTGCGGCATCTCGAAGAACGCTACGGAAGTAAAGAGGTGAAGACCTGGTTCTTCGAAGTCTGGAACGAGCCGAACTACGAGGGCTTTTGGCCAGGCACAAATCAGAAGGCCTACTTCGATCTCTACGACGCAACGGCCGCGGCCATCAAGAAGGTCAACGAAAGCTACCGTGTCGGCGGTCCCGCATCGGCCGGAGCAGCTTGGGTGCCGGAGTTCATCGCTCACACAACGGCGGCGAAGTCTCCTGTCGATTTCATTTCGACGCACACCTACGCGGTAAGCTCGGGATTTCTCGATGCGGATGGGAAGGCGGACTTGGTTCTGTCAGCGGACCCGGCGGCGATTTCGGGCGACGTCCTTAAAGTCCGCGCGCAGATCGATGCTTCCGCCAAACCTCACCTGCCGTTGCACATCACCGAATGGAGCGCCAGCTATTCCTCGCGCGACCCCGTCCACGATTCTTATACCAGCGCCGCGTTTATTCTGGACAAACTGAAAAAAGTCGATGGTAATGCCGCGTCGATGAGCTATTGGACTTACACAGATCTGTTCGAAGAAAATGGACCGC
The DNA here is from genome assembly GCA_049514735.1 of Bryobacteraceae bacterium. GTDB lineage: Bacteria > Acidobacteriota > Terriglobia > Bryobacterales > Bryobacteraceae > JAICMB01. The sequence continues at coordinate 17,506 of JBEKUT010000047.1, forward strand.
CGCCAGCGGCATTCCACGGAGGCTTCGGTTTACTAACACGAGACGGCATTCCGAAGCCGGCCTATTTCTCGTACAAGTATCTGAATGAACTCGGCGACGTGGAACTTCACGCTTCCGATGCTCAATCGTGGGTTACACGCACCGATCATGGCATTGCGGCCCTGATTTGGGACTTCAGCTCCCTCAAACAGAACGAGGGCGACAAGGCGTTCTTTCGCAAACTACATCCCGCTGAGGCAGCGGCGCCGATTACGCTGATCCTCAATCGCCTCGTTCCCGGCGAATATGTGCTGGATATACGTCGGACCGGGTTCGAATCGAACGACGCTTACTCCGCCTATATCCGCATGGGACTCCCCACGGACCTGTCGCCGGCACAAATTCTCGAACTGCAACGCGACGCATCAGATCGACCTCAGGCGACCCGCGACATTCGCGTTGGTGAGAACGGCGTCTTCGAAGAGAAGATTCCTCTCCGAAAAAACGACGTCGTCTTGGTGACTCTGACAAGAAAATAGTTTATTGCCACCCTCCGCCGAGGGCCTTGTAAAGTTGAACCACCGTAAGCAATTCGCTCAACCGGATCTGCGATAACGTGAGCTCTGCCTGAAAGAGATCGCGATCCGCGTCCAGCGCATCCAGTTGCGTGTCCACACCGCCGCGATATCGAATGTAGGCGAGCCGCACGCGGTCTTGCAGCGCGACGACCAGCGCCTCCTGCCGTTCGCGGCTTTCTCGAACCCTCTGGTGGGCGATCAAGCTGTTCGATACCTCGGCGAACGCCGTCTGAATCGCCTTCTGATATTCTGCAATCGCGCTTTCCCGCTGGGCTTCTGCCAGCCGCACGTTCGATTTCAACCGTCCGGCGGTGAAGATCGGCTGGGTCAGTTGTGGAACCAGGCTCCAGGCGCTGTTGGGTCCGCTGAATAGGTTCGCCAATTGGGTGCTTTGTCCCCCAATCGATCCGCTAAGGCTCAGTTGCGGAAAGTAAGCCGCCCTCGCTACACCGATCTGCGCGTTGGCGGCGACCAGCGCTTCTTCGGCCGCGCGGATGTCGGGCCGGCGTTCCAGTAGCTCCGAAGGCAGGCCCGCCGGTACTTGAGGCGGCAAATTCTGATCCGTTAGACTGCTTCCCCGCGGCACTTCGGAGGGATTTTCTCCCAGCAAAAGCCGGATCTGATTCTCAGTCTGTTCAATTTGCTGTTCGATGCCGGGGATGGCTTGCGCGGCCGTGTCCACCAGTTGCTCGGCCTGCCGCAGGTCGAGCAGCGTGGAAACACCGCCACTCTGGCGCGATCTGGTGAGGTTGAGAGACTCCTCGCGAGTCTGGAGCGTCCGCCTCGAGATCTCCAGTTCATAATCGAGTTCGCGCATCGAAAGATAAGCCGTGGCGACGTCGCTCACCAGCGTTGTGACGACGGCTTTGCGATTCTCGTCCGCGTTTAGGAGATTCGCCCGCGCCGCTTCGGTAGCGCGCCGCAGCCTTCCCCACAGATCCACCTCAAACGACAGCAGCCCCAGCGAAGCCTCTCCGAAATTTCGATTCTGCGAGGGAAGAAATATCGCCGGTAACGGCGTTGCCCCATTGCGGGAGAGCCGGTTGATCTCGACGGCGCCACTGGCCGCAAAATTAGGAAACTGTTCCGACCGAGTGATGCCGAGGCTGGCCCGCGCCGCTTGCACCCGCGCCACGGCATCGCGAAGATCGTAGTTCTGCTGGAGCGCCGTGCGAATCAGATTCTGCAACTGCTCGTCTTTGAAAATCTCGAACCATTTGAGACTGGCGAGCGATGCGGCCTGCGCGGGGGGAACCGGCTCCGGCGTGCGGTACGCCGCCGGCACGGCAACAGTGGGGCGTTTGTAGTTGGGCCCGACGGTGCAACCAGCCAAACCCGCGGCCAGAATAACGAAGACAATGCGCCGGGTCATGTTAATCCCCTTGCGCCGGGGACGGTTCCGGCGGCAGCGCTGGACTGATTCGCGGCGCGCCCGCGCCCGAAAGCTTTTCGACCAGATAAAAGATCGCGGGTATAAAAAAGATGCCGATTATACTCGCGGCCATCATGCCGCCGATCACGGTTGTCCCCATGATTTGACGGCCTACCGAGCCTGCGCCCGATGCGGTCCATAGCGGAACGCAACCCAGAATGAATGCGAACGACGTCATCAGAATCGGCCGCAGGCGTAAGCGCGCGCCTTCTAACGCCGCATCCGCCAGCGGCCTGCCTTCCTCCAGCCGATCCTTCGCGAACTCCACGATCAGAATTGCGTTCTTTGCCGCCAAACCGATCAGCATCACCAATCCGATCTGGGAGTAAACATCGTTCTCGATTTGGACCATGTAGGCGGGCTCAAAATATAGCAACAGGGTGCGGCGCAGCCAGAGCACGCTATAAGCGCCGAAGATCGCTACCGGCGTGCTCAGCAGAACGCTGAACGGCAGGCTCCAGCTTTCATAAAGCGCCGAGAGAATCAGAAAGACAAAGAGCAGTGAGAACCCGAAGATGACCCCCGGTGAAACCCCTTCCCGCGCTTTTTGCTCCTGGAACGAAATGCCGGAGTAATCGAAACCCATTTCCCGCGGCATGGTCTCCGCAAAGACTTCTTCCAAGGCCTTGGACGCCTGATCGGAACTGTAACCAGGCGCGGCGCCGCCGTTTAATTGCGCCGAACGGTATTCATTGAAGCGCATCGTAAATTCCGGACCGCCTCGCGATTCGAATCGTGTCAGCGCCGACAGCGGAACCATTTCCCCGCTGGCATTGACAACGTAGAACTGGCCGACATTTTCGGCCTTCGTCCGATACTCGCTCTCCGCCTCGATGTACACCTGCCACTGCCGTCCGAAACGGTTGAAGTAATTGATGAACAGGCCGCCCATGAAGGCTTGAATAGTCCGGTAAACGTCGTTGATCGCAACGCCCTGCTTGATCACCTTGTCGCGGTCGACCTCCACGAACTCCTGCGGTACGCTTGGCAGGAACGTTGTCGACAGGCCGGCGATTTCCGGGCGCTTGCGCGCCGCTGCCATAAACTTGTTCACGTTGTCGGCAAGAAAAGCGACGTCTTGGCCGGAGCGGTCTTCGAGGATAAATGTGAACCCTCCGGATGTGCCGACTCCGGGAATCGCCGGCGGTGAGAAAGTAAATGCCACGCCTTCCGGAAGCTTGCTCAGTTCCCGATTCAGATGCGCCTTGATAGCCTGTATCTGTTCCGCTTGTTCTTTTCGGCTGCTCCATTCCTTTAAAGTGACAAAAGCGAATCCGCTATAACTGGCGCGCACGTAACTCAGCAGGCTGAAGCCGAGAATCGAAGTTACATATTTAACTCCCGGCTCTTTTCTCAGGACGTTCTCAACTTGCGTGGTGACTTCCTGGGTGCGTTGCAGCGATGCGGCGTTGGGGAGCTGGATATTCAAATAAAGGTAGCCCTGGTCTTCATCCGGCACGAAGCTCGTCGGGAGCTTGCCGACAAAGAAGAAGCCCGCCAGGGAGAAACCCACCAGCAGAACGGCAACCACCAAGCTCTTTCGAAGCAGAGCGCCGGACACGCTGACGTAACCGTTCGTCGCCTTTTCAAAGGACCGGTTGAACCAATCGAAAAACTTTTGTAACGGTCCACGGGTCTTAATCCTCGGTTTGAGGATCAGCCCTGCGAGCGCGGGGCTGAGCGTGAGTGCATTGAACGCCGACAGAACCACTGAGATCGCGATCGTTACCGCAAATTGCTGATACAACCTTCCCGTGATCCCGGGAATGAATGCCGTCGGAACGAAGACGGCGGACAAAACGAGTGCGATGCCGATGACGGGACCGGAAAGCTCCTCCATGGCTTTCAGCGCCGCTTGTTTGGGAGCGAGGCCCTCTTCGATATGGCGCTCCACCCCCTCCACCACCACGATGGCGTCGTCAACCACCAGGCCGATCGCCAACACTAAACCGAAAAGAGAAAGCGTGTTGATAGTGAAACCGAACATCGGGAAAAATACGAAGGTCCCGATCAGCGACACCGGCACTGCCAGCAACGGGATTACGGTGGATCGCCATCCTTGCAGGAACAGGTACACCACCATAATCACCAAAACAATCGCGATTAGGAGTGTTTCGACAATTTCTTTGATGCCCTCGCTCACCGACAGTGTCGAATCGATCGGGATGACGTAGTCCATGTCGTCGGGAAAGCGTTTCTTGGCTTCCGAGACTAACTTTTTTACACCGCGCGCGGCCTCTACGGCGTTCGAACCGGGCAATTGATAAAGTGCGATCACGGCGCTGGGTTTTCCGTTCAGCCGGCCCGACACGCTGTAATCCTGAGAGCCGAGTTCCACTCGCGCTACATCTTTCACACGCACGATTCCGGTCTCCGCCGTTTCGCGAACCACGATCTGTTCGAATTCCTCCGGCGATACCAGACGTCCCTGCGCGCGCACCGAGTAAGTGAACTCCTGTCCCTTGGGCGAGGGTTCACTGCCTACCTGACCGGCCGGGTTCACGGTATTTTGAGTCTGGATCGCGGAGACAATTTCGGGAACCGTGATCGCCAATTTTGCCAATTGGTCGGGCTTCACCCATAAACGCATCGCATACTGGCCGGCGCCGAATATCTGGACATTTCCGATACCTTTAACGCGAGTCAGTTGATCGGCGAGATTGATGTAAGCGTAGTTAGCCAGGAACCGGTCGTTGTAAGTCCCCTTTGGCGAATACAGCGCGACTAACATGAGCGGCGCGAGGACAGATTTCTGGACGGTGACACCGTAGTTATTTACATCGGTGGGAAGCTGCGACGCTGCCTGTGTCTCGCGGCTTTGGGCCAGAATCAGGTCGGTATTAGGGTCCGTCGCAACGTCGAAATCCACTGTCATTCTCATCTGGCCATTCGCGGTGGCATTCAATGAGTACATGTAATTCATGTTGTCGACGCCGCTCATCTGCTGTTCGATGGGCGTTGCAACCGCTTGCTCAATGGTCTGGGCGTCCGCTCCCACATAAGTCGCGGAAATCTGCACTTCCGGCGGCGCAATAGCTGGAAACTGCGCTACCGGAAGCGCCGCGATGGTCACGGCTCCGACAATCACGGTGAGTATGGCGATGACCATCGCCACAATCGGGCGATTAATGAAAAATTTTGACATTTTACAGTTACTTGGTCCCGTCCGGCTCTGGAGTCACCTGAGTTCCCTGATGAACCTTCTGCACGCCCTCAACAACCACCCGCTCGCCCGGCGCAACGCCTTCGCGGACGATCCATAATTTGCCCACTCGCTCGCCAACGGTGACAGGGCGGATGTTTACTTTGTTAACGCTGTCCACTACCGCTAGCTCATAATTGCCTTGCAGTTCGATAACGGCGCGTTGCGGCACCAGCAGAGCGCCATGCCGCACAGCGGTTTGCATGCGAACCCGGGCGTATTGGCCGGGCCGCAGACTGCCTCCAGGGTTTGGAAACAGCCCCGCCAACCGGATCGCGCCGGTCCTGACGTCGACCTGGCGATCCGCAAAGTAGAACTTGCCTCTCAGCGGATACACCGACCCATCCGCGAGAATCAACTCCAGATCTCTTTTTGCAAGGTCCGCTAGCCGGCTCTCCTGGGTCGGAAAGCGGCGCGTAAAATCGATGTATTCCTGCTCGCTGGCCGTGAAATAGGCTTTGATCGGATCGATCGTAGACACGGTTGTGATGGTGGGGCTCGACGGACTTACCAACGCACCCACCTGTAGCAGAGCGATGCCTGGAATGCCGTCGATAGGCGAAGTGAGGTGGGTAAATCCCAGGTTGATCCGCGCTGTTTCCACAGCCGCCTTTGCGGATTGAACCCCGGCGCCGGACGCGATTACCTGGGCCTTCGCGGTCGCCACCTGGGCTGCCGCTGCCTGCACCTGCGCCTTGGCCGCGAGATTGTTCTGCGTGGCGTTGTCGAGATCCTGCGTTGTGATGGCCTGGAGTTGCGCCAGCGGCTTGTAACGCTCGTAATCGAGTTGCGTCCGGCGTTGATTCGCCTCCGCCACTGTCACCTGAGCTTCGGATTGCGCCAGTTGGGCACGGGCCTGTTCCAGTTGCCCTTCCGTTTGCGCCAACTGACCATTGGCCTGGTCAAGCGCCGCCTGGAAAGGCCGAGGGTCGATCTGGAAAAGTAGTTGGCCCTTCTTTACGAAGGAACCTTCCCGGTAGGCCTGCGTAAGAAGGTAACCGGAGACCTCGGCTTTTATATCGGCGTTGACAAGTCCATCCAGCGTGCCGATCCACTCGCCGTAGATCGGAACGTCCATTTGCTGCACTGAAGCGATTTTTACGATTGGGAAAAGCGGTGTAATCGCTCCGCTCGACTGCTTGGAACAGCCTGCGGAGGTAGTGAGTAAAACGGCGGCAACTAACGCTCCGGCGGTTGAGGAATAATGCACCCGCAGGCGGAAGCATTTGAAATTCCACTGGTTGAATCGGGCGCCGGCATTAAGGCTGAACAAGTTACGGCAGAAAGAAAGAGCCGAACTCCAGCTTCGCCCGACGAACTGTCGAATCCAACCGACACCTGACATAGAGACAGCATACATTCTTCGACTCGCATGCTGCATGTACGCGGGCGACCCGCTTCACAGAACCGCTTCCCGTAAGGGAGTGCCCATGGCCCTGCGGCCCACCCAAGGTGATGAAGAACAACGGCCGTAACCGAGCCGCGCCCGGCAGGAAGCGGAAATAGCCCGTGATTTTCTCGACGTGTTCTTTCGACGGAGTCGCATGGCCCTGCGGGCCACCAATGTTAATAAAGAATTTCGACCGTAACCGAGCCGTGACCGGCAGGCAGCGGTCGCCCCAATCAAACATGATCTTCAGGGGAGTGCCCATCGGCCTGCGGCCCACCCAAGGTGATGAAGAACAACGGCCGTAACCGAGCCGCGCCCGGCAGGAAGCGGAAATAGCCCGTGATTTTCTCGACATGTTCTTCAACGGAGTGCCCATGGGCCTGCG
>JBEKUT010000048.1:0-24159 GCA_049514735.1 Bryobacteraceae bacterium
CTGGGGCGTAGACTATCTCAAATACGATTGGTGCCACATGGACAACCAGAACGCGCCGGCGGCGTACTCACTGATGCGCGATGCGTTGAAGCAGTCGGGGCGTCCCATCGTCTTCAGCATCTGCGAATGGGGCAGCAACAGGCCGTGGACGTGGGCTCCGGACGTCGGGAATCTGTGGCGCACCACGGGCGACATTACCGACAAGTGGGAAGGCAAGGGCGAGAAGTTCGGCGCCGGTGTGATGGACATCGTCGATCTTCAAGCGCCGATCGGCTACGCCGCAGGGCCGGGCCATTGGAACGATCCGGACATGCTCGAAGTGGGCAACGGCGGATTGACGACGGTGGAGAATCAAGCCCATTTCAGTCTGTGGGCGATTCTCGCGGCGCCTTTGATGGCGGGTAACGACCTCGACGCGATGACGCCGGAAGTCCACGACATTCTCACGAATAAAGAAGTGATCGCCGTGGATCAGGACCCGCTCGGCCACGAGGGCGTGCGGGTGCGCCACCAGGATAATCAGGACGTGTGGGTGAAGCCGCTTCAAAACGGAGCGGTCGCTGTGGTGCTGCTGAATCGCGGGACAGAATTACAAACGTTCGGCGTGAAATGGGAAGAGATCGGGTTGAAGCCGGGCCAGAAAGCAGCGGTTCGCGATTTGTGGGCGCACAAGAATGTCGGCGAATTCAAGGAGAGCTTTTCGGCCCATATCGCTCCTCATCAAGCGATGATGGTCACGTTGACGCCGTAGCGTGTGGAACAGACGATCGGTTTTCGTCGTCTGTTTAGCGGCGAATAGGAAAATAAGACACCAACGCGCCCCGTCTTCGAACATCCGCGGTGCAGCAGTGAAAGCCGCCGCCGAAGCCGTAGACGCGATCGAACGGACAGGGAATCACTTCGCACCCCAACGACCGCATCAGGTCCATCATCGGAGTTTCCGCCTGCTCGAGAACCACGGTATATTCATCGAGCATCAAAATATTCATCGAAATCCAGTTGCTGACGTCAGGCGCGGGCGCGCGTCCAGTCCTCACCGATGGAGGCGCAGGCACAACTCGCCAGCCGCTCGACGTAAAAAGATCGAGTGCTCCATTCGTGCAGGGGCGTTCCGGATTCACCAGCACGACGCCCGGACGTACAGGAACCAGGGTCGTATCGATGTGCGTGGGAACGCGCTCGCGAAACTCGATGCGGTGAATGCGAAAGTCCGGTCCCAGGTGACGCTGCAGCCACTCGGCGCCGAACGCATTGCTAACCAGATCGGGCTGCCAGAAAATGTCGCGGCCGAAACGGGCGAAGCACGCCGCGTCGAACACCGGCTCAAACTCGGTCAATAGCGGTGCGGTCCGATCGTGCTCGTTATAAAGCTCGACGGCCATCAGCGGCTTGGGTGCAGCCGTCCAACGTGCGCCTTGTCGAAAATAATTCTTGAGAAGAGTCCGGTATGCCCGGAACTCGAAATAACGCGATCTAAGAGCCATCGGTGCTTCGATGATCTCATCGCCGATCACCAGCAACAAATCCCTGGGGCAGGCGCAGGCGTGCCCGCCACCGACAACCCAGTCCGGCGTCCTAAACGCAATATTATGATTGACAGGATCGGGCCGGCGAACCGTAAGTCCGAGACGGTCGAGAACGCCGGCGAAGCCGTCCAGTTGCCGCTCCGCCTCGTCAATGAGGACCTGAGGAATCGGACGGCCACGCACCTCGCGTCCGGGATCGCCCTGCTGAAAATAAGGAGCCAGCGCGGGCTCGAAGCCCATCTCGGCTGCTCCCCTAGCCGAGCCGACGATCACCTCTTCGAGCGGGTCCCACTCATTCCAGGAATTAACAACCTGCGTCACGAGGCGGTGGGAATCGCCATCGCAGGCCTTTGATGAGCCACCTCCATCCGCTCCACTGTTTTCAGATGATCGTACCAGGTGAACTTCAGAATGACCGAGGTCAACAAGGCGATGCCAAATGCAGTGGCCGAGATCTCATAGCGGCGAATCACGAGATACACTGGAAACACCACCAGACTCGTCTGCCAGACGATCCCAACCACGACGTTGAACATATCGCGCAGAAAATCCGGGTTGGGCTGGAACAACGGATCTTCCTTTTGAACCTTCTCGCGAATCGGACCCCAGAAACCCCACGGCCGTACGCGCCGGTAGAAATCCTTTAGCACCGCTTCTTCGTCGGGCGCTGTGAGCAGAGTCCCAGCGAAACATCCGATGAGCGAAAGCGCCAGAATGATCGGAAACGAATTCAGATCCGAGAGGTTCGCAATGAGGTGCAAGCGCGTCGCTAGCGGGATTAAAACCGAGCCCGCGATTCCAGCCACCATGCCCCAGAAATATCCAAAGCCATTAAAGCGCCACCAATACCATTTCAAGACATTCGACGCGGTGTAGCCGCCCCACAGCGCCGAGACGATCCACTTAATAACGGCGTCGATGGAACCGACGAACCACCCAAACGTGATTCCCAAAACCACCACGCCGAACGAAGCAGCATAGCTCAGGCGCAAGTAAGTTTTCTCGCTCGCATGCGGGTTGATGAAGCGCTTATAAATGTCGTTGACGATGTAAGGCGGGGCCGCGTTCACGGTCGCCGCGAAGTTCGACATGAAAGCCGCCAGCAGACCGGCCACCAGAATACCGAGCAGACCCGCGGGAACATAGCGGCTCAAAGCATCGGGCATGATTTTCTCGAAATCCATGTTGCTGCCCATGCGATTAATTTCGCCGCTGTAGAACACCAGGGCGAGAATAGTAAGTCCGGTAATCATGAAGTACCGGGGAACGTTCAGCACCACGTTCACAACGGCGCTCATCATGCATGCTTCGCGCGGGTTCTTGGTCGAGAGAATACGCTGCATGTCATAGTTAGGCGCGGGACCGGCGGCGCTGAGCAGAATGCCTTTGAACAACATCATCATAAAGAACGCGCCGAAGATGGAATAACCGTCTGTAGCAATCTTGTCGTTCACCGCGGGAATCAATTTCGACCAATCCAGATTCAGATGCCAACTGAAGAAGAGATTCTCCCACCCCGCTGGAATCACCCTGCGCAGCGCCTCAGGCGAAACTCTGGCGATGGCAATGACGCCAATGGCGATGGATGCGATCGAGAGCAGGCAGAACTGCAGCACCTCGGTAATCACGACGCTGAACATCCCGCCTTTCACGACATATATGGTGGTAATGGCCATCAAAACCAGCGCATATTGGTTCGCCGAGAAATGCCACGGCAGAAAATCGGTGGCAAACTTACCGATTCCTTTGAAGCCATAAGTAAGGAATCCGATGACGCTAAACAGCGCGAAGATGACGACGATGAGATGAGATAGCCGCGAGCCGCGGCCGGTCCCGAAGCGCGTTGTAATCCACTCCGCTCCCGTGGTCACATTCGAGCGGCGCAGCCACGCGGACAGATAGACCATCAGAAAAATCTGGTTGAAGACCGGCCACAACCAGGGGATCCAAACGCTTTTCAGACCGTAAATGAACAGCAGGTAAACCAGCCACATGGTGCCGGCAATATCGAACATGCCGGAGGCGTTGGACACGCCCAGCACATACCATGGCAGGATGTTGCCTCCCAGAAAATAAGACTTCGTGTCGCGCGAGGCGCGGTGCGACACCCAATATCCGACCAGAACGGAGGTCAGCAGAAACGCGACGATGATCGCGATGTCAATCGCATGGAGATTCATTCGAATCCTCGGTTGTTGCGGCAAAGAGCTATGAATCGGGGACACCCGCGGTCCATCCGATACGGTGTGGTTCTAACGCTGTGCTCTAAGTTCCCCACATCATATCAAAGTGCCCGCATCGCTGGAGGCCGGCGTCGACAGGGTGCGTGCGAAACTTGCGCGAAACGAATTGCCACGCAAAATCCTGTATGCTACGATCCTCCCAACTCACTAGATTGGGCGAATGGGTGCGAAGCCCGATGATTTGGAGTATTCACCATTTCTCTTGCGCGAAAGTTCGGAGTGATCGTGTTTGCCACGCTCGCATATCTGGTCGTAGCTGACCTGGTTGGCGTGGCGGTGTGTTTCTTCTACGATGCCATTGCGTCGGAGAGGCGTACGAGCACCGCTCTTTTCTACGCAATTTGGTTCGTCGCCGGAGTCTTTTGCGGCATGCTGAGTTATCTCACCTGCGGCAACATCGCTATGCCGGAAAAGACCGGCGATTTTATCCGTTGGAAGGATGAGGGTCAGACCGGGTTACTTGTGATTCTGACGACAGCCGTGATCCTCGTAGCTTTGTCGCTTCTCTTCTACAAGCTCCAATGGCAGTACCCGAGAGCGGACAGCGTCTACGTCCCGGATAGTGAGCCGCTTACGATAACCTTCTTTGTGACGATACTTGCCTCTGTGATTTTCGCCCACAAGACCCTTCGTCCGGAGCCGAAGAAAAAAATCAGCCAAGCGCATTGACCGGAGGCTAATGCCGCATCGCGCTCTTTCTTCTCCGGCGAATGAAAGCGCCGATCTTCTCATAGACTTCGACGGACGCCGCGAATGCCGCCAGTAGAAAACCGAAGCAGAATGCGGCCGGCGGCAGCCAATACAACTTAAGCTCAGCTACGCCGCCGATGTGAATCAACAGCGACTCCAACACCAGCGCAAAGAACCAGAACACGGAGGCTGTCGCGAATATCAGTGACAGTAATACCAGGAATTGTTTAACCGACTCCGCCAGGCACGCGGCCAAACCCAGCGCGGCGCCCGCCAAAAGTCCGAAGTTGGGCAACTTGGAAGCGGCCGATTCCGTAAAGCCGAGCTTGATCGCGATCGGGTACGCCAATGCCGCGAGCCACGCCACGGCGATCGCCATCAGGAGCATCGACGTAGCGATCTTCAATAAGCGCCGAAATCCTCGCGAATGCCGGGACCTCTTACCGTTGCGAATCGTCACACCGCTCCTGGGTCCACAACGCCGGCTTGGGCTGTCAATGCTTCCGGTTCCGGCACGGCCGTGAAGTCCGTCAGCGGATTGCCGTAGAATGCCTCGGTCTGCCAGGCGGCGCGATCCCAACGGCCGCCCTGGTCTCCGACGATCTGTACCGGAACGATCGTCCGGTGGCTACCGAGCTTGTTGGCTGCGGCGAGTCCGTTGCCGAACTTCCCCTCGGAATTTACGGTGAACTTGATCGACCTCGCCAGATGGCCCTGCCACAGCACCTTGATCTCGTAATCGCCCGGGTTCTCACTCAGCAAGTGCGGCGGCCCACCTGATTCGGAACCGGCGGCGTCTTTTCCGTTTTGTCCGAACCCAGCACATTGGGGATACACATGCCACGCGCGCCCACCTTGCCTTTTGCGCCACTGAGTCATCGACGTAATGCGTCGTTATGTCCTCTACCTCCGTAGTAGAGCAGCCGGCTTTGCCGGCTTCCATGTTCCCAAAAATATCTTTCCCACTTCCTTGCCCTGACAAAACAGGTGTAGCTCAAGAGCGCCCTGATCTCCGCGGTACCAGAATGCGGCGTTGAACTGCGGGCGTTGCATTCCCGCAACCGAACCGGGCGTAAGAGATATAGCCGATCGCAAGGTTCCAATCCTGGTCCACATAGTAAACGAAATGGTTCACAACCTTCGGACCGTGCTCGTTGGAATGTGCTTTTGCGACTTTCATCTTTTCCCGTGAACAGCGGCCTTATATGCTTCATGATGTTCCGAATGAGGCGATAGCTACATCGGCGCGCCGTGAAAGCCGAGGTGCGGCGCGCTCCGGGCGACGGCTACACGACATCTATTCCATGAATCCTCTTCACGGACGTTTTTTCTTCGCCCGCATAAATTGAAAACTCAGCGGAATAACCGGCGTGATCTACGATCTCGATCCAAGGTATTTGGATCGGCGCATTGAGGCCCGTCGATTCGCATCGTGGAGTCGAGGAAACCAAGCCCTTTACCTTAACTGTTTCAATTAGCCTAACCGAGCCGCGGCAGGCAGCGCGTCACAGCGCCTCTAACATCTGCGACGTGACAATCCGCCGCTCCACCTGCTCCTCGATAATCGTCACCAACGGACGCCGCAAATCGCACGCCACATCCTTCGTCCACTCGCGCTCCCCGAGCTCTGCAATCGGCGTCGCCAGCATCTCCTCCGCAATCGCGCGCGACTCCGGCGTCAAGCGCATCTCCGGAAGAAAGCCCGCCAATCGCACCGCCCATAAACTGAAGTACGTCACCGCCGGCCAGATACTCCCGCCTCCGCGCAGATACGCGAGCACCGCAATTAACAATCGAAAGTGCCGCTCATTGACCTCGCCCGCAGGCAGAATCTGATCCGACACCTCAGCCAGAAAATCGAGCGCGATCCCGGCCTCATAGTTGGAAGCGAGCGCGAATTGCGATTGAATCAGCTCCGCCGAATTCAAACTCACCAGTTCCCGATTCTCTTTCTGAAAATAACTGATGTTCACATGCGAAAGCCGTTCCAACCCCGATCCATACGGCCCTTTAGGACGCCGCGCCCGCCGCGCCACGCCTCGAATCTTGCCTTGGTCGCGAGTGAAAAAGCTCACGATCAGGTCGGCTTCGCGAAACGGATAAGTGCGCAGAACAAAGCTTTCGCTGATGCGAACCGGCATCCCGGTTCACAAACTCCGCGGACCGAGCGCCACCACGTCATCGACCCGCATGGTCTCTTTCACCACAAACGGTTCGCCATATTTCACGCCGATCAGGTTCCCATAGAACCGCGCGATCGCCCCCAGCCGCTCGCGAATTTCCTGCTGCTTCGGGAACAGATCCGCTCCCTCCACGTCTTCGCCATACTGCGAGCCATACGCGAACAGAGCTGCCATGCGCCGCTCGAACTGCGCCGAAATATCTACCACAAACGACGGCGTAACATTCGCATACAAAGACGAGTACAGGATCTTCTGCGGCCGGTGCGGCGTCGTCTCTTCATCCAGCTTCTTCAGCCCCGCCAGGAAACACGCCTCGTATCCGATCTCGCAGGCGCGGTAATGATCTGGATGGCGGCCTTCCCAATACGGCAGAATCACCACCCGCGGCCGCAGATTCCGAATCTCCACCGCGAGCGTCATCCGCGCCGTGACGCTATTCTCCAGCCGCGCATCGGGCCAATACATGTTGCCGCGCCATGCCGTCTGCATGATCTTGCCGGCCTCCCGCGATTCTTCCACCCGCAATTCCGGAGTCCCGCGCGTGCCCATGTCTCCAGCAGTCAAATCCAGCACGCCCGTGCGATACCCCATTTCCGCCATTCGCAGCAGCGTCCCCCCGCAGGTCTGCTCCACGTCGTCTGGATGCGCGGCAATCGCGAGAATATCCAAAGGCCGGTCGATATTCGCCGAAGTGAAATTAAGCTGCCAGCGCATGCAACTCAGTACCAGCGCGGGAAACGCTGTTTCGCCGGTATGATCTTAACCAGGACCATGCCTGCCAGAAACCCTCCGACGTGTGCGAACCACGCAACGTCCCCATGCGAGATTTGCGAGTCGCCCACGGACCCGACGCCGCTGAAGAACTGGATCAAGAACCAATACGCCAGCAGGAAAGCCGCCGGAATATCCACTGTCGTGAAAAAAATGAAAATGAAAATCAGCGTCACAATGGACGCCCGTGGGAACTTAATCAGGTAGGCGCCCATCACCCCGGCAATAGCGCCGCTCGCGCCGATTGTGGGAACCGGCGAATTATAATTCGCGAGCACGTGAATGAATCCCGCCGCGATCCCGCACACCAGGTAAAAGGCCAGGAACTTGCCATGACCCAGCAGATCTTCGATCCCCTTCCCGAAGATCCACAGGAACCACATGTTGCCGAGAACGTGCAGCCACCCGCCGTGCAGGAACATCGACGTGAACAACATCGACGGCCTGAAATACTCCGGCGCCAACCCATACAACCGGATGATCCGGTTGAGCTGCCATTCGGGCAACGTGATCTCGTAAAAGAAAATCACAAGATTGATCGCGATCAACGTAAGCGTGACGGTGGGCGTGGAATAGGTGCGTTCAGACGATCGTAACGGGATCATGGGCCGGTGCGTGTGTGAGCGCGCAACTCGAAGTCCGGATTGGAACGGCGTTCCGCCCGCTGCATCAGAGCCCTCGCTTCATGGATTGTCGAGATGCCGCCACGCGCCCCCAGGGCCGTGCAGTTTAAGGCCGCCATGGCATTCGAAAATTCGAGTGCGTCGCGCATCGCCATGCCCTGCAACACAGCATAACAGAAGGCCCCGTGAAAAACGTCTCCAGCGCCGGTAGTGTCCACGCAATTCACCACGAACGCCGGAGAATAGACGAACGCGCCGTCCACTCGCGCCAGCGCGCCATGCGCACCGAGAGTCATCGCCGCCACGCGGATCTCGTATTCTTCCTGAATGGTCTGCAGCGCTTTAAATGGATCGCGCTCATTCGTCCATTGAATCGGAAACTCCGAGCTCGCCACCAGATAATCGACATGTGGCAGCACCTCGTCGAAGCCGTGATAGATGGTGTCGACATCCACCGTCACCGGGATGCCATGCTGCCGCGCGATCTGGGCCGCCCTCGCTACGGCAGGCGTATCGTGCCCGTCGATGTGCAATAGCCGCGCGGCCGTAATCTGCTCTGGAGTGATGCTCTCAGGATCGAGACGCAGACACTCCTCGCGGCGCCACAAAACCGTGCGCTCGCCAGTCGATTGATCGATCAAAATATACGCGGTCTGATTCGGACAATTGCGCCGGACCTGTACATCGTCCAGGTTGATTCCAGTCGCTTGCAGACTCTCCATCTGAATGCGTCCGCGTTCATCGTCCCCCATGGTCCCGATGTATTTGACTCGCAATCCCAGCCGCGCGCAAGTGACCATCGCGCTGGCGACCTGTCCGCCCGGACTGAGAATCTCCCTCTCAAACGCGACCTTGCCTGCGTAGGCGGGAAACTTGGATAGTAAGATCAGTGTGTCGGTAGCGTTGAGGCCAACGCCAACGACGTCAAATGTTTGTGCCAACTAGCCAGGATATCAGTCCGTTTCAGGACCCTGATTCGCCTCGGAACGAAAAACCACGACACGTCGTTTTACCCACCGGCGATAATAAAATCAGACGGATGCAAGTCACCCTCGACATACCCGCCGACCTAGCCCACTGCCTCGCCGCCGACCGCGCCGCTCTGGCCCGCGCCGCGCTCGAAGCTCTCGCTCTCGAAGGAGTCCGCTCCGGCAAACTAACGTCCTCACAAGCTCGCCGCCTCCTTGGAATTCAGTCCCGCTACGAGATGGATGGATTCCTCAAAGCCCACCAAGTCTACTTGCCCATCACACTGGAGGACGTTCGGCGCGAATCTGAACTCGCGATTGCTTTCTCCAAATGAAGGTTGTTATCGCCGACACCTCTGCGGTCAACTACCTCGTTCTAATTGACACAATTGAGATCCTGCCACGCCTCTACCGCCGCATAGTTATTCCCGACGAAGGCAGAGCCTCAGCGCCCCAGGCACGCCGCCCTCGGTGGCGGCTTGGGCTGCTGCACGGCCAGACTGGCTAGACGTTCAGCATGCGCCAAGCACGGTGGACCAAGCGCTCGAAGATCTGGACTCAGGGGAGCAAGCGGCGATCATCTTGGCCGATCGGCAATCGCACGTGCTGCTTCTCATCGACGACGACGCCGGTCGCGCCGAAGCCTCCAGACGAGGCATTCCGGCTATCGGAACGCTCGGAGTGCTCCGCGCGGCCGCCATCGAGCGGTTCATCGATCTTCCCTCGGCCTTGGACCGTCTACTCGCCACAAATTTCCGCGCGCCCAAATCTGTCATCGCGGATCTCATGAACGAAAACGCCCCGTCGCCCACCTGATTCCACGAAGTAAATCGTCAACCAAACTCACCCAATCGGCGACCCGCCACCACCTCGCCCCCGTCCAGCCGGACTGAGGATCTCCCTCTCGAATGCGACCTTGCCCGCGTACGCTGGAAACTTGGATAGTAAGATCAATGCGTCGGTAGCGTTGAGGCCGACGCCAACGACGTCAAATGTTTGTATCAACTAGCCAGGACATCAGTCCGTTCCAGGACCTCAACTCGCCGGAACCTCCCTTGTGAGAAGGTCGCGCGCGATACCGGCAGCCAACGAGCAATTTGAGGCCTTCGACGCCGGTCTGGCGGCCTCAGGCGCAACACCTGCCAGATCCTTTGTATTAAGACTCATTTCAGTCCCCTTCTCGAAGGAGTCCGGGCGCGCGACGTGGCGACCGATAGCCTTGGAAACACTGACGTTGTGTTTCAGTCCCTTCGAAAGGGGGTCGCGCGCGACCTGGTGGTGTCAATAGTTATGTGTAGTCACGCTCTGCGCGGCAAAACACTCCTACCACCGGCGGCGCCCGGCGACCAGTTCCGAAAGGCGCTTAGACGATGCTCGGCGTCGTCGCACCGACGACCTCACAGCGGTATAACAGCTATATCAGATGCGCTTTAGCTTCGATTCTCGAACAAGTAAGCGTCTGAGGTCGAATCCGAAGCGGGACATCGGCTTCGAAGAAGTGCGGGCATTGTTCGAGCGGCCTTATTGGCTCGATCGGCGATCCGACGTTCCGGAGCAGCTCCTGGCAGTCGGTTGGGTGGGCGAGCGGCTGTATTCTGTCATTTTTGAAATCCGCCCAGACGATCCCGGCGAAGTTCGAAATCTTGTCACGCTATGGAAGTCGACCCAGGAGGAGGTTCGATTGTATGAAGAAAACTCGTAAATCCGTCAAACCGGTTTCGGCCGATGCGATTGCCCGGCAAGCCGATCGGGGCAAGGACATTTCCCATTTCTTCAAGGGCGAAGGCCGCATGGTTCAGCCGATCCAACGAGTCAATGTGGACCTCACCGCTAGCATGCTGGATGAATTGGATAAGGCTGCTCGGGAGCTGAACGTAAGCCGGCAGGCGGTTATCAAAACGCTGGTACGGCAGGCTCTCGATCAACACTATTTGGCGCTACGCGCGAGACGTCCGCAGTCGACACCCTAAACGCAACGGCGTCCGACTCCTGCATATATGATTGATGTAGAGGTCGGCGTTGCACCGCCGCCTTCTCACTCACGTCGAACGTTTTGCGCCCCCGATTTGCAACATTTGCTTGATCTCATCGATTGAAAAGGGCGGATCGCGACGATGGATGACCGCATGGCAGTTGGGGCATACCGGCCGCAAGTCCCTGGTAGGGTTGAGGTGATACTCTTTCCCCACCTGTGCGAGCGGGACGATATGGTGTACCTGAATGTATCCGGCAGTCGTTTCACCATCGCTGGCCTCGAAATTGAAACCACAAGCAGCACAGTTCCTACCGTGGAACCTGAGACATGCCTCACGCGCTTTCCGGTTCCTCTCGTATGCGTTTACGAGGATGCGGCTCGCAGCCCCCTCCAGGTACTCAACTTCGGGGAACAACTCCTCCGCCACAAAGTATTCAGGCCTCGGGCCAGCTCGTCTCCGGGTAGAGGGTGCTGCGGCGTCACGTGACATGAGGATCAGCTGTGCTGCTCTGCTTAGGTCCTGCTCGCCAGCAATTCGGAAAACCGGCGGAAATCGCGAGGCCCAACTGCTGCTGGAGGGGGTTTGTTGAAGGTCCAGTGCGCTGTGCACATCGAGGCCTAGAAACACGCGGACACCTCGCCGGGAAGGGTTGAGGTAAGCTACTGCTCGCCCGCCGTTCTTGAATGCGGCGTAGAACTTCGCCTCGGTGTAGTTGAGCGTGGAAAGGCGGCCGCGCAGGATCTCAAGCCATGATCGAGTTACATCGCTGGACTGAACCAGTTTCGATGCCGAAGCCATTTCTTGCGTCAACCGCAGGCATTCCTGAAATAGGGATCAATCGATTCTAGCGCGGCCGTAGGTCGTGGGGTATATTAAGTTCTAAGACGATCAGAGAACGTCCACCAGCTTCGAAACCTTTCGCATAACATCGTATCCAATAGTAAAGCGCACTCTCTCGATTAAAATCGGGCCTGAAGGAGGACCATGCCAGATCGACAAATGACCCTCGAAGACGACACCATTCTCGCCGCTTCCCCAAAAATCCGGATTACGTTGCGAATCAACGGCGTCGACCGCAGCCTCGAAATCGAGGCCCGCGTCTCGCTGCTCGACGCCTTGCGAGAGTATCTCGGCCTCACTGGCACAAAGAAAGGATGCAACCAAGGCGCCTGTGGAGCATGCACCGTCCTGTGCGGCGAAGAGCGAATTCTCTCCTGTCTCGCTCTGGCCGTTCAATACAACGGCGCGGGAATCACCACAATCGAGGGCCTCAGCGCAAATGGATCTCTGCATCCCTTACAGGCCGCGTTTGTTGAGCACGACGGTTTTCAATGCGGATACTGCACGCCCGGTCAGATTTGTTCCGCCATCGGCATGGTCCAAGAGTTTCGAAATGGATTGCCAAGCGCGGTCACGCCGGACGTTTCCGCGCAGGTTACCGAGCTTTCGGACGAAGAGCTGAATGAGCGGATGAGCGGTAACCTGTGCCGCTGTGGAGCGTACATCGGCATTCGCGCCGCGATTCGCCAGGCGTTTCGAACGGAGGTGTCGCGATGAAGGACTTCAGCTACTCGCGCGCCGCTACGTTCCATGACGCGCTGACTCTCATCGCCACTCTGCCCAACGCCAAATTCCTGGGCGGAGGAACAAACCTGGTCGACCTCATGCGTGAGAATATCGAGCAGCCCGACGCGCTGATCGATATTACACACCTGCCATCCACCGGGATCGCGGAATCGCCGAACGGCGTTTCCATCGGCGCGGAAGTCAGAAACACGGCCGTGGCGAATCACCCCTTGATCCGGCAGCGTTATCCCGTCTTGTCGCAGGCCATCCTGTTCGGCGCTTCGGGCCAGATCAGGAACATGGCTACGGTGGGCGGCAACATCATGCAGCGCACCCGCTGCTACTACTTCTACGATGCGGCCGCGAAGTGCAATAAGCGAAATCCCGGAGCGGGTTGCGATGCCATCGGCGGCTTCAATCGCATCCACGCCATTCTGGGCGCCTCTGAACACTGCATCGCGACGCACCCATCGGACATGTGTGTCGCGCTCGCCGCCTTGGACGCGACGGTGAAAGTCAGTGGCCCCAACGGTGATCGCACCATTCCATTTAATGCCTTTCACCTTCTCCCCGGCGACACGCCGCACATTGAGACATCTCTCCAACCCAACGAACTGATCGTGTCGGTCGAGTTGCCCCCGCTTCCTTTCGCAAAGCATTCGCGATACAGAAAGGTCAGGGATCGCGCCAGCTACGCGTTCGCTCTGGTAAGCGTAGCGGCGGCGCTGCAGGTGGAAAATGGCACGGTCTCCAATGTGCGGTTGGCGCTGGGCGGAGTGGCGCCGAAACCGTGGAGGGCCTACGAAGCCGAGAAGGTGCTGTTGGGCGCCGAAGCCAGTTCGGAGACGTTCCGGCGCGCGGCCGAGGCGGAGCTTTCGCACGCCCGCGGATTCCGCGACAACAGCTTTAAAATTGAACTCGCCAAACGCACCATTGCCAGCGTGCTGAGCGAATTGGCCGAAGCGGGAGAAAAACGATGAGCGTCATGCGAACCCTGATCGAAACCGTCGCGCACTTCATGCCGGATAAGAAACGCGATCCACTCTTGGATCATAACCACTTCTTGGGCCAGCCCTTGTATCGGGTCGATGGACACTTAAAAGTGAAGGGTGAAGCGCGTTTCACAGCCGAATTCGAGATCGCGGGCGTAGCTCACGCGGTGCTGCTCTACAGTTCGATCGCAAAAGGCACTGTATCGAAGATCGATACCGATCGGGCGAAGCGCGCCGGCGGCGTGCTCGAAATCTTTACGTACAAGAACATGCCGCATATGGTGGCCCCGCCCTTGGTGGACATAATGGATCTGAAAAAGGGCATGGCCGCCAGCGACCTGCCGATTCTGCAGGATTCCTCGGTGCATTGGGACGGGCAGCCGATCGCCATCGTCGTGGCGGAAACACTCGAGCAAGCCGAGCACGCTGCGTCGTTGGTCGAGGTCGAATACAAGTCCGAGCCGGCGACAGTTTCGTTCGACCAGATAAAAGGCCACGCCGTTGTGCCACCCGACGTCATGGGCGAACCGCCTGTAATCAAAATCGGGAGCGTAGAAGAAGGCCTGCGCCAGGCGGATGCGAAGGTCGATAACGTCTATCGCACGCCCCGCTACAACCACAACGCCATCGAACCCCATGCGACCATCGCGTCCTGGGATGGCGACAGCCTTGTTGTGTTGGAGTCCAGCCAATCCGTTTTTACCACCGCCCAGACGCTGGCCAGAATTTTCAAAATCAAACCGGACGACGTTCGTGTGATCGGTCCATTTGTGGGCGGCGGTTTCGGCGGAAAAGGCGGATTTTGGAATTACACTGCCCTTTGTGCGGCGGCCGCCAGGGCGTTGCACCGGCCCGTGAAGCTCTCCCTGTCGCGCGAAGGTGTCTACCGGACGGTAGGCGGGCGGACCCTCGCAGAGCAAAGGATCGCTCTGGGCGCCACGCACGATGGCAAGCTGACGGCGATCCTCCATTCTGGAATCACCGCCACTACAACGCACGGGCGTTACGCGGAGCAGTGTACTTTCCCAACCCGCCACCTATATTCGTCCCCGAATTTCCTGATCGAGCAGAAGATCGTCAATCTCGATACGGTTGCCAATACCTGGATGCGCGCTCCGGGCGAATCCATCGGAACGTTCGCGTTGGAATCGTCGCTGGACGAACTGGCCTATGCGTTGCGCATCGATCCCATCGAACTCCGCCGGGTCAATGAGCCCGCCAAGGATCCCACGAAAGACACTCCTTTTTCCAGCCGCCATCTGACGGAGGCGTATCGCCAGGGCGCGGAGAAATTCGGGTGGAACGCGCGCCGCCCCGAACCGCGCTCCCAGCGCGACGGCAAGTGGCTGATCGGGCAAGGCGTCGCCACTGCGTATTATCCGTTTTTTCGCTTTCCAGCTAAGGCCCGCGTGTGCCTCTTCGCCGACGGCAAGGCCGTCGTACAGACGCCCGCGGCGGAGATGGGGATGGGAACCGCGACTGTGCAGATCCAGCATGCGGCGGACCGTCTGGGCCTTCCGTTGGAATCGGTGTCGTTTCACTACGGCGATTCGAAACTGGCGGACACACCGATTATGGCCGGCGGGTCCAATCAGACCGCAACCATCTTCGCGGCAGTGCAGGCGGCGGTAGAGGAAGTCCACCGTGAATTGCTCAGTCTGGCGAAAAAGGATTCGAATTCGCCCCTCAAAGGCGCGAAGTACGAAGAGGTCGAGGCTCGCGATGGCGGCCTGTATCGAACCGGCGAAAAGACTTCGGGAGAGACTTACGTCGACATCCTGCGCCGGGCGAAGCGGGATTCCGTCGATGCTGAGAAAGATTCAGCCCTGCCATTTGAATTGATGAAATATTCTATGGCCTCCTACGGAGCGCAATTCTGCGAAGTGCGCGTCCACGAAGAAACCGGCGAGGTCCGCGTGTCGCGATGGCTCTGCTCCCTCGATGGCGGAAGGGTCGTAAATCCCTTGACGGCCACCAGTCAGCTTCGCGGCGGCATCATCATGGGAATCGGAATGGCGCTCACAGAGGAGACTCTGTTTGACGATCGCCGGGGCCGCATCATGAACCCATCTCTGGCGGAATATCACGTTCCCGTAAACCTGGACATCCCCGAAATCGAAATCCATTTCCTGAACATCCCCGATGACCATACGCCTTATGGAGCGCGGGGTATCGGCGAGATCGGCATCACCGGCGCAGCCGCCGCCATCGCGAATGCAGTCTATCACGCAACTGGTAAGCGCGTCCGGGATCTACCCATCACTCTCGACAAACTCCTTTAAGCTCTCACCGAAGCCCATTCCGATCCGCAAACGTAACCGACCCGCAACCGAGCCGTGACCGGCAGGGAGCGGAAGTAACCCGCGATTTTCTCGACATGCATCCGACGGCCCGTGAGGAAGCGCCCTCGTTTTCACGGAGCGGCCGCAAATGCCGGCAAGAATATTCTGCACCTCGACCCACTCTTAATACAATTGGAGCATGAGCGGTAACTTAGGCGACTTCGAGGGCCGCCTGGTAGGAAGCTGGAAGCTCGACTCCCTGCTCGGCGTGCGCGGCGGTAAAGCGTTTTATCTTACCAGCGCCAAGAAAAATAGCGAGGATAACGCACTCTTACTTCAATTAGTATCCAAACGCGATGAACCAGAGGCGCTTGCAAGTTGGAATCGCGCGCGGAAACTGACAGATTGTCCGTTGCTTCATGTACATGCCACGGGGGAAGCCGTTCTGGACGGTCAACCCGTGGCATTCGCTGTCTTAGACCTTCCCGACGACGACCTGAGCGAGGTCCTGGCCAAACGCACCCTGGACGCAACCGAAGCTAAATCGACTTTCCTCGCCGTCGCCGCCGGTCTCGATTCCTTGCACCAGCGCGGCATCATGCACGGCGCCGTGGTCCCATCAAACATCTTTATAGTGAAAGACGAGATGCGCCTGAGCGTCGACAACATTGCGCCAGCAGGCCAGCGCGGGATTGCATCGGACATTAAGCAGTTCGGCGAGACGCTGGTGCAAGCCCTCACAGGCACAACCGGAGACGCCGCGATCGAAACTCTGGAAGCGCCATTTTCCGAGATCGCGGCCGGTTGTCTCAGCGGAGATTGGACTGCCTCCCAGGTCGTCTGGACCCTCTCCGGCCAGGAGCGTAATCCCCGGCGCGCAACCGCACCGTTGTACGTCGAGCCGCCGGCGTCACCCGATCCCAAACCAACGAAGCCCGACCCCCGCGCCGCACGAGCCCGTGCCAAGTCGGAGGCTCGACAAGGATTCGCCGCCTGGCTGAGCGGCCCCCAGTGGACCATCATGGGGACCGGCATCCTCGTAGGCCTGGTGCTTCTAATTTATTTATTCGTTCACGGACCACGCCCCCGTCATGTCGAGATTACACAGACCCCAGTAGCTGCGGCACCCGATCCGGTGCCAACTCCGGTCCCGGTGGTTCAAGAACCTCCCAAACCAACCCGCGTTCGTTCCGGACGCTGGGCCGTCATCGCCGCCACTTACTATACTTTCAAAGATGCCCAGAAGCGCGCCAACCGGCTCCGCAAGGAATCGCCCGGCCTGCATCCGCATGTCTTTCCGCCCGACGGCCAGGGGACGCATTACTTTATCGTGCTGGGTTCCGGTCTTTCGCAGGATGCGGCCCAACGCCTCTTGAGAACTGTGAGAGAACAAGGCGCGCCCAGCGATTGCTACGTCACCAAGCTCGACGAAACCTAGGCAGGCCCCGGCGCTCCGTAACCGTCGCAGCTCTGCAACTCTGTCCAACCTCTTCAGAGTGTTACTGAGCCGCGCGCGTCAGCGAGCGTAACGAATGCCGAGATTGTCATCCCCAATCCCGCGTAAACAGACTCCAGTCGCCGCACGCCGGGCAGACATACGATTTCCACCACAGTTGGCCGTGCACACAACCGGCTTCGACCAACGCGTCCGCCGGACTCGCGCTGCCGCACGTCACACACACATTTCTCCACATCGCGGTTTCCACCGGCTCCTGAAGCCTTCCAAAATACATCGCCCAGCCGTACGCGCTCCACCGTGTTCCGAACACGCGGTCAAGCAGCCGCGCCAAGTATCCCATCCAAACAATGAAAGTGCGATTCCCATTCGCAAACACCCACATCCTCCTCGGCGGCCGTGGATGAAAAAAACGCCGTTCCAGGAAACCAAACGAAGTGGCAAGATCCCGCGAGGCCACCAGCGGCAGGCTCGTCGCGGTGGTTATAACGCCAGCCAGCGCCGCGCGCGAACGAAACGGATTGACATGGCCACCGCCATGATAAACCCAGCGATACAGCCAATCCGAAAACGTGGAAGCATCCGGAACCGCCACGTAAAGCGCGCCGCCCGGTTTAATCACGCGTCCGATTTCAGCCAGAACGCACGCGAGTTCCCGCATATGTTCCAGGCTGTGATTCGAAATGATCGCGTCGAAGCAGCCGCTCGAAAACGGAAGCCGCGCGCCATCCGCCTGCACGAAACCCTCATCTTTATCCTTTGGCCTTTCCAAATCGACACGTACAACCATCGCCCCGGGACAGCTTTCCGTCCTAAAACTCCCCGTTCGCGATCCCAAATCGAGCACTCGCCCCCCACTCGGGAGGTGCCGCAGGAGTTCATGCATGCGCAGCTGCGGTCAACGCACCGGAGCGCCGCTCGGCCCAGCCAGCCTCTTGATCAATTGATAGTCGAATCGAATGCCTTCATAGAACGATTCTTCCGGCACGCGCTCGTCTTTACCATGCGCGCGGACGTCGTCCTCGTCGATAAAAAGCGCCGAAACGCCGAACGTAGGGATACCGGCAATGCGCAGCCACTTGCCATCGGTCGCTCCCGTCTCCATCAGCGGAACCACCGGGACATGAGGCCAAACGTTATTCGTCGCTTCCGTAATCGCGTTCAACACGTCGGGACGCAAAGTTGAAAATGGACTCGCCACCACATCCTTGGTGCCCGTCACTTCAATCTTCGGTTCCGCCAGCACCCGCACCAACGTCTCGCGAACGGTTTTTTCCGAATCGCCCGGCGCCATCCGGCAATTGACCACCGCCTCGGCGAGCTGCGGCAGCGCGTTCTCGGCATGGCCCCCTTTAAGCAGCGTTGGAATGCAGGTGGTGCGCAGCAACGCATTATCGTAGGGGTCGCGCGAAAGACGATCCACTGCTGCCCGGTCTGGCGGAGTTCGAGCCACCCCGCGATAATCGGCCGCCGCCTGCCCGGTCGATATCGAGCCCAGCCGCTCAAAAAACGACTGCGTCACCGGGTTCATCCGCACGGGAAACTGGAATTCCTGGAGCCGTCCCAGCGCGTTGGCGAGCTCATAGATGGCATTGTCTTTGACCGGCAGCGAACTGTGTCCGCCGCGATTGCGCACATCCAGACGGAAACTCGCATACGTCTTCTCGGCCGCTTGAACTCCCATGAATTCTCGCTTGCCGTTCTTGATCTGGCCGCCTCCCGCATCGGCGTTGATGCAATAATCGGCGTCGATAAGATCGCGATGCTCCTTCAGCAGCCATTGGACGCCGTTGTCCGTTCCACCCTCCTCATCCGCCGTCAATGCGAGAATCAGGTCGCGGACCGGCACGAACCCTTCCTGTTTAAGTCGGATAAACGTCGTGACCAGGAGAGCGTCGTCCGATTTCATATCCTGCGTGCCCCGTCCGTAAAAGTACCCGTCCTGCTCCGTGAAGTGGAATGGATCGACGGACCAATCCTCCCGCAGCGCTTCCACCACGTCGAGGTGTCCTGAGAACAGAATCGGCTTCAGGGTCGTGCTGGAGCCGTGGTATCGGACAACCAGGTTGCCGCGCCGGGCGACTGGCGCCAGGACATGAATATCGGACTCCGGAAAGCCAGCGGCTTTGAATCGCGCGGCCATGGCTTCGGCGGCGCGCGTGGTGTCTCCGCTGGAATCGGTGGTGTTGATCTCGATCAGTTCTTTAAGAATGTCGTGGGCGAGCTTCCGGCTGGAATCGGCCTGCGCCATCAGCGGCGCTCCGCAAAGGATCAGGATCGCCAGGTATCTATGTTTACGAGAGTTCATAGGAAGCTTCTAATGTATCGTGGGGCGAGCTTCCAAAATTTGCCGGCATGGAAAGAATCCGGAACGTTTAAAACATTTTTTGAGAACTTTGCCGAAGGAGAGGTACTACCCCTTCGAAATCGCGGCGGACTTCTCCTACTTGGGTCTGCACGGTCAGGGAGGCAAGTACCCAGCCACGCCGTTCAAGACGCGTTGGCGCTATAGAACTTGATCCGGCAGGGGCCCGGTATTATAGTCCTGTGATGGCATGCCCCAGATGGGTTATGATTAAGGTTTACAAATCCAGTCTGGTAGGAAACATGGCACGACGAAAGACGCGCGCACTGGAACCGCGAAACGATAAGGCGATCTCGCTGCACCTCGCTACATCCCGTCAGAAGAAGGGCAGTTCGCTGGAACAGATCGCGGACCTGACGAAGATCAGCATTCGGTTCCTGCGAGCCATTGAAGATGAAGAGTTTGAGAAACTTCCTGGAGGCATTTTCAGCACCAGTTATTTGCGCCAGTACGCCGCCGCTGTTGAGGTGGAAGAAGCCAAGTTGCTCGCCCATTATGATCGTTTGATGAACCCCCCAGTCACCGTCGAAACCGCCGCGGTCACCCCTGAGCGCAGTTTGATCGACCGTTGGTTGCGGGTAACGCCGCACGCGCCCCGTCCTTAGTTTCTCAACCCGTTGTCTCATTACCCCCGCAGTAATACTCCTGCGATCAATCTCACCTTATTCCCTGCAATACCGTTTTTTGCCTGCCGATAAGCAATCGTGAGGGAACAAAATCTGATACCGAGCCGTCCATTTCCGAGCCGTCCATTCCGAGCCGTCCATTTCCGAGCCGTCCATTTCCGAGCCGTCCATTTCCGAGCCGTGACCGGCAGGGAGCGGTTCTTGCCGCCAGGCTCCATTTCCGAGCCGTGACCGGCAGGGAGCGGTTTTGCCGCCAGGCTCCATTTCCGAGCCGTGACCGGCAGGGAGCGGTTCTTGCCGCCAGGCTCCATTTCCGAGCCGTGACCGGCAGGGAGCGGTTCTTGCCGCCAGGCTCCATTTCCGAGCCGTGACCGGCAGGGAGCGGTTCTCGCCGCCAGGCTCCATTTCCGAGCCGTGACCGGCAGGGAGCGGTTCTTGCCGCCAAGCTCCATTCCGAGCCGTGACCGGCAGGGAGCGGTTCTCGCCGCCAGGCTCCATTTCCGAGCCGTGACCGGCAGGGAGCGGTTCTCGCCGCCAAGCTCCATTCCGAGCCGTGACCGGCAGGGAGCGGTTCTCGCCGCGAGTTGCTAAAGAAAAGAGGTTCACACGAACATGAAAATCCAGAATACGAGTTCTTCAAATCTAGCTGGCGTGGGCAACACCTCGGCATTATCCTCAGCCGGTGGAAGCGGCCGCCATCCGACGCCATCACCCGCACAGGGCGATCAATCGGCGCTCAGCAGCCTCTCGCGCGCCCTCGAATCGGCTTCCTCGGACCAAACCTCCAAAGTAGTCCAGCTTTCACAAATCGTATCCTCGGGACGGTACCAGGTGAATCCCCAACAGTTGAGTAACAGTTTGATCGAAGCGCATCTCCGCGCCGCAGCCTAGCAAAACGCCGGGAATGATTGTGCGTGAAAATGACTCTCCGTGAACCCAGTGAGATCGAAGCGGCGAAGCAGGCGCGCCGGATTATCGGACTGGTCCGCCGTAAGCTGCTCAATCCCACGCCGCAAGTGCTTGAGAGTTGTGCACCGCATCTCCGCACCGCCATTCAATCCATGGAGCATTTGCAAAAGCTCATAGGCGGTCCGGCGACGCTGACTACCGTAGCTTCGCGCGGCGCCCTTCGGGCTGAGGTCAGGGAATTAGGCCGCGAATTGGCCCAAATCAACGCGCTCATGCGGGGAGCCGCTCAGTATTACGCCGGTCTGGCAACCTTCCTGTTGCCTCCCGCCGAAGAACTGGTCAGCTATTCCTCCACGGCTGGAGCGCGGGCGGCCGTGTCCGCTCCCACGTTGGTTCTGGAAGGATAAATTCGCCATGGGACTTTTCACGTCGATCATCAACGCCGGAAGCGCTTTCAAGGTCTTCAGCCAGGCGATGCAGACCACCGAGAACAACGTCGTCAATTCCTCGACGCCGGACTACGCCCGGCAAGTCCAAAATTTGACAGCGCTGCCCTTCGACCCCTCGGTCGGCCTTCCCGGAGGCGTCGCAGCCGGACCAGATCAAAGCACCCGTAGCGCTTTTGCCGAGCAGGCTGTCCGCTCCCAGCAATCCCTCCTCGGCTATCAGCAACAAGTCTCCACCGACCTGACTCAAATCCAGAATTATTACGATCCTTCGAACACTACCGGAGTTCCCGCCTCTCTCGACGCGCTCTTCAGCAGCTTCTCGGCGTTAAGTGTCAGTCCCAATGACACCAATGCACGGCAGGCCGTGCTCACGCAGGCGCAACAGGTAGCCGAGAGTTTTCAACAGACTGCTACGGGTTTGGGGACGGCGGCCAACAATGAGAATCAGGAAACCGACAGCGCCGTCAGCCAGATAAACCAGCTCGCAACTCAAATCGCCGCCATCAACGGGCAGAGCCAGAACAACGCCTATACGGGAACGGATGCCGGGGTGGACGCGACGCTCACCTCCGACCTGGAGCAGCTCTCGCAAGTTGCCAATTTCACGGCTTTGAAACAACCCGACGGCAGCGTCACGGTTTACCTCGGGAATCAAACACCGCTGGTGCTGGGAACAGCCGCCGAAACAATTACGGCTAACTTTTCCAATCAAAAAACGCAAATCCTGGACGGGCAGGGCAACGACATCACCAGCGAGCTCACCGGCGGCTCGCTGGGGGGCCTGCTGCAGGTGAGCAACTCGCTCATTCCAGGCTACGTGAACGATATGAACACGCTAGCCCAGTCGGTGGCGGATCAGGTCAACACGACGCTGTCCAACGGGGTCGATCAAAACGGCGCCACCCCTACCACAGACCTTTTTTCCTACGACGCAACCGTCGGAGCGGCCGCGACGCTGACTGTAAATCCATTGACGCCAGACCAGATCGCCGCCGCCCTTCCGAGTGCGCCGGGCGGCAATGGCAACGCGCTGGCGCTCGCCCAGCTCGCCAATGCGACGCCCGTGAACAACTCCACTTTCGATGCCTTCTATGGCCAGGCGTCCGCCCAAGTCGGCACCGATCTTTCAGACGCCAGCGCTAACGTCACTACCGATCAGCAGCTCCTGACGCAATCTCAAACTCTCCGCACCAATATTTCCGGAGTATCTCTCGACCAGGAGGCCACAAATCTGATTACATTTCAGGCCGCCTATAACGCCATCGGCAAATTACTCTCGGTTCTCAACGACCTGACCGAGACTCTAATGGCCGTAATCCCACCTGCATCATGATAGAAGCCTTCAATCCCGCCGCTCAGATATTCCTCTCGGGAATGAACAACATTCAGGCCCGCTTGTCACGCTCCCAGACGCAGCTCACAACCGGCCTGCAGATCAACACCGCATCGGACGATCCCAACGCTCTCGGGGACCTATATGAAGTACGCTCCAGCCTGGCGCAAGCCAACCAGATCGAAAGCAACCTGGGGCTGGTATCAACCGAAGTCAACACGTCCGAAGGCGCCGTCTCAAACGCCGTCACGCTTCTCGACAATGTCACTACGCTCGCAACGCAGGCGGAGCCGACCACCATTTCAGCCGCCACCCGGACGCAAATCTCCCAGCAAGTCGGGAGCGATCTGCAGGAGATGGTCGCCCTTGCTAATACGAATGTCGGAAACCGCTACGTGTTCAGCGGAGACAGCGATCAGACTGAGCCCTACACCGTCGATCTTACCCAGACCAATCCAGTGAGCGCCTATCAGGGGACCGCCGCTACCCGCCAGGTGCAGAGCCCCGACGGATCCACCTTCCCGGTTTCAATAACAGCCCAGCAGATCTTCGACAGCTCCGATCCCACAACCAGCGTGTTCGGCGCCATTACCAGTCTTTACACCGCGCTGCAAAACAACGATCAAGCGGGCATCGACACTGCCATCACAAATTTACAAAGTACGTCTACGTACCTCAACACCCAGCTCGCGTTTTACGGCACCGTCCAGGATCGGGTCGCCAGCGCCACCACCTTCGGCGCGACTCTCACGACACAACTCCAGACCGAGCAAAGCGGGATTGAGGACGCCAATGCAGCGCAAGCGATTACAGATATGACCATGGCCACTACCGATGAACAGGCCGCACTGGCAGCCGAGAAAGAGATACCTCAAACAACTTTATTCGATCTATTGGGGTAAAAATTCCCCCACCTCCCAACAACGAACGCTTCCCCGCGCTAACGCTCGTAACCGAGCCGTGACCGGCAGGGAGCGGTCCCCTTTTCCCCCATCTCCCAACAACGACGAACGCTTCCCCCGCGCTAACACTCGTAACCGAGCCGCGCCCGGCAGGAAGCGGTCCCCTTATCCCCATCTCCCAACAACAACGAACGCTTCCCCGCGCTAACACTCGTAACCGAGCCGCGCCCGGCAGGAAGCGGTCCCCTTATCCCCATCTCCCAACAACAACGAACGCTTCCCCGCGCTAACACTCGTAA
>JBEKUT010000049.1:0-24050 GCA_049514735.1 Bryobacteraceae bacterium
AGCATCGGAAATACACGTAGGCCCTTACGAACTACCTCTGCTGGCGGGCTCAGTCTGGCTGGTGTACTTTTCAGATCGCGTGTTGGATGCCTTGCGGACAACATCGGGAAATTGTGAGCCAGTTCGCCAGCGTTTCTACCGGAGGCACTTTCGCGCCGCCTCGTTTGTTGCGTGCGCGGCCAGCCTCTCGATTGTGCCGCTGGCTGCGGCGCTGCTTCGTCCCGCGGTCTTCCACGCCGGCCTTTCGCTGGCGCTGATCGTCGGCGTGTATTTCGTAGTGGTCCACGCCGTTCCGCAATGCTGGCGGGTGCGCTGGCCGCGCGAACTGGCGGTCGCGTTGATCTTCACTGCTGGAACGTTTCTCGCACTGTGGATCGGCGCGGGCGGCGCCTTTTTACGTCTGACGGGCTCGGCCGTTCTTTTCGCGTTGTTGTGTTGGGTGAACTGCTCCGCCATCGAATTTTGGGAATGGCGGAGCGCGGCGCGGTTGCCGTGGACCACGCGTTACCTCGGAAAATATGTCGGCGCGATTTGCGCTGGCATTGCCGCGATTGCGGCGCTTCTTGAATTGGCCCGTCTTGCGCCTGGCGCCGTGTGCATCGCGGTGGTGTTGAGCGGTGTCGCCTTCAGGATGCTGGCACGGTGGCGATCGCGGTTGTCGCCGGAATTGTTGCGCGTTGCCGCGGATCTGGCGTTGTGCACACCGCTGCTGGTTCTTCCGTTTTTGTGGTGACGTTTGATCGCATTGCGCCGTGGTACCGCGCGCTTGAATATCTTACGTTCGGGCGCGCCTTGGAACGGCGGCGATTCGAATACCTCGACGAGCTATCGGCGGCTCGGCGCGTCCTTATTCTTGGCGATGGCGACGGCCGTTTTACCGCGCGGCTCACGGCGCACAACCCCGATGTGCAAATCGACTCGGTCGATCTCAGCGCGCGCATGCTGGATCTTGCGCGTGGCCGCCTCGGCCCGAACGGCCGAGTCAATCTGCTCCATGCCGATGCGCGGACGTTTGAGCCCTGCGGCTGCTACGACGCCATCGTGACGCATTTCTTCCTCGACTGTCTTACGAACGCGGAGACGCAAACGCTGTTGGCTCGCCTGTCGAAGGCGCTCAGGCCAGGCGGCCAGTGGATCGTATCTGAATTTCAAATCCCCGACGCGGGCCCCATGCGCTTCATCGCGAGAGCGATCGTCAGCGCTCTATACCTGGCGTTCCGAATACTCACGGGATTGCGCGTGAATCGGCTGCCAGGTCATGGTGCGGCGTTGTCGGCTCACGGTTTTCGCCGCCATCAATTCCGAAAGGCCGCCGGAGGGCTACTGATTTCCGAGCTCTGGAAGCTTAATGAATCGTCCGCGTCTTGCGATTCATGTAATCCATCAACAGATACTG
The DNA here is from genome assembly GCA_049514735.1 of Bryobacteraceae bacterium. Classification (GTDB taxonomy): domain Bacteria; phylum Acidobacteriota; class Terriglobia; order Bryobacterales; family Bryobacteraceae; genus JAICMB01. The sequence continues at coordinate 1,397 of JBEKUT010000049.1, forward strand.
ACCCAGATTGTACGGCGTCGTGAAGTACGCCTTGCCGCGGCACAACTCGGTCACTTTTTGAACGAAATTCACAAGCCCGAAATCGCTCGCGAGCATGAACGTATTGATCAGGATTCCCTGGCGCTTGCAGCGGCTCACTTCCTCCAGCGTGCGGCTGATCACCAATGGATCGAGGCCAAAGGCGTTGCGGTACATGCGGCCATCGTCTAACGTCAGCGCCGACGGCTTGCCGTCCGTGATCATGATGATCTGCTTCATGTCCTTTTTTTCCTGCGCCAGCAGCCGCTGCGCCAGGATCAGGCCATCGCGCGTGTTGGTGTAATACGGCCCAACCTGGACCCGCGCCAAATCCGACAATCGCAGCTCTTCCGCGGTGTCGTGGAACAAAACGCAGCGCAGCGAATCGCCGGGATACTGCGTGCGAATCAAATGCGCCAGCGCCAGCGCGACCTTCTTCGCGGGCGTGAAACGATCCTCTCCATAAAGGATCATGCTATGGCTGCAATCGAGCATCAGCACGGTCGCGCAGGAGCTCTGATATTCCGATTGATGCACGTGCAGGTCGGAGTATTCGAGATTGATGGGCACCTTCAAGCCGTCGCGCTGCACGGCGGAAAACAGCGTGCGATTGACGTCCAGGTTCATGGTGTCGCCAAACTCGTAGAGTTTAGCCGCGCCGGTAGTCTCGACGCCGGTTGCCAGATCGCGTGTGTCGTGCGCCCCGAAGCTCGATTTGCCGAGCGAACCAAGAAGGTCCTTCAATGTTTTAAAGCCCAGAAAATCGACGGACTTGTCCGTTACCTCGACCTTCACCTCACGGTCGGCATTTCCCTGCCCAGAGCCCTGCTGTTGCGCCTGCGGCTGCTCCAGATTGATGTAGCCTTCGTCGGCGAGCTTCTGAACCAACGACTCCAGCAGCTTGTCGATCTGCTCCCGCGACATGTTCTGGAGCTGCTTCTGTATCTCCTGGGAACGCTCGTCGTCGAACATCTGGCCCTGTTCAAGCGCCCGCTGGATGGCCTCCTTGAGTTGTTCGAGCGTGTGCTCGTTCCACTCGCTGAATCCCATGTATTGATTCTGGAAACCGCTTTCGAGGAAAAAATCGGACAGAGCGCGAATCAGGTCCTCGGCGCCGATGCCAAAGTCGTCGCCGGTGTAGCGGGAATAGCGAATGGATTTCATTTAGTTGAACTGGCGCCGTGACCGTGGCGGCCGCGGCTCTTCGCCCCGCTCCGGCGTATCCCGCCGCCGCTCTCCGGCCGCGAAGCCGGTCTCTTCATTGCGGCTGATCCTACGATGCGCGTAGAGGCCTTCTAGAATAAACTCGGCCGCAGCGGCGCGCACGGCATCCGGTTCACTCACACCGAGTCCCAGAGCTGCGGTCTTCTCCATCAGTCCCTGGATCTTCTGAAGCTGCTGGACCAAAGTGTGAGAGTCGACAGACTCGTCAAGCTTTAACGTGCCGCCCAGTTCGAACCACTGCACGATCGGAGAAACGTTCACGCCGTCGAAGTACGACGTGTAAACCTTCCCGACCGCGGTTCGAATCAACTCCCGCGCGACGTTGTCGCCGCCCTTCAACTCGCCTTCATACTCCAGCTCGATTTTGCCGGTGATCGATGGAAGCGCCGCGTAGATATCCAGCACGCGCGGCACGGCTACGTCTTCGCCCGCGGTGAGAGCGCGCCGTTCGGCATTCGATACGACATTCTCGAGCACCGAGATCGGCAGCCGCTGCGAAACGCCGGACCGCTTGTCCACCTTTTTGTCTTCGCGTGCGAGAAATGCTATCTGTTCCACCGTCTCCCGGATGTAGGAAGGAACCACGATCCGAGTAGCGGAGGCGCGATCCGTCCACGATTCCTGCTTCGTAATCGAAATGCCGTGATCGAGCGAGCTGGGATAGTGCGTGCGGATCTCGCTCCCGATGCGGTCCTTCAAAGGCGTGATGATTTTTCCGCGCGCGGTGTAGTCTTCCGGATTAGCCGTAAAGACTAGCATGACGTCGAGCGGCAGACGCACCGGATAGCCCTTAATCTGGACGTCGCCTTCCTGCATGATGTTGAACAGGCCGACTTGAATCTTGCCCGCGAGATCGGGCAATTCGTTAATCGCGAAGATGCCGCGGTTCGCGCGCGGCAACAGGCCGTAGTGGACGGTCAGTTCACTGGCGATATCGTGGCCGCCCCGCGCGGCTTTGATCGGATCGATATCGCCGATCATGTCGGCGATGGTCACGTCGGGCGTCGCCAGCTTTTCCACGTAGCGATGCTCGCGGTCGAGCCACGCCACCGGCGTCTCGTCGCCTTGTTCGGCGATGGCGTCCAGGCAACGCCGGCAGATAGGATGGAACGGATTATCTCGAATTTCGCAGCCCGCGATATACGGCAGATGCTCGTCGAGAAGCGCCGTCAACATTCGTATGATGCGCGTCTTCGCCTGTCCGCGAAGCCCCAGCAGGATGAAGTTGTGGCGCGATAAAACGGCGTTGACAATCTGAGGCACCACCGTGTCTTCGTAGCCAACCACGCCGGGAAAAAGTTCTTCGCCCCGCTGCAGTTTGCATATCAGGTTTTGGCGCAGTTCTTCCTTCACACTGCGATTTCCAATGTGATTCTCAGAGAACTTGCTCTTTCGGAGGACGCCGAGAGTTTGAGGCAGGTCGGTCATAACGGAACCGCGATTCTCTCGCGATTGTAGCAGGCAGTGGGGCAGACGGTCGCCCGGCGTTGCAGACGATCGCCCGGTAGGGCAGACGATCGTTTTCCAGTCGTCTGCCTCCGCGCTTGTTTGAAACCGTAACCGTCAGTCCTCATGCACACTCCGTATTGCGAGTGATACAGTAAGAAACCAGCAGCGGGAGTGTGAAGAAGGTTGGCGCGTTGGGAACGGAGGAGGGATTTCCGTGAAGCTAACGTTTGGGATCTCCATTTTAGTTCTGGCCTGCGTAGCGCAGGCACAGGATCTTTCTGAGCGGGCGTGGCAGTTGGAAATGAATGGCGACGGACCGGGGGCCGAAGCTTTGCTCCAACAGGCCGCGAACCAAGTGCCTCCTAATCCGCCGGCTCTCAAAGCCTACGCCGAGTTTTTGGATCGCCACCGCGACCCGCTTGCAGCGCAGGTCTACACTCGTCTACTCACTGTCACGGACGGACGCGAGCGCGCCGAGGTTGCGCGCAGATTGTTGTTGATCGACGCGCGCAACGCCGATTGGTCCGCCGCCCAAAAGCACATGGAAATCTTCCAGCAGGCCAAAGGCACCGGGCTGCAGCTTCCGGATCGGGCCAGCGCGGCGCCCGCTAAGAAAACCGTCATCCTTCTTCCCGGCCCGATTCGACCCTTCTCACGCATGGCGGCACTGTCGCCCGACATCAAACCCGACGACCTGCTGCCGGCGCTCGCCCGCAACATCGTGACCAACGGCTATCAGGCATCGAGCAGCAATGAAGCGCTCGAGCAGACCGAATACCTGAAGCTTGTGGTCCGCTATCTCTCGCAAGCGCGCGAACTCGACAAGCTTGCGGGCGCGGATAAAGTAATCAAGATTGAAACCTGCGACTCGGCTCAAACAGGCGATCTCCTGCGCGTCATCGGTTATCGCATGCGAGGCGGTTGCGGTTCCGACGTGGTGCTCGAAACCGTGAACGCCAGCCGCGCCTTCCTGACCATCGATTCCGGCTTCCCGCTCGCGGAACTGGAGCAGTCGCTACGCACCAATCGGCCTTTCTCCTACGATTACAAACCCACCGAAATTCCCGTCCTCTACACTTTGGACTTTTGGACATCGGCCCATGAGAATCGCCAGGCCGGCGGCGAGTTTATAGATTATTTCATCGGCGATCCATCCATCTGCCGTCTCTATCTGGGACTCGCGAAGCTGGATCCGCCCACCAGCGAAGAAATGCGCAAAACGACCGCTCCGGCGCGTCTGAGAGCCTTTGGCCACGTCCTCGATTTCTACGGCGGGATGTTCGAAATTCGCAACGGTAAGGCCATTGTTCCCGGTGGCGCCCGTTCCGAGAAAGCATGGGCGGAGTTGGCTGGCGTGTCGCCTGAAAAAGGCTCCGCCTTTTTTGAAAAGCTGCTCACGAAAGACGATGGCTGGCTGGCCAGCTATTACGATTCGCTCGCGCGTATTGTCTACAATCCGGCGAACGGCCCGGTTCAAGCGTACCTCAGCGATCCCGACCGTTTGAAGCGCTTCTACGCCGCGATCAAAGGCAAAGTGACTAGTCCCGGACCGGCACGTCCGGTGTTTCGCGCCAACACCGACATGATGCTGCTCACTACGCGGCTGCGTCTCGATCCGAACGGCAAGCCGCACGTTCCGGGTGGGCTGAGCGTCTGGCGCGACCTGTTCACCGATCACCCGCGCGGCAGCAAATACGATGCCAAGCTCACCAAGGCGGCGGGCGGCTGGAAAGATTCCGATGACGTTCTCGAAGCGTTATTCGGCCTCTGCCGCAAATTGGTAGAGAACGAACCGCTCAAAATTTTCTTGGCCCTGAGCGATGTGGACCGGCGCCGCACCACTCCGCTCAGCGAAGATAGCGTCGACCGCCTGGCCCGATCGTTTCGTGAGTTCGGATCGCAGTATCCCATCTTTGCCGAGGCTCCCGACGTGACTGAGCGGACCATCGGCCAGTTCCTCGATACCGCCGTGGCCGTCAGCCAGATTCGCGATCTGGGCATTCGCGCCGATGCCGCCGGCAGTTTGCAAGCGCTTGTTGGGCTCTGGCAAATCTTCTACCGCCAAGGGTCCATCGCGCCGCAGGATGCGGATAAGTCTCTCGCGGCGATCCTCAGCGGATTTGGAAAGATCAAGAACGAGCATGAGGTTTTCGACGGCGGACGCAACGGTATCAAGGCCCTGCTGGCCGCCTGCGACGCTCCCGCCGATGCGTCCCCGCAGGATCGCATGATCGATCTGCTGGCCGGCGCGGCCAATCCCGTCGACGCCGAATCGCATACGCAGCTCGTCGAAGAAATGATCCGCATCTTCGAAGCGCAGCGGCTGATCTCTCTTAAAACGATCTTCGATCTCTCCGATCAGTTGGAGAGCGTCGCCAAGGGCGGCAAACCGGACCCCGCGCTCATTACGAAAACGGCCGCGCGCATTTCTGAAATCCAGCTTCCCCGCACCGGCCTGAGCGGACCCGAGAAGAATCAGCTCGCGTTTGGCTATTGGGCGGAGCGGCACATCGAGAATCAGCGCAAGCTGAATCTCAAACCTCTGATCGACAAGCTGGCATCGGATCCCAAGAAACTCGAGGATGTTCGCGCGATGCTCGCGCCGTTCCTGCGCGACACTCTCGTGGGGCTCGATTATATTCACTACGCCCCGCCGGGCGCGCAGATCCTCAAGACCAATCCGCTGTTCATACGCAGTCACGATTTTATCGGGATGCAGGGTTCCAATCAGACCTGGCGTCAGACGGAAGTTATGGGCAATGGATGGCCCGCCAGCGCCGGCGGCAAGCTTATCGGATCGCTTTCCGGGCTGCCTTATGCGCTCGCCGAAGCCGAGCAGAATTTCTTGATTCCCAGCCGCGAACAGGCGCTGATCTGGGGCGACCTGGTTCCTCAAATGATCCTTAGCGCCACCGTCCCACGCTGGTGGACCGTGACGCCCGGGCAGCTCCATTGGGTCGCATTGCACATGGATTACGCCGAGAACGCCATCGCCGAAGCTTCCATGGATCCCGTAGGACGCGCCCAGGTTCTGAAGGCTCTCGAAAATCATGCTCCTCCGGCGCGCACCTACAAGGTCGAGCGTTTACTCGAGGCGGGCGAAGTGCCCGAAGCATTGGACGAAGTGACGCCGTCGGAGATGTTCGAGATCGCTGCCGAGTTGAGCGCCGACAAGAACAACATGGCCCCGGTAGCTACTGAGATTCGCCGCGCGGCCCTGGAATTTCCGAAAGATCTGAACTACGAGGCGATCTCGCGGCGCTTTGGAACTCCCAAGCCCACGCTCACGAATTCCTATTCGCCGGAGTTGCTCAATCTGCGCACTTTCCCGACTCTGATGGGCTATTCCAGCCGCATCATGGCGGAGAGCTGGGAATCGAATTTGCTCTACTACGCGGCCATCGCGGATGAACTGCACTTGCCGCCTTCGCAATTGAATATACTGGTTCCCACGTGGACACAGCAGACTGTCGAGCGCATTTTTGCGACTCATCTGGAAGATTGGCCGGCACTGTTGCGTTCGCTGCGGATGGTTGGAGAGGACGTCCGCCAAAAGACTCGCAAGGCGGCTGCGGTAGGATCTGGTTTTTAGAATTCTCGTTCGGAGGCTTTCTTGAACGCAGTTAAACGAATTGCATTGCTTGGAACGGCACTCGCGGTATCGGGCACTCTAGCCTGGATTTGGGCGCAGGAACGCCCCACGTTCCGCATCAAAGTGGACATGGTGGTGGTGAGCTTCACCGTCACCGACAGCAAGGGCCACTACATCAACGGCCTCAAGCCCAGCGACGTGAAAATCCTGGAAGATGGCATCGCGCAGAAGATGAATACGTTCGGCGAGGGCAACAAGCCGCCGTTGCAGATTATGGCGGATGGCTCCACGCAGCCGTTGATGGTCGCGGGCTCGGATGCCACTGAGAAGGGCAATGCCGCATCCGACCTGCGCACCGACGCGTTCGTCGGCACCAACGTATTCGTGCTGTTCGACACCAGCAACTACATGTATCGCGGATTTGTTTACGCCTCCGATGCGATCGCCGATTTTATCCGCGGGCTCGACCGCGCCGATTCGGTTGCCGTCTACACGTTCAGCCGCAATCTCTCGCGCGTGGCCCCTTTGAATCACGATCGCAGCCAGGCGATTTTCGGATTGCGAAAGGCCGTCGCGGGCGATGACGCCGCGCTCTATAACGGCCTGCTGCTCGGTTTGCGCGATGCCGCCAAGATTCCCGGCCGCAAAGTGATCATCGTGTTCTCAAACGGCCCCGACAACGCCAGCATGATCGCTCCCGACGACGTCCGCGCCGTCGCCGAAGACGAGGGCATTCCGATCTACGTCATCTCGACCAGCGAGGTGAACAAAGATCCCGTGTCGAGCGCGATCTTCAAGCGCATCTCGACGAATACCGGCGGCAAGGCGTATTTCGCGAAAACCTGGCAGAAGCAGGTGGAAGCCTTCGAGAACATCCGCGAGGATCTCGGCAACAGTTACACCGTCACTTACTACCCGGCCGCAAATACGAATGAGGGTTTCCGCAAGATCACCATCGACATCACCTCCGACGTAGGTCACAAATATCGTGTCCGGGCCAGGCCAGGCTATCGGCCCCGCGGCGGTTTCGAGTAGTTCGGCATTATGGCTGTTGTCACGAAAAACAAAACGCCTCTGGTTGTACCAGTCGCAATTCAGCGCAAGGCAGGCTTGGTAGCGGGACAGAATGTGGAGTTTCGTGCCAGCGGCGGCGTGATTACGATTACCCCCAAACCGCCGTCCGCTGACGATGAATACTCGCCCGAACAGCGCCGCTTAATCGACGCCCGATTGGCCACCGCCCGCAAGGGCCCGTACTCTGGACCTTTCGATTCAGCCGACGACGCGATCAAGTTCCTAAGAAAAGAGATCCGTAGCCGCAAAACCGGAAAATCTAAACGCGCCCGGTAATGAAAGTTGTCGTATCCGACCGCGCCATCGAGGCACTGAAGGAAGCAACCGGAGGCAGTTCAACGCGCGTTTTATAAACAGCTCCGCTTCCTCGAAAACAACCTTCTGCATCCCTCCCTTCACGCGAAAAAATACGACGAGAGAGCCGATCTCTGGCAGGCCCGCGTCAACCGCGACTGGCGTTTCTATTTCACGTTTGTCGGCGAAACCTACAATATCGAAGACGTCATCCCGCACCCGAAATAAGTTGTAGTCCTCCCATACATCGCCGCGTACCCACCGTACGATATCTTTAATAAACAAGCATGGCTCCCCCAAACACCCAGCGGCGTTCCCAGATCGCCTCCCGCCTGGGCGAATCGAGGCTCGAAGCGCTGCTCGAGTCCGCGCGACTGCTCCACGCGTCAGTGCGTTTGGAAGACCTGCTCCGTCACCTGCTGCGGACCGTAATGGGGCGCCTGCTGGTGGGCCGCCTCGTACACAGCGCCGGATTCGAACAGGGTTCCCATCGGCGATTCCGAGCTTCCAACACCCGCTCGGAGCCGGCGGGCGACATGCAACCTTAGGCACTGTCTTTGCCGCCCCAAACAACACCGTTCGTGCCGTATAGGCAGCTTGTAGCCTATTCCCCCACATTCAGATAGAGATATACCGCCGCCAGATTCTTAGGCCGATAAGGTTGTTGGAAGGGAGAGCGCCGCAACTCTCGTCGTCCGGCCGGTATGGACCCCTCCGCGCGAGACGGCTTCCCTCCCCGAGGAAATTATATGGCCCGCCAAGGCAAGACTACCAAGCCCGCAAGCGTCTCAAACGGCATTTCGAAATGCCCAACCGGCATCCAGGGACTCGACGAGATCACTTTCGGTGGCTTACCGCGAGGACGGCCCACCTTAGTCTGCGGCAGCGCGGGCTGCGGCAAGACACTCCTCGGCATGGAGTTCCTCATGCGCGGCGCCACGGACTTCGACGAACCCGGCGTCTGCATCTCGTTTGAAGAAACTGCCGACGAACTCTCCAGCAACGTGGCCTCGCTGGGGTTCGACGTGCCTGCGCTGGTCGCGCAAAACAAGCTTTCGATCGATCACATATTGATAGAACCAAGCTTGATCGAAGAGAGCGGCGCCTACGATCTGGAGGCCCTGTTTATCCGGCTCGGCCAAGCGGTCGATTCAATTGGCGCCAAGCGGATTCTTATTGACAGTGTCGAAGCTCTGTTTGCCGGTCTCGCCAGCGAATCCGTTTTGCGTTCAGAGCTTAGACGCCTTTTCTTGTGGATTAAGCACAGAGGACTCACGGCTGTCATCACCGGTGAACGCGGGCAAGGCACGCTAACCCGTCACGGCCTGGAAGAGTACATCTCGGACTGCGTCATTCTGCTGGATCACCGCGTCACTGAAACGATCCTGACGCGCCGTTTGCGCGTCGTCAAATACCGCGGCTCCACGCACGGGACCAATGAGTATCCATTCCTTATTGAGGACGACGGCATTTCCGTGCTGCCGGTGACGTCGGTCGAATTGAAGTATTCCGTATCGAGCGAGCGAGTTTCCACAGGCATCCCCGCTTTGGACACCATGCTCGGCGGCGAAGGCTACATTCGAGGCAGCAGCATTCTGGTATCCGGCACCGCCGGCACGGGAAAAACAAGCTTGTCGGCGCATTTTGTCGACGCCGCCTGCGCGCGAGGTGAAAAGTGTGTGGTCTTCTCCTTCGAGGAGTCCGCAAACCAGATTATTCGCAACATGCGGTCTATAGGAATCGATTTGGGCAGGTGGGTCGACAAGGGCCTGCTGCATTTTCAAGCCACCCGGGCGACCACTTACGGCCTCGAAACCCACCTCCTCAAGATCCACAAGACTATTGAGGAAGTCGCCCCCGCTATAGTGATCGTCGATCCGGTTACCGGATTGCTTCACTCCGGCTCCGAATCCGAGACCAGGAGCATGCTCCTGCGTTTGATCGATTTCCTGAAAGAAAGACAAATTACGGCGTTGATGACGACTTTGAGCGGTTCTCTGGGTCCCCAGGAGCGGCCGGAAATCGAAATCTCATCTATGGCCGACGCCTGGCTGCTGCTGCGCGATATCGAGATCGGTGGAGAACGGAACCGCGGGCTTTACATTCTTAAAGCCCGCGGTACGTCTCATTCCAACCAAATCCGCGAATTCCTTTTGACCGATCACGGTATTGAACTTCGCGAGGTTTACCTGGGCGACGCGGGTCTGCTTACCGGCTCCGCGCGCGTCACACAGGAAGCCAGGGACGCATCCGCGGTGCTTTTCGCCAAACAGGAAATCGAAGGCAAAGAATTTCTGCTCGAGCGCAAGCGCAAGATCCTGGAGGGGCAGATAACCATTCTTCAACTTGAACTGCAGACTGAAGAGCAGGGATCGCGGCAGCTTATTTTGCAAGAGGAACTCAAACTGAAGCAGTTGCAGCAGGACCGGACCGGAATGGCCAAGAGCCGCTCCATGGCGCCCGGTCCGCTCGAACCCAATGGCAGGAACGCGGAATTGCTTGGAAGCCGGCAACGATGAAATCCCAGCCCCTGGCAGTCGAATCCCCCATTCAGGAATGGGAGTTGAAGCTCTACGTTGCGGGACAAACCGCTAAATCCTTGCAGGCCTTCGCCAATTTGAAGCGAATCTGCGAGGAACATCTCGCCGGCAAGTATCGCATTGAAGTTATCGATCTCCTGAGGTCTCCTCAACTGGCCAAGTCCGATCAGATTTTAGCGCTGCCGACTCTCGTGCGGAAACTTCCTACGCCCATCAGGAAAATCCTTGGGGATTTGTCGAATGACGAACGCGTATTGGTAGGCCTCGATCTGCGGCCGAGGATTGTAAAGAGGGTCGATTGAAAAGGTCAAACATGGATCAAGTCACGTCAAAGATGGATCAAGTCACAAAGGCGTTCGAGGATGCGCTGGCTGCGGGGCCACCGGCGGAGTACTACCGCCTCCGCCTCTTCGTGAGCGGTAGCACGCCGCGGTCTGCCCGGGCAATCCGGAATATTTTGGCAATCTGCGAAGAGCAGTTACAGGGCCGTTACGATCTCGAAGTGGTCGATATCTATCAGCAGCCTGAGTACATCAAACCGGAACAGGTGCTCGTTACGCCTACTCTCGTCAAAAAACTTCCTCTCCCGCTTCGTAAAATCATCGGAGACTTGTCCGACAAAGAGCGAGTATTGGCCGGTTTAGATATCGTGACCGCAAGCCAGCCCACCCTAGCCGCGGGATGAAGACCGATGGAGGCTGAAACAAACGAAGATCTGCTGGGGCGCATTCAAGACCTTCAGCTACGTCTCGACGAAGCGGAAGAAACGCTGCGGGCTCTGCGGAGCGGGGAAGTAGATGCCGTTGTGGCCTCCGGTCCGGACGGCGACAGCGTCTACACTCTCAGAGGCGCCGACGAGACCTACCGCCTGATGGTGCAAACCATGACGGAGGGCGCCGTCACACTCACCCCCGGCGGTATGATTCTCTTCTCGAACGAACAATTTGCGTCCTTGCTCGGGGTTCCGCTCGAGCGCCTCGTCGGTTCGTCGTTGCAAGATTTCATCGAGAACGCGGCCACGCTTTCCGCGATCCTCGCCGATTCCGCCGCGGCAAAGATCGAAGCACGGCTGAAAAGGTCGCCGTCAGCGTCGGTGCCGGTCCAAATATCCTGTCATAGGATGGCGCTGGAGGGGATCGAATGCATCTACATGATTGTCACCGACCTCAGCAAATTACGGGAGAGTGAGGAACAGTATCGCCTGCTCGTCGAAAGTATTACGGACTATGCGATTTTAATGCTCGATGCTCAAGGGTTGGTGAGCAGTTGGACATGCGCTGCCGAGCGCATTAAGGGCTACAGCGCCGGCGAGATCCTTGGCAAGAGCTTCGAATGTTTCTACGTCAAAGCGGATATCGACCACGGCCGTCCGCAAGACGCACTCCAGATCGCCCGGCGGGAAGGGCGCTTCGAAGAGGATGGTTGGCGGGTCCGTAAAGATGGATCCCTGTTCTGGGCAAACGTGACCATCACCGCGGTTTATGACGGGTCCGGAGCGATTAGCGGATTTTCAAAGATTACGAGCGACATCAGCGAGCGCAAGCGGACGGATGAGGCCTTGCGCAAGAGCGAGGCCCAACTTCAGACGATCGTCGAAAGCCTCGACGAGGGCGTGGTTGTTTCCGATCTCAACGGCCGGTTGCTGCGCTTCAACCGCGCCGCGCGAGACCTGCACGGTTTTACCAGCCCGGAAGAATGTCTCCGCTGCGCGCCCGAGTTCGCCGATACGTTTGAACTCAAGGCCATGGATGGCGCCATATTGCCCCTGGACCAATGGCCGGTTTCCCGCATTCTGCGCCACGGGGAGCTACGCGATATGGAAGTGCGCATCCGGCGCATTCATGGCGACTGGGAGCGCGTCTTCAATTATGGCGGGGCGCTCGTAAAAGATATAACCGGCCAACCGCTGATGGTGGTGATCACCATCGCCGATATCACCGCCCGCAAGCGCGCCGCGGAGGAGATTCGTCAGCTCAACGCCGAACTGGAAGACCGCGTAGTCGAGCGCACGGCTCAACTCCAGTCCGCCAACCAGGAATTGGAAGCCTTCTCCTACTCGGTGTCGCACGACCTGCGCGCGCCCCTGCGCGCCGTCGATGGTTTTTCACAGGCCCTGCTGGAGGACTACGGGCCTTTATTGCCCGCGGAAGGCAAACGCTATTTGAACACCATCCGTGAAGGAACGCAGCGGATGGGCGCATTAATAGACGATCTGCTGGCCTTCGCACGATTGAGCCGGCAGCCGTTAAACAAGTCGAGCGTGGATACCGGCAAACTTGTACGAAACGTCCTTGAGGATTTGAGCATGCAGCGGGAAGGGCGGCAGATCGAGCTTCGTATCGGCGACCTGTCGCCCTGCCAAGGCGACCCGTCCTTGCTGATGCAGGTCTGGACCAACCTGCTGTCCAACGCGCTGAAGTACACCCGCCGGCGCGAGTCGGCCGTCGTGGAAGTCGGATGCGCGTCCGGCGCGGGTGAGACTGTCTATTTCGTGCGCGACAACGGGACGGGCTTCGATATGCAATATGCCGACAAACTGTTCGGTGTGTTCCAACGCTTCCATCACGCCGAGGAATTCGAAGGCACCGGCGTTGGCCTGGCCATCGTGCAGCGCGTGATTCACCGTCACGGCGGACGCATCTGGGCCGATGCGGCAGTGGACCGCGGCGCCACGTTTTATTTCAACCTGGGAGTGGAGAAGGTGTGAGCGAAACCAATGCTGTCGAGATTTTGCTGGTCGAAGACACACCCTCGGACCTGGAACTGGCGCTCCGCGCGCTACGCAAGGCCAACCTGAGCAATCGCATTGAGGTCGCTCGCGACGGCGCGGAGGCGCTCGATTTCATCTTCTGCCAAGGCGTCCATTCCGGGCGTAGGATGGACGCCGGCCCTAAGCTGATTCTGCTGGATCTGAAGCTGCCCAAGATTGACGGGCTGGAAGTGCTGCGCCGCATCAAGAGCGATCCTCGCACAACGATGATCCCCGTGGTTGTCATGACCTCATCGAATGAGCCAAACGATGTGAAGGAGAGCTACAAGCTGGGTGTCAACAGCTACATCGTTAAGCCCGTCAACTTCGAGCGGTTTGCCGAGGCCGTGCAGAAGGTCGGGATGTATTGGCTGCTTCTCAACCAGCCACCCGTGCTCTAAGAATGTCGATCACGCCGCTCGGGTAAACGCTCGAATCCCTGAACAAGCCCGCCAGGAAGCCTCTCCGTTTCGGACCCGCCACCCGCCATACGATATCTTTAATAAACAAGCATGGCTTCCCCAAACACCCTGCGGCGTTCCCAAATCTCTTCCCGCCTGGGCGAATCGAGGCTCGAAGCGCTGCTCGAATCCGCCGAACTGCTCCACGCCTCACTGCGTTTGGAAGACCTGCTCCGTCACTTGCTGCGTACCGTCATGGGCCGCCTGCTGGTCGGCCGCGCGGCCGTCGCGATCCGCCAGGACGGGGCTATGCGCGTGGCGCTCACTCGCGGCGTCGCGTCCTTACCGGCCGGCAGCCCCTTCACTGAGGACATCGCGCACAACGCCGGACTCGAGCAGGTGTTCCCCATCGGCGATCCCGAGCTTCCCATCGGACTGCTCGGCATTAGCAAGCCCATGCGCGGCGACCTCGACCCTGAAGAACACGATTTTATCCACGCCCTCATCAGCCTTTCCGCCAGCGGTATCGCCAACGCGCAGGCGCACACCGAATCGGTTCGCCTGAATCACTCCCTCGATCAAAAAATCCAGGAACTGCGCGCCCTCCTCGACATGGTGCGCGGTCTCGCCGCGACTCTCGACCCTGAAGCCATTGCGCAGCTCCTCGCGCTCACGCTAGCCGGCCGCTGGGCCGTTCGCAAATACGCCGTCGCCGCCTGGCGCGAACAACACCCTTTAACGTTGCGCCAGCGTGGCCTCGACCTCGCTGGCTTCATCGCCGATAAAGACGCCATCGCCGCGCTCCCGGACGCTCACATCGCCGCTGCGGAGATCAACGGCATCCCCGCCGGATCTGCCGTATTTCCCATCCGATCGGGTACCGAAACCAGCGGCCTGGTGGTCTGCGGACCCCGCGCCGGCCAAAGCTCCTACACCGAGTCCGACCTCGAGTTTGGATCGGGACTCGTCGCGCAAGCCTCCGTCGCCTTTGACAATGCCTGGCACTTCCGCGAAACGCTGGTCAAGCAGCAGATGGAAAAAGAGCTCGCCATGGCCGCCGCCATTCAGCAGAATCTTTTCCCGGCTTCCCTGCCCCAGCTAGCGCACACGGCGATCTCTGCCAGAAATCGCCAGGCCAAACAAGTCGGCGGCGACTATTACGACGTCATCCCGCTCGAAACCGTGGGACCCTCCGAACCGCACCTGCTCTGTGTCGTCGACATTTCCGGCAAAGGGATGTTCGCCTCCATCCTGATGAGCAACATTCAAGCCACCTTGCGAGCCCTCCTGCACGGCGATTCGCAATTGGCCGCGCTCGCCGCCCGCACCAACGATCTGCTCTACGCCACCACGCCTTCGAATCGCTACGCAACCGCCTTCCTCACTTTTTACGATCCCGTCACGGGCGAGTGCCGCTGGGTCAACTGCGGCCATAACGACGGCATCATTCTCCGCGCGAACAATACAGTGGAGCAACTGGCGTGCAGCGGTCTGGCTCTCGGACTGTTTCCCAAACGCACCTATGAAGAGCAATTTTGCAGGCTCGCGGCAGGAGATGTTTTCGCCATCTACTCCGACGGCGTCACCGAAGCGCAGAGCTTCTCGGAAGACGAGTTCGGCCTGGAGCGCCTCATCGCTTGTATGCGCGCAAACGCCGCCCTGCCGCCGGCCGCCATCGTCGATGCCGTGTTCAAAGAAATCGATGCGTTCACGGGCGAAGCTCCGCAGTTCGACGACATCACGATCATGATCGTGAAACGCATCGCCGGAGAGCGGCCATGATCGACGGCTTTCTCGAACGGATCCTGTGCCGCCGCCCCAAATCGACGCTCGCGAAAATCGCGTGGCTGGCCTTTTTCCTGCTGTTTCCCATTGCTTACGTCGCGGGATCGTTGCTCGCGCACAACGAGATGTTGCGTGGCTATAAACCGCTGGACGTCGATCGCGGATCGGCAATCGCCACCGCCCGCCAGTTTGCCGCCGACCACGGCATCGACGCCACTTCGTGGAGCGCCTACACCACGCTCGATCCATCCGAGAAGCTGCTGGCCTACTATCGTCTCCGCCGCGATAGCGCTGCCGAGGCCGCCCAGTCGTTCTCGCTCCCGATCACGATCCGTGTCCTGCTAATGTCGGGATCGAACGAAAGTGCCTTAGTCCTTGTTGACCAGAAAGGCCGCGTCGCTGGTTACGACTGGACGCTCGTCCGCTCCGCGAAATGGGGCCCGCCCGTCGATGAGGCGCACTCCGAGGCCATCGCTTCCGGCGTCGTAGCTCGCATTCCGAACCTCGCTAAACTCGTCACGCTCGGTAAGCCGGAAATCTCTACCCTCGAGCAGCACGAGCAGGGCGGAAGCTGCCGCAAATTCGTCTGGCACACGCAGTCCGCCACTCTCCCCGGCTTGACCTTCGATATCGACACCGCGGTTTGCGGAACTCAGCCCGTGCTCGAAACCGTAAGCACCAATGTGGACGACGCCTACTCCAAGGCGAACGGTCTTGGCCAGAAGCGTTCCCTTGGGATTCTGATCGCGATATACGGCATTTATATAGCGATCCTTTTGATCTACAGTCTCTACCGTTATGCCCGGCGGTCCTTCGAGCGCGAAGTCTCCCACAAACGCACTCTGCTGCTCGGCGCCGTTGTGGCTGCGGCGTTATTGGGGAGCTTTCTCACCGCCATCGATGAATACGTGCTCGGCAACTATAAAGTGAATCAAACCATTCCATGGTTCCCGCTGATCGCCGTCGCCATCGCGTTCGCGGTGATGGGTCTTGTTCTTGCCGTCGCGTATGAAGCGGGTGAAGGAGACCTTCGCGAGCTATATCCCGGGAAGTTGACGTCCTTGGACGCTCTGGTTCGGGGAAAGATCTTCAGCCGCAACGTCGCCCGCTCCGTTCTTTTCGGCGTGGCATTCGCGGGCTGGATGTTGACCCTCGAAGCGCTCCTTGGACTGACCCTGTGGTCCCAATCGGGCCGTTCCGGCGCCGATATTCTCAAAGTCCCGTTCTTTCGATATCCATTCTTTGCGGTTATTCTCGGGCAGGCCATCAGCGTCACCTTGATTCCTGCATCCAGCCTTCTGCTGCCCATGGCATTTCTCACGCGCAACGTCCAGCGCGTCAATCTTCGCAATGGGCTCCTGCTCTTCTTCGTCATTGCCGGTTGCTGCATGAACGCGACCCATTATGAGTCCCTCGGCGGCGTCGCTCTCAACGTCGGAACTCTGACGATCATTGTCCTCGCGCCCTTCCTCGCCATGGATTTCCTGGCCGTGACGTTCAGCCTGGCGGCGTTCCAGATTGCGAAAATGCTGGCCCATATCACCGCGCTTTCGCCAGCCTCGATGGAGCTCGGCATTGCCGTCGGCTGCCTCGGTTTTGCATTTGTCGCGATCGAAGCCTGGGCCGTAGCGCGCGGCCGCGAGTACTCCGGCGACGAAGTCCGGCCGCTCTACGCCCATCAAATCGCCGAGAGGCAATTGTTGCAGGCCGAAATGGCCGCGGCGCGTGAGGCGCAACTCCACCTGCTGCCGAAGAGTCTTCCCCAAATCCACGGTCTCTCCATTACCGCCGCTTGCATTCCGGCGCGAGTTGTAGGCGGCGATTTCTACGATTTCTTCCCGCTAGGAGAAAATCGGCTGGGCATTTTCATCGCGGAAGGCGGCAATCGCGGCATCGGCTCCGCGCTGACCATTGCGCTCGCGAAAGGCTTTCTGATGCACACCGTGCGCCGCAACCTGACGCCCTACGAGGTGATTGTGCGCCTGGAAGAGGCTCTGGGAACGTACCTCGAAGGGGCGGTCGCCACCACGCACGTCGCCTACGCCATTCTCGATAACAATGCCGGACACATCCGATACGCGCGCACGGGAGAGTATCCCAAAGTCCTGGTTTCATCGCTGACGAAAGAGCGCCGCATCCAAATGCCCGGCTCCGGCAAAGACGCCTACGAAGGCTCGGCTCAATTGCGCGGGGGAGATACGGTGCTGCTATTCACCGACGGAATCGCGCGAAGCGTGCGGATCTCCGGCTCGCGGGCGGCGGAAGACGTTCTTCGAGTTCTCTCGCGCAAACGGCGCGAGCATCAACTTGCAGACGATCTCACGGCGGTCGTAATTCGAGTGAATCGCGCCGGCAGCGCCATGGAGGTTGTGGCTTGAAATCAAGCCTCTGGGGTGGAGCGCTCGCCGCCGCTGGCTGCGCTCTGCTCGTCTACATCGCGCCGCGCGCTCATCCGGCCGCTCGCTGGAACGTGCGTTTCGACCGCCAACAAAGTATCGTTCGCGCGCAGGAGGTTTCCGCGGCGTTTGGCTTTCGCACATCCAATTGGGAAGTTACCGCCGCCGGCGGCAGCCAAAACAAGCCAAATTCTTATTACACCCTCCATCCCGCGGACACTTCGGCGCGGCGCTTCTCGCCTGTCTATCCTGAAATCCTGCTCCGCGCGCCAGGCCGTCCGTTTCGGATTACAACCGAATTATCGGCCAGCGGCGATGTCAACAAATGGGACCGTTCCGGATATCCGAAATCTTCCGCCCCCGATCCCAACCAGGCACGCCAGACAGCCGAAAACGCTCTCGCGAAAACCGTAGGCGCGGACCTTATCGCGTTCCGCGCTGTTACCGATGCTTCACCCTCCAAAGGCGCGCTCTTGTTCGCGTGGGAAAAACCGGGACCGTTCACCGAACGATTCGAAGCGACTGTAGCGGGCGACGGTCTGCTTAAGGCCGAGCTCAAGCCGGTATTCAGCCGCGATTTCGAAGACAGCCTGCAAGCGCGAAAGCATTTTCGCGACCAGTTCATCGTCGTTGTTGCGATTGTCGTCTACGCCCTTGGAACCGTCGTCGCCGCCATCGTCTATCTATATTGGGCCGTCCGGCGCGCCGTAAAGTATCGTTTCGTATTATCCCTGCTTGGCGTGGTGTTTGCCTGGGACATCGTCACCTGGCTCAATTGGAACGTCTTAGACGAAACTTATTCCAACGTATCGTCCGGCGAAAGCGTGATCTCGGTCTGGGGCGAGGGCGCGCTCCTTGCCGCGATGATCGCGATTTTCTTTTTCATTCTCTGCGGCGCCATGGACGCCATCGGCACTGGACCAAAACTTGTAACCTTGCGCAGTGTCTTCAGCTCTTCGATTCTGAACAAACGCCTCGGTTCTTCCGTGCTGGCCGGATTGGTCTGCGGTCCTTTGCTCGTCGCGCTGCCATTATGGATCGCGTCCTGGCGTCTGTTCGGATCGGTTCAAACCGGCGACAGTGATGCCAGTATCGTCTATTCGGTCTTTCCAACACTCCAGGCGCTGAATAGCATGATGAACCCCGCAATTATCGGCTTGTTCGGCTTCGGCGCTGGCTTCCTCGCCTACTACATCCGGAAACGCTGGCTCGCAAACTCGATTCTCTCGTTAGCCGGCATCCTGCTGTTCACCACGTTGACAGTGCCATCGGAGAGCTCGGCAGCCGGCATCCTGCTCAGCGGCACGCTGACCTTCCTGATTTACTATCGGATCTACCTCCGTTACGACGTGCTAGCCACGCTGGTGGCCGCGTGGAGCGCACACGCGATTTGGAACTCGACGGCGCTCTTGCTGCAACCCGCCCGCTCGCTCGAGGTTTCCGGAATTACCGCTCTAGTCATCCTCGTCGCCCTTACGGCATGCGCCGCGTTGCTGGCATGGCGCGGACGCGGGCTCGCAATCGCCGAAGCCGAACCCGCTGTTGCAACCTCCCAACGCGAATCCTTGATGGCAGAATTTTCCATCGCCCACCGCGTGCAACAACAAATGCTCCCGGACCGCCCGCCCGACATTCCCGGTTGTTCCATCGCCGCTTCCTGCCAGCCGGCCCGCGAGGTCGGCGGCGATCTCTTCGATTTTCTCAAGCTTCCCGACGGCCGCTGGTCCATCAGCGTTGGCGATGTCTCCGGAAAAGGCGTCCCGGCCGCGCTCTACATGACGCTCACCAAGGGTCTCCTGATCGCGACCACCCAGGACAGCGCCGACCTGGTGGAGATCATCTCCCACGTCAACCACCATATCTTCGATGTCACCGAACGAAGAACCTTCGTCACCATGGCCCTGGGCGCTTTCGATCCCGAAACGCGCACCTTCGATCATGTTCGCGCCGGCCACAACCCCATCGTCTGGCGGCGGCCGGCGGACAATGCCACCTCGCTACTTAACGCTCCGGGAATTGGACTCGGCATCGTGAGTGACCGTCTTTTCCTGCGGAGCATGCGCCTCGAAAGTATGCAATTAGAAGCTGGCGACGCCCTCGTGTTTTATTCGGACGGCCTGACAGAGGCTATGAACGCGGAAGACGAACAGTTCGGCGAAGATCGCCTGATGCGCGCCGTTGAAGAGATGGACGGGGTGGACGCAACCCAGACCCGCGAGCACATTTTGTCGCGGGTCCGGACTTTCTTGAACGGAACCCCCGCGCAGGACGACATGACTCTCGTCGTGCTGCGGGTAAACTAGGAAACAAACTACATGGCGAACGCTTTAACCATTCAACGCTCCATCGAGGACGATCTCACCATTCTTTCGATCGAAGGTTTCCTCGACGCCCACACCGCGCCGGAGTTCGAAAATGCGGTGCAGCAGGAGTTCGACGGCGGCCACAAACAAATCATCGTAGATTGCGCGCGGCTGAATTACATTTCGTCGGCCGGATTGGGCGTGTTCATGAGCTTCATCGAAGAGATCCGCGAGGCCGGTGGCGACATCAAGATCTGTGGAGCGACGCCCAAGGTGTTTCAGGTCTTCGAAATTCTCGGCTTCCCAGCGTTGTTCGACATTCTGCCCGACGTTCCCGCGGCCGTGAAGCGCTACGCGGAAGTCCCCGTTCGTGGAGGAGAATGATGCCGTCTTTCGAAAAGACGTTCACGCTGCAGGTCCCGTCCTCGACGGAGAATCTATCCATCATTCGCGATTTCGTGACCGGAATCGGCGAGCAGGCCGGCCTCGGAGCCAGCGATCTGGCCAAACTGGAACTCGCCGTGGACGAGGGCTGCGCCAACGTGATCGAACACGCCTACGGCCGCGATAACACCAAGGAAGTTTCCATCCGCGCCATCGTCGATGGCGACGCCATTTATATCGACGTCACCGATACCGGCGAGACCTTCGATCCCGGAACCATCGAGCAGCCGGAGTTGGAGAAGCTCATCTCCGCCCGCAAGTCCGGCGGCCTGGGAATGCGCCTGATGCGCAGCTTCATGGATGAAGTGCGTTACGAAATCGTCCCAGGTGAGAAGAACGTTTTGCGAATGGTCAAGCGGCTCCACAAGGGCGCGTAAATTGGACGAGGCAACGAAGCGGCAACTCGCGGCCGAAGTGCCATTCTGGTTTCACGCGATCGACCTGGGAGACGGCGTCATCACTCCGGGCCGCTGCCCCCTTCTCAATCTCAAAGAAGAAACGGCGCGCATGGCCCTCCCCGATCTATCGGGAAAGAGCGTCCTCGACATTGGAACATGGGATGGCTATTTTGCTTTTGAAGCCGAACGGCGCGGCGCATCAAGGGTCGTAGCGCTGGATCATTATGTATGGAGCCTCGACCTTCCCGCCAAGAACGCCTATTATCAACGCTGCCGCGCAGCCGGCCTTCCGCCTGAAGAATATCATTTGGTTCCCGGCTTGTGGCATCCCGAAACACTGCCGGGCAAGAGGGCCTTCGATACCGCGCGCGCCATCCTCGGCAGCACAGTCGAGCCCGTCGTAGCGGATTTCATGACTGCGGATCTCGCCCCGCTCGGCCAATTCGATATCGTATTTTTCCGCGGCGTTCTTTACCACATGAAGAACCCGCTCGGGGCGCTGGAGCGTGTCTTTAGCCTGACCCGTGAACTTGCCATCGTCGAAACCGCCGCCATCCGAATACCCGGCAAAGAGAGCGCCGCGCTATTCGAATTTTACGGATCGAGCGAGTTGAACGCCGACATCAGCAATTGGTGGGCGCCCAACGCCACCGCGCTCAGCAAATGCTGCCTGGCGGCCGGCTTCCGAGAGACAAGAGTAGTCTTCGAGACAGCGGCCGATCCCGGCCACACCGCCGCCCTTAGCGCCGACGTAGAACGCCTTCGCATCACGCTTCACGCCTGCCGTTCCGAGCCGTGACCGGAAGGGAGCGGTCTCCCGTGGGACCGTTACAGGCGCGCATATGACCGATTCTTCAACGGAGTGCCCATGGGCCTGCGGCCCACCAATGTTGATGGAGAATCTCGACCCGTAACCGAGCCGCGCCCGGCAGGAAGCGGAAATAGCCCGTGATTCTCTCGACATGTTCTTCAACGGAGTGCCCATGGGCCTGCGGCCCACCAATGTTGATGAAGAATCTCGACCCGTAACCGAGCCGTGACCGGCAGGGAGCGGAAATAGCCCGTGATTCTCTCGACATGTTCTTCAACGGAGTGCCCATGGGCCTGCGGCCCACCAAAGGTGATAAAGAACAACGACCGTAACCGAGCCGTGACCGGCAGGGAGCGGTCTTCTGCCAGCATTCCAGAACGGCGCGCGCGAGCAAGCGGACATCCGCCGCGAGTTATGGCGTTTCATTTAAATATGGCATCGAGGCTCCGACGCCGATCCGATTATTTAGCCGGCGGTTTTGGCGTCCCGCTTAAAGTCCCGTGCATTTCTTGGTGCGGTCCCTGCTCGTATTGATCGAGCTTCTTCTTCTGCTCGTCGCTTAAAACTTCGCGCATCTTCTTGTCGGCCATCTGGCGCTGCGGTCTAACCTTGGCGAGGCGCTCTTCGCGCGACAGGTTCTGGTCCTGCATGGCATTAACCGTGGCGTCGTGCAGATGCTGCAGGATGGGCTTGATCTTGGCCTCTTGCCCCGCGTTGAGTTCGAGTTTCTCGCTCAGAACTGTGAGCTGCTCTTCGACCGTGGGCAGGCTGTCTGGCTTAGCAGCGGATTCTTGCGCGAGCGCGGCCATAACGAACATCGGAATGCTCATGATCGCAACTAAAGGAATGCGTTTCATTGTCTATCTCCTCATACTTCCCAGGCTCGAATAATTTTGCCGACGGTAATGCTCATGCCTTACCATACGCAATGTAACGATGAAACGCAGGCAAGTCCAGCACGCGGCCGAGTTGCTGAACAAAGAGGCCATCGATGTCCACGAATGACCATTCCGGAACGCCTGAGCGCCATGCGCGGCAGGACCCGGCCAAGCGGCAAGGCAACACCGACCTCCGCATCCGCCGCACACGCGAGCGGCTCGGCGCCGCATTGATCGCCTTGATTGAGGAAAAGGCGATCGATGAGGTTACGGTACAGGAAGTACTCGATCGCGCCAA
>JBEKUT010000050.1:0-24015 GCA_049514735.1 Bryobacteraceae bacterium
TCCAAATCTTCCAAATCCTCATCGGCCGCCAACAGCCGTCTCACCACGTTCTCGGTATTGCTCGCAGTAATGTGCAACAGTCCATGCGGATCGCGATTCACACTCTGCACGTCAGGCCAGCTCGCGACCTGTTTGTCGTCCAGCGAAGTGCGGCATGAGATGCGTTTGCGAACCACCAGCGCCCGCATCTCGTCCACCGTGCCGTTCGCCATCAGACGTCCTTTCATCAGAACGGCCACGCGGTCAGCCAGAGATTCCGCCTCTTCCAGATAATGCGTGGTCAGTACGATCGAGCACCCATCGCCCACCACACGCCGCAGCGTCGCCCAAACCATTTCGCGCGCTTGCAGATCGAGCCCAACAGTCGGTTCATCGAGGAACAGCAACCGCGGCCGTCCGCACAGCGCCATGGCGAACTGCACCTGTCGTTTCTGCCCGCCAGAAAGTTTGCCGTACGGACGATCGCGCAACGCCTTAATGCCAGTGAACTCCAAAGCAGTATCAACCGGCAACGGATCGGGATAATAGCTTGAGACCAGGTCGATCTGTTCGCGAACCCGCAGTTCGGGCGCCGGCGCCGCTTCTTGCATCATCACCCCGGCTTGACGCCGCGCTGCAAGGCTGGAAGGCGCTTGCCCGAAGAGCCGAGCCGTTCCTGAATCGGGCTGCTGCAATCCCAGCAGCAGCGAGATCGCCGTCGTCTTCCCCGCCCCATTCGGACCGAGTACGGCAAACATTTCGCCCTGCCGAACGTCGAGATCGAGTTCATCCAGGGCCACAACATTTCCAAAGCGTTTTGTTACGCCAAAAAGTTCAGCCAGACTGTGATTGTTCATCGCAGTTACGAGTCTGCGTCAGCCCGCTAGCTGAAGAAAGTGAAATTTGACCAGCGGGAGAAATCCAGTGACCAAGTGGCATCGGCGGTTATCTGCGTTTATCGGCGGCCAAACCACGATTGCTACCATATCCCTTACCGCATGGCCATTCAAACCCTATTTGGCTCTGTCCCCCAAGAGCCAAACCTGCTCGACCGCCTCAAAGCCGGCGTCGAGAAGACTCGTGCGGGCCTCATGGACCGCCTCGGCGACGTCTTCGCCGGCGAAAAACAAATCGACGCAGACCTGCTTGAGGAGCTCGAGTACGCCCTCTACACCGCCGACATCGGTGTCAAGACGACCGAAGAAATTCTCGAAAGCATCCGCGAGCGTGTCGATCGCAAACTCGTCGGCGACGCCGCCGAATTGAAGGGCCTCATCCGCCAGCACATCCTTGAAGTCCTCGAAGCGGCCGAGCGTCCCATCCCGCATGTCGACCAACCACCCGCCGTCGTAATGGTCGTAGGCGTAAATGGAGCCGGCAAGACCACCACCATCGGCAAACTCGCCCAGCTTTACAAGTCCGAGGGCCGCTCCGTTTTGCTCTGCGCCGCCGACACCTTCCGCGCCGCCGCCATCGAGCAGCTTGAAATCTGGGGCCAGCGCACCGGCGCCAACGTGATCCGCCAATCCGAAGGCTCCGACCCCAGCGCCGTCCTGTTCGACGCACTCCAAGCCGCCAAGGCGCGCAAAGTGGATTATGTAATCGTCGACACCGCCGGCCGCCTGCACACCAAAGCGAACCTCATGGCCGAGCTCGACAAAATGAAGCGCACCGCCGCCAAGGTCATCCCCACCGCTCCGCATGATGTCCTTCTCGTTCTCGACGCCACCACCGGCCAGAACGGCCTGGAACAGGCCCGCAAGTTTACCGAAACCAGCGGCGTCACCGGCATCGTGCTCACCAAGCTCGACGGCACCGCCAAGGGCGGCATCGTGGTCGCAATATCGCGCGAATTGAATCTCCCCATCCGCTACGTCGGTGTCGGCGAAAAACTCGACGATCTGCTGCCCTTCGATCCGCAGGAGTTCGTCGCCTCCATCTTCGAGCCGTGAGCTCCGGCTACATGGATCTCGCCCTCGACTTGGCTCGTCTGGGCATCGGGCGAACAAGTCCGAATCCCGCAGTTGGAACAGTGCTGGTTCGCGATGGCGAGATCGTCGGACGTGGCTTTCACACTTGGCGCGGAGTAAACCACGCCGAGGTCGAGGCCCTTCGAGAGGCCGGCGAACGCTCTCGCGGCGCTACGGCTTACGTCACGCTGGAACCGTGCTCGCATCAAGGACGCACCGGTCCCTGCGCCGACTCGCTCATCCAGGCCGGAGTTACGCGAGTGGTCGCGCCCATTGAAGATCCCAATCCCGAAGTCGCCGGAAGCGGCTTCGCTCGCCTTCGAAAAGCCGGCATCGCCGTCGAAATCGACTCCGCCCATGCTGAAGCCGCCCTCCAGATCAACGAAGCCTTCGTGCACTCCATGAGAACCGGCCGGCCGCTGGTCACGCTCAAAGCAGCCCTGACGCTCGACGGTAAAATCGCGGCGCGCGCCGGCGACACTGGATGGATCACCAGCGCGCAGGCCCGCGAGCACGCGCAAACCCTCCGTCACACCTCCGATGCTATTCTCACCGGCATCGGCACCGTCCTGGCTGACGATCCGCTACTAACCGACCGCACCGGCCAGGAGCGCAGCCGCCCGCTGCTCCGCATCGTACTCGATTCGAAGCTCCGCATACCGGCGGAATCGCGCCTGGTGCAAACGGCCGCGAACGATCTCGTTATTGTGACCACTGCAGCCGCCGATCCGGTTCATCGTGAAACTTTGGAACACGCGGGTATTCGCATATGCGAAGGCGGCCTCGCAACAATAATCGAATTCCTTGCGCGGGAAAAATACAGGTCTCTGCTCATCGAAGCCGGCGCAAACGTGAACGCTTCAGTATTCGAAGCCGGCATCGCCGACAAGATCTTCTTCTACTACGCGCCAAAGATTCTCGGTGGCCTCGATTCCCTTCCCGCCGTCGGCGGCGTCGCAAGGTCCCGCGAAAAGGCCTTACATCTCGAGCGTTTGACCCTGCACAATATCTCGCCAGACGAATTCGCCGTGGAAGCTTATGTTCACAGGAATCATTGAAGAAGTCGGAAAAGTTCTAGCCGCTACTCCCCGTCTGCGGATCGCGTGCGCCGGCGTTCTATCGGACACGGTAGAAGGCTCCAGCATCGCAGTCAATGGCGTCTGCCTGACCGCGGTGCGCCTCGAACCCGGCTCTTTCGGCGCCGACGTCTCGCCCGAAACAATGTCGCGGACCAACCTCGGCGGCCTCGCCGCAGGAACCGTGGTGAATCTCGAGCGGCCTATGGCCGTGGGCGAACGGCTCAGCGGCCACATCGTGCAAGGCCACGTGGACGCCACGGGCGAGATGCTTTCGCTAGAAGCTCTACCCGACCGCAACTGGTGGCTGCGAGTCCGCGTCCCGCACGACCTCGAACGATATCTCATCCACAAGGGATCGCTAACCATCGACGGCATTAGCCTGACCATCGCCGAGTTAAAAGAAGACATCGTATCGGTCGCCATCATCCCCCACACCTACGAAATGACGAATCTCCACACCCGCAAACCTGCCGACCGGGTCAATCTCGAAGTCGACCTGATCGCCAAATATGTCGAAAAACTGCTCTCGAAATAGCGTGACCAAATGCGTTCACAAAAATCTTCAAATTATTTTCGATTGCAATATCCTTTAGAACGAGTGGTTTAACGCAATGTCCCCCGCCGGGCCACATCCCGGCCGTTGCGCCTCATCCTTATAATTGAGCCGAGAAGCAAGTCCGTGGCCAACCACGAACCAACAACTAACAACGCCAGAAAAAACCACTGCGGAGGCAGAACCCCGATTCCTGCCTCCGCAACAACCCTCCCAAACAAATAAACCACACTATTTCAATAACCTAACTCACTGTACCCACCCTCGCAAGGGACGCGAGTCCGTCGCCAACTACGAACCACGAACTAACAACTAACAACGCCCCAACGCCATCTCTTGACAACGCCATCTTTCCGTCCAACGCCATCGTTTTGTCACCGAACCGAGTTACCCACCGTAGGTTAGATACTCGCAGGCCGTGAGTTTGAATTACCAGATCGACACGCATTGATGTTGGCACGACACTTGCTCACTTAGAGATAACAATTGTCAAGATGATTTCTTGTCGGATTGGCCCCAATGGGTTATATGCTTACAACCTTTCCCGGAATAGGTCCATGAACGCGAGTTCGTCCGAGTCAGGATCGCCCTCCAAAGTTTGGCGCTATGGCATTGCGTTCGTGTGCGTCGTGATTGCTTTAGCCGTGCGGCTCGTTCTCGATCCGGTGGTCGGTTCGGGACAAATGATGTTTTCATTTATCATCGCCATCGTCGTTGCCGCTCACTTCGAGGGCCGCGGCCCAGGTCTGCTTGCCACCGCTCTAAGCGTGGCCGCCCTGTGGTACTTCCTGATTGAACCTCGCTTCTCGTTCCGGATCGCGAACCTCACCGATACCCGCTTGCTGGTTGTGCTCGCTGCCAGTGGAGCAGTTATCAGCCTCGTGCTTAGCTGTCACACGCCTGCCGTCCAATTCGAGCGGGCGGGAAAGCGCGATAGCGGTTTCCTGAAGCGCACCCTCTTCCTCGGCGGAGCTATCTTTATCTCATTCGTCTTAACCAGCCTCTTATACGCCAATTTTGCCAGGGAGAATGAACGTCGGCAATGGGTGACGCATACCTATCAAGTTCTGGATGGGATTCGGGCGCTCTTCTCGAATCTAGGCGACGCTGAAACAGGGCAGAGTGGCTTCCTGCTCACCGGCGATGAGAGCTATCGTGTGCCGTTCCTGTCTGCTGTCCGGGAGGAGCGCCAGATTCGGCTGGCCCTGCGGCGTCTTACCGCCGACAACCCCGCGCAACAAAGCTCGTTGGACACCCTGGACCGGCTGGTCGAGGCGAAATATTCCGAGCTCCGGAGGACCATGACGATGCGCCAGGAACAAGGCTTCGACGTGGCCGTGGCAGTGGTTCGCTCCGGCGAGGGCAAGCGGATTATGGACCAATGCCGCGCCTTGCTCCGCGTCATGGAGGAAAGAGAACGGCAACTGCTCGTGGCGCGGACTGCTGCGGCCGGCGAACAAACCATGCGTATGCGCTGGGTCTTCGGATTAGAAAACGCCAGTCTCATGATGCTGCTGGTCGCCGCCGGCGGAATCATCGAGCGCGATAGCCGCGCTCGTGAGCGCGCTCGCCGAACGGTCGCACAAAGCGAGGAGCGCTTCCATCTGGCTCTCGACTCGGCGAAAGCCGGTGCTTGGGAATGGGATCTCGCGACCAACGAGAACATCTGGTCCGAAGAATTGTGGGGATTGTATGGTCTGGCGCCCCATAGTGTCCCGCCCTCTTATGATGCCTGGCGCGAAATCATCCATCCGGACGATCGGGCCTCGGCCGAGCGGGTGGTCCAGAAAGCAGCCCGTGCCGAAACCGAACTAAACGTTGAATTTCGAGTGCGCGGCCTCGGCGGCGCGGAGCGCTGGCTGTTGGCGCAAGGACGTCCGTTCCGCAATGGGAACGGACATCCCGTGAGATATGCCGGCATCGTAATGGATATCACCCCCCGCAAGCATGCCGATGACGAAATGCTCGCTCGCAACGCCACGATCCACGCCATCGGCCGGGTGTTCAGCGAAGCGATCTCCTGCGAGACCGAAGAAACGCTCGGTCGCGCCTGCCTGAAAATCGCCGAAAATCTGACCGCTAGCAAGTTCGGCGTCATCGGAGAGATCGGCGCCGCGGGACGGCTCGACGATATTGGCATTGACGATATTGGCATTAGCGATCCGGCGGCCAGCCTCGCGACCCGCGAGATCTGTGACAAGGTCGTCCGGCACGGGAAAGCGTTTTACACCAACCGCCCGGGATCCCACCCGGAAGCCTTCCTGGGAGTACCGCTGATTCGCGCGGAGAAAGTGATTGGCATGATCGGCGTGGGCAATCGCGACAACGGCTATGGGCCGCGCGAACTTGAATCCCTCGAAGCCGTCGCTCCTGCGATCGTCCAGGCGCTGCTGCACAAGCGGGCCGAGACGGCATTGCGGAATTCTTCGGAGCAGCGCCGCTTGGCTATCGAGGCGGCCGCCCTCGGCGCGTGGGACTACCGCTTTGAGACCGGAGACGTCTTCTGGGACGATCCCTGCCGTAACATGTTTGGCTTCCCGGCGGGCAGCCGGATCGACTACGACGAGGCGGTCTCGCGAATCCATTGCGACGAGCGCGAAGCGGTTCGGGAAGCGTTAGACCAAGCTCTCGCTGGCGTCAACGGTGGCGTCTATAACACTGAATTCCGCGTCGTCTGGCCGGATGGCTCCGTCCATTGGATCGTCTCCCACGGGCGGGTTCACCTCGACAAGGACGGCGGCCGGGCATTGCGCTTCACCGGCGTCAACATGGATATAAGCGCCCGCAAGAAGGCCGAGTTGGAGGTCCGTCTCCTTAACTCCGAACTCGAGCAGCGCGTGCGGCAGCGCACTGCACAGCTTGAAACCGCCAATAAGGAAATGGAGGCCTTCGCCTATTCCGTCGCGCACGACCTCCGCGCGCCCTTACGCGGCATTGATGGCTGGAGTCTCGCTCTCGTCGAAGACTATGCCGGCGGCCTCGACGATCGGGCCAAGGGATACATCGAGTGCGTTCGTTCCGAAACACAGCGCATGGGATTGCTGATCGACGACATGTTAAAGCTCTCGCGTGTTACGCGCGGGGAGATGCAGTTCCGTCCAGTGGATCTGACGGCCATCGCGCAAAACATCGCCACGGGTTTGCTCGAAACCAATCCCGGCCGTCACATCCAATTCGTCATTGAACCAGGCCTGCTCGCGCTCGGCGATGCCCGGCTCCTCGAGATCGCTCTGATGAACCTGCTCGCCAATGCCGTAAAATTCACCGGCCCGCGCGAAGTAGGGCGCATCGAGTTCGTTCAGACCTCCCATAACGGCCAGCAGGCCTTCTGCGTTCGCGACAACGGGGTAGGTTTCGATATGGCATATTCCAGTTCCCTTTTCAGAGCTTTTCAGCGCCTGCACAAACCCACAGAATTCCCAGGTACCGGCGTCGGCCTGGCAACCGTGCAGCGCGTCATCCGCAGGCATTCCGGCCAGGTGTGGGCGGAAGCACAGGTCGATCGTGGCGCAACGTTTTATTTCACTATTGGAGAAACCGCATGAGTTCCGGCAAAATCATTCTTTTGATTGAAGATAATCCCAGCGACGTGGAGCTAACCGAGCGCGCCTTCAAGAAGAGCCGTATCGGTAACCGGTTGGTTGTCGCCGGGGATGGCGAAGCAGCCCTGCAGTACCTTTGGGGTACAGGCGTTTACGAAGGCCGCGATGTGACCGACCTGCCCGCCGTGGCTTTACTCGATCTCAACCTTCCGAAGATACCCGGGCTCGAGGTGCTCCGCCAGGTTCGCGCCGATCCGCGCACTAGACGGCTGCCGATAGTCATCCTGAGTTCGTCAAGGGATGACCCGGATATCGCTGCCGGATACGATCTCGGGGCCAATAGCTATATTCAGAAGCCGGTCGACTTCAAGCAGTTCGCCACCTGTATCGAGCAGCTTGGTCTGTATTGGTTAATATTGAATGAGCAACCGCCGAAACCAATATGAATGCGTGAGCCGCGCCAAAAAAGAAGAAGAGCGGCGGGGACACCGCCGCTCTTTTAGTTTGAAAACACTACTGTCGCTTCTAGTTGTTACTTCTTGCTCGCACCCAGGCCACCAGTGGCGCAGGACTTGCAAATACCGAAGCCGCTTCCATCCGCCTGGATGAAATTGCAGTAGCTGGTCAGTTTGAAATCTTCCGTGTTGCTCAGAACTGCATCCTGGAACACATTTTCGGTCAATGCTACGACACCAGCCGCTGCATTGTTATGCAGCGTGGTTCCCCAAGCGCGCATACCGGGAGCGAGCTGACCGGCAGCGAACGGGAAACCGCCGTTGCCGGCGTTGCAGACGCCTGCAACCGGGAAGGTGGCGACGAGCTTGATCACGATCGAAGTGGGAACGCCAGGAGTCAGCGTGTTGCTGATCAGATCTGTTTGATCCGAGAGGGAATTGAGCCCGTTCGGGGTCACCAGGCAGGTGCAGCAAGAGATGAGCTCTTCAGCGGGATCGAAGGTGTAAACGTTGGCGCAAATTTCACCGAGCGGGTCGGCGCCGTTGACAGTGCCAGCGTTGGTGATGTTGACAACTGAATCACCAATGTTCAGGTTGGATGCGTAGTTGATCTGAAACGCGTCGAAAGGCCCACCGACGGGAGCGTCGGTCTGGGCGAAAGCGACGGAAGAAACCGCGAGTGTCGCGATGGCGAGAAGAGAAAGTCGCATGTGCATTTGGGGAAGCCTCCAGGCGCAGAATATCATCGCAATCACTTGATAAAAACTATCGGGACTGTTTAGTCCAAAAGGTTAAATGGCAACAAATATAGAACTAACGGTCTGCACATCCAAAACCGGAGTCCCACCGAATGTAATGTTTCAGACCTGTCCCTGGTGGCGGATGTAACCTGCGGAACGATAAATGGCCCGCGATGAAACACAAACCAAAGTGAGTCCTGGTACGTTTTCAGTACTTTCACTCGGCCTAAAGCCGCCAGGATGGCGGGAAAAGGGGCGAAACGGTTGGTATTACTGAGAGCTTTGAACGTACCCTGCTAACGCAACAGGCCCTCAAGTTGGATCTTGGTGTCCGTTTTCGAGTCGCGATACTTCACGATGACCGGCGTATATAAAGATATGCCCCAATCCTTGCCGGGATTTCGGGTTACCGCCCGGGAGCCGGCCACGACTACCGCGTCTTCCGGGATCACCAGCGGTTCGTCGTCGGTAGCGCTGTACACTTCGCCTCGCACGAGATCGTAGACGGGCGTGGATCGATTTAGTATCGTGCCGGTTCCGAGTACGGCGCGTTTCTTGACCACCGTTCCCTCGTAGACTCCGCAGTTGCCGCCGACCAGCACGTCTTCTTCAATGATGACGGGCAACGCGCCGACCGGCTCCAGCACG
Source organism: Bryobacteraceae bacterium (assembly GCA_049514735.1). GTDB lineage: Bacteria > Acidobacteriota > Terriglobia > Bryobacterales > Bryobacteraceae > JAICMB01. Next base: position 8,967 of record JBEKUT010000050.1, read on the forward strand.
CCTCCAATCTGCGACGCAGCCGAGATGTGGCAGTTGGCTCCAATTTGGGCGCAGCTTCCGACCAGCGCGTGAGAATCGATCATGGTACCGCCGCCAACCCAGGTTCCAGTGTTGATGTACATCGGCGGCATGCAAGTTACGCCCCTGCCGATGTAACAACCATCGCGGATGCTGGAGCCTCCGGGCACGAGGCGCACGCCATCCGTGGGTTTGAACTGCTTCACGGGGTAAGTAGACTTGTCGAGAAATGGCTGCCGCGCGGGATCGATGGACATGTCCACTACCGTGCCCATGCGAAAACCCAGCAGGATGCCTTTCTTGACCCAGGCGTTCACGCGCCAGCCGGTCCTTTGGGAGGGGTCGGGCTCGGCTGCACGGATCACTCCGGCATTTAAAGCGCCTCGGAACTCTTGAAAAATGCGGAAATGATCTTCGGTGTACTTTTCGGGCTTATTGTCGAAAAGCTGTTCTATTTCAGCTTGCATGAACGGAAATATGTGCCAGCAGCCCGAGCGATTCCAGAACCTTTTCAATTCTCGATTTGTTCGTCTCGCTGGGCGGGACCAGCGGTAGCCGCCATACCGGCTGCAGCAGGCCCATCATCGACAACGCCGCTTTCACTGGAATCGGACTGGACTCGACGAAGTTGACGTCCATGAGCGCGATGAACTTGCGCTGGATCTCGCGGGCGCGGGCGAAGTCGCCATTGAGTGCGGCCCGGGTGAGTTGTGTCATCTCAGCGGGGATCTCGTTCGAAACGACGGATATGACGCCGCGGCCGCCGAGCGCGGTCAGCGGAATGGTAACAACGTCGTCGCCGGAAAGCACCGCGAAGTTCGACGGCACGTGGTGTACGACCTGCGCCATCTGCGAGATGCTGCCGGACGCTTCTTTGACTCCGACTATGTAGTCCAATTCGGCGAGGCGTTTCAGCGTCGCTGGCTCGACGTTCACGCCGGTTCGCGATTGCACGCTGTATACAACGATCGGCAATTGCGCCGTGGACGCGATGGCTTTGTAGTGTTGGTAGAGGCCTTCCTGCGTGGGCTTGTTGTAATACGGCGTCACGGAGAGGATGCCATCGACACCCAGGGCCTTCAACTCCAGGGCCAGCGTGATCACTTCCGCGGTGTTGTAGCCGCCCGCGCCGGCGAGCACGGGAACCTTGCCCTTGGCTTCTTCGAGCGTGATCTCGACCACGCGGAGATGCTCCTCGCGCGTCAACGTGGGGCTCTCGCCGGTGGTCCCGCAGGGGACCAGAAAATCGATTCCACTGTCGATCTGGCGTTTGACGAGGGCCCGCAGCGTGGGTTCGTCAAGCGACTGATTCTCTCGAAACGGTGTGACTAAAGCGGTGCCGCAGCCAGCAAACATTCTTAGACCCTCCCTTAATTAGACGCCAAACAAGGCCTCGCCGAACTCGTAAAATCCTTTGCGTCCCGCAATCCATTGCGCGGCCTTCAGAGCGCCGCGTGCAAACCCTTCGCGGCTGCGCGCGGTGTGGCGCAGTGTTATGGTATCAGCCGCGGAATCGAAACCGATTTCGTGCGTCCCCGGATGCGTGCCGGAGCGATTGGAGCTGACGCTGACGCCGCGTTCGTAACCGGCGTCCTTCATGGTCTGAACCAGCTTCAGCAGCGTACCCGAGGGCGCGTCTTTTTTCGTGATGTGATGGATTTCCCACGCCCATGCGCCGTACTCTTTTTCGTCCTTGAGGAGCCGCGACGCTTCGGCTACGACGCGTTGAAAGACGTTCACTCCCACGGAAAAATTCGGGCTCCAGATGAGGGCTGAATCGTTCTTGGCGACGATGCTACGCGCTTCGTTCAGGTGTTCGAGCCAGCCGGTGGTTCCGACGACAGCCGGAATGCGGCGCGCGGCCAACTTTTGGATATTGCCTAAGACCGCGGCGGGCGTGGAGAACTCGATCGCTACGTCGATACCGTCGAGAGGTTCATCGCGGTCCACGTCGATCCTGGCTGTAACTGTGAATCCATATTCGCCCGCGAGCTGATCGATCATGCGGCCCATCTTGCCGTAGCCGACCAAGGCCAGGTTAGGCATGCTGTGTGACCTCACGATTCGAGCCGTCGAACACGGCCGGGTCGAGTTCGCTAAAGAACTCTTCATGGATGCGGCGAACAGCCTCAGCGAGATCCTCCATCGCGATCACGATGCCGAAGTTTAGTGCCGAGGCCCCCTGCGAGACCATGCGGACATTTACGGGTCCGAGAGAATGGAACAGCCGCGCGGCGACACCCGGCGTATCGCGAATATTTTCACCCACGATGCATACAATGGCCTGATCGACATCCACGCGCACGTCGGCAAACTCGCGCAGTTCATCGAGCACTGGCGGCAGACGGTCTGCAGAATCTAGAGTCAACGATACGCTGACTTCGGAGGTCGATATCATGTCCACGGGAATTTCATTGCGATCGAAAATTTCGAAAATACGGCGCAAGAAACCATGGGCCATGAACATGCGCGTCGACCGGATATTGAGTACCACAATCTTCTTCTTGCAGGCGATTGATTTGATGGGATTGGTGCTGCGGACTGCATCGGCGATGATGCGCGTGCCTTCATTCGAGGGATTCCGCGAGTTCAGAATCAGCACCGGAATATTCTTGTCGACGGCCGGTAAAACGGTCGCGGGATGCAGAACCTTCGCGCCGAAATACGCCAGCTCGGACGCTTCTTCGAACGAGATTACCCTCACGCGATGGCCGCCCGGCAGGACAGTAGGGTCGCTGGTCAACATGCCGTCAACGTCGGTCCAGATCTGTATTTCTTCGGCGCCGATGCCAGCGCCCACGAGAGAAGCGGTGAAATCGGACCCGCCGCGGCCGAGCGTCGACGCATTGCCATCTTCCGTAGACGCGATGAAACCTCCCATCACGACCACGCGGTCGCGCGCCAGCGGCGGGATAACTTCAGCAAGGCGCGCATACGTCTCCTCATAGAGCGGACTGGCCTGCGTGTGGCGCTTGTCCGTGACGATTACCTTACGCGAATCGACATGGACAACGCGCATGCCATGATGCTGAAAATGATTTGCGACGATGAGACTCGACAGGCGCTCTCCGAAACTCGAAATCGCATCGATCGCACGCGGCGTCAGCTCACCCAGAATGGACAGGCCCTTGACGAGCTCGGACAATTCCTGAAAATGCTCGTCCACGGTCCGCTCCATGCCGGACTCGCGCAGATGGAAATCGCGCAATTCCAAAAGCCTCGAAATTGCCTGGTCGCGACGGCCGTGAACCGCGAGATTCGCAATCTCGAGCAGCCTGTTGGTGGTCTTGCCCATCGCAGAGACCACGACAATCGGCCTGCGGTGCAGGCGCGACTCGACAATCTTGCGGACGCGTTCGATGGCGGCCGCCGATTCCACCGACGAGCCGCCAAATTTCATTACGATCATCAGTCGAGCAGCCCTTCGGAATACATCAGCTCCGCATTCAGCACAGCGGCTCCCGCCGCGCCTCGGATGGTGTTGTGACCCATCGCGATGAACTTGTAATCGAATACCGGACAGGGCCGCAATCGTCCTACGAAAACCGCCATACCCTTTTCGCGCTCCACATCGCGGCGAGGCTGGGGCCGATCTTGCTCTTCCATATAGATCACGGGCTGCGGCGGCGCGCTGGGGAGTTTGCGGTCTTGGGGAACGCTGCGGAAAGTCGAGATCGCTGCGATGATGTCGGCCTCGGTGGGTTTGCTGGAGAATTCCACCGACACGGTAATGGTATGTCCGTCGACCACCGGCACGCGATTGCAATGCGCGCTGACCTTGGCCGCGAGCGGACGAAAACCTTCCGCTGTGACATCGCCCAGGATCTTCTGCGTCTCCTGCTGCATCTTCTCCTCTTCGTTGCCGATGAATGGGATCACGTTGGCATTGATGTCCATGGATGCGACGCCGGGATAGCCTGCGCCCGAGATGGCCTGCATGGTGGTGGTGACGACGCGCGTGATGCCGAACTGGCGCAGCGGGCCGAGTGCCATGGTGAGCACGATGGTGGAGCAGTTCGGATTGGTCGCGATCTGGCCTTTCCAGCCGCGCCGCCGTTGTTGCTGCGGAATAATCTTGAGATGGTCCGGGTTTACTTCCGGGACCAGCAGCGGTACGTCCGGCTCCATACGATGATTCCGGGAGTTTGAAACTATCACGTGTCCAGCTTCGGCGAAAGCACGCTCGATCTCGGTTGCCACGGAGGCATCCATGGCGGAAAACATCAGGCGCGGCGCGCCATCGGCAGGCTTCGAATCGGAAACGATCAGGCCCGCGGCCTTCTCCGGCATTGTGCCATTGAGCCTCCAGCTAGTGGCTTCGCGGTAGACCTTTCCCGCGGAGCGATCGCTTGCGCCGACCCAAGTCAAATCGAACCAGGGATGGTATTGAAGGAACTTCACAAATTGCTGGCCGACCATTCCGGTTCCGCCCAACACGCCTACTGGTATACGTTCTTCCATAACTTACGTGGTTAATGCAGTAACTGCTTCACCATTCCTTTATATATTTGAACTGCTTCCAACAACTGATTTTTCGGCACCCTTTCTTCAGACGTGTGCGCGACGTGAATCGTACCGGGACCGAGGAGGTACGGTTTGCCCCAGCTGGTCCCGAAAGCTGGAATATCGGTGGTGTAAGAGACCACCGTGGTTTCCATGCCGGGCAGGGAACCGAGGTGCAGCGCGGGGATCGCGAGCACTTCACGCAGCTCCACTTTGCCGTTCACGGCGGCTTCGAGCGCCTGACGCGTGGAGGCGCCATCGTCGACCAGGCGGATCAGCAGCTCCGCACGCGCGTGGTCCGGAATCACGTTGGGAACGCGCCCGCCGGAGATGACTCCAATGTTTAATGTGCTTGGCCCGAGAATGGAATCCAACGGCAGTTTGACGCGGCGAACTTCGGCGAGGGCGTCGAGCAGTTTCTCGATCGCGGACTCGCCCAACTCGGGATAAGCGGAGTGCGCCATTCGTCCGGTGGCCACCAGTTCCATACGAAGCGCGCCTTTCGATCCGATCGCCAGGCGGTTTTCGGTGGGCTCGCCATTGATGATGAACCGCGATCCGCGCTTGTGTTGGGCGGCATGATACGCGCCGGTGCTGTTGCGTTCCTCGCCGACGACGAACAGCAACCCGAAATGGCCCAGGCCGTCGGAAAGCAGTTCCTGCGCGGCAAACATCATCGACGCGATGATGCCCTTGGTGTCGCAAGCGCCGCGGCCCCAGATGTCGGTCTCGTCCTCGTGCGAGGCGAAGAACGGCGGGACCGTGTCCATGTGCGTGGACATCGTCACCGCAGGAACGCCCCAATGCGCAAACACGTTGAAGCGGTTCGGTTCCACTTCCATGCGCTCGATCCGTCCGCGATGCCGCGCGGCAAGTTCGGACAGGCGGTCGTAGAGATAGTTGCCGACTTGCGCTTCGTTGTCGGTGATGGATTCGATGTCCACCAGGGTGCGGGTTAGCTCGAATAAGTTCATTGCGCGGTCTCACATGCCGGGGAGGAGGAAGGGTAGGGGACTGCGCGCAGTGTGCGGCGATGCCCCTGTAAGCGCTCCATCCATTCCGGATGACAGTGGGCAGGATTTAGCCTGGCCCCCCAACCGATTTCGCGTAGCTACATGGATCGGTTTCGGCGGAGAGTTCTCTGCCCCTTTCGGCTGCCGGTCCGGAGCTACCCGGAACTGCCTGGCTGCCTACTATTGGCTTCCGCTCCTCTAACAGGACAAGTTTCAGGATAGCAGAAAGTGTTGTGTCGTAGTGCTAAGGTATATCCTAACGTCCCCTAAGGTTGAAGTTCAGCCGTAAGCCGACACAGAACGTCGAGCGAGTTTAGATATTGGCCGATCTGGTTCTTTGGGAGTGCCCATGGGCCTGCGGCCCACCCGAAGTGATAAAGAATCTCGACCGTAACCGAGCCGTGACCGGCAGGGAGCGGAAATAGCCCGTGGTTTTTTCGACAGGTTCTTCAACGGAGTGTCCATGGCCCTGCGGGCCACCAAAGGTGATGAAGAATTTCGACGGTAACCGAGCCGTGACCGGCAGGGAGCGGTCGCCCCAATCATACATGATTTTCAGGGGAGCGGGAGCGTGAGTAAGACAATCGTACTCGCAGGCGCTGCGATTCTGTTGCCCTTCTGGGGCTTGGCGCAAGATCCCGCGCGCGGCGTGGTGAAGCTAGCGTCTGAAACCCGGTCCGCAACGAAAATTGGAAGTGGAATTTGTATCGACACGCCTTGTCTGCATGTTGTCACTGCTTATCATGTTGTCGCGCTGTTAGGCGGGCGGATCAAGGTGGAGGGCGTGCCCGTGGCGTCGGTTCTGGCCGCTACGGGGCCACAGGATCGTGGAAGCGTCGAGATGAACGTTGCGGGATCGGTTTTTCGTTTTAACCCCTCGCGCGACGTGGCGCTGCTCACCCTGCGAACGCCCTTGCCGGCGCGATTCATCGGACTTACTTTCGCGAGCGGCAAGCCCTCGCTCGGACAACCGGTGACAAGGATCGCGCGACATGGCGATGCCTACGACACTGCGAGCGGCAAAGTGGTTGCCAATGAGCTTCGCCATGAATCCATGGGACACCAGGTCGGTCTTGACGGTTATTTTTTGTTGGACTGCAGCTCTCGCCCAGGCAATAGCGGAGGCGCCGTCATAGATGCCGCTGGCCGCGTGTTAGGGCTGGTGGAAATTCGCAGTATCGAGGAGAACGGTCGAATTGGCACAGCCGTGATGGGCAGTTCTGTCGTGTCAGGTTTCCTGAAAGAAAAAGATCCGGCACTGTGGGCGCGGTTGTTCGACAAATCTTCGGCGATTGCGGCTTCCACGCAGAAGCAGGAAATCGGTTGGCCGGTGGAACTGGATCGCACGCCTGTTCTGAACCGCGCCTCCGATCCCAACGTGCTCATCGGCGCGCTGCGGACTCAGGTCGCCACGGGTCTGGCTGGGCTGAAGAGGATGATCGTACGGCAGAGCATGCGGTTCTGGGGCGATGGGCAACGCGAGGAAGCCTGGCAGTATCAAGTCTCGATGTATTATGACGGCCTGAGGTTTCGCTCGGGGACGGGGAAAGAGCTTGGCACAGCGGCGTTGCCGAGTCCCAAGGTGGGCGTCCTGCCGGGATCGGATTGGTACGACACTTTGTCGCTGATCGCGAGGGTGCGGCTCCAGTATGTGGGTGCCAGTTCGCATTTGGGAGATCCTGTGCATGTCTTCGCTTTTCAAAACTCGGCGTCCGACGAGACCTGCCGGTTTCGTCAACGGACGGCGATTCTATTGGGGCACAAAGACGAGGAGCGTTATGTTCCCTGTGAAGGCATCGTGGTGTCTGACGATCAGTTTAATGTTCTCGGAATCATGCTGCGGATCTCGCCACAATTCGGTTGTGTGACTGAATGGCAAGCCTTGGCGCGATACGGACTTGTCAAACTGCGCGGCAGTCAGAAGCCCTTCCTGCTTCCGTTGAGCCTGGACCTGAGCACCCGATTTAAGAACGGCGGAGTGCACCATGCGTCGGAAGATTGGAGCGATTATCGTTTGTTTGCGGCGGAATCGGTATTGCGCAGCGACTGATATTCTGCGGGTCTCGTTCGCACTTCGCAGTATCAGGCGATAATCAACTCCGACGTAGGACAGGCCATCGCCTTTTGTGGCCTGTCCTTCTTCTTTAGAGAACCGCGACTGTGAAGCCCTGCATGGCCAAGAATTACGAAGCCGCGAATCGGCTGGAAGATCCCTCAGGCCGGGGCCGTGGAACGAAATAACGTAAAATGTGAACCGACACCCTTTCGGAGGTTTTAGATGCTCAAGTTTTCCGTCTTGGCCCTCGTCGCGTCCTCGTGCGCGCACCTGGGGGCAGCGGATTGGCTGACCTTTGGCGGCGACGCCCAGCGTAGCGGCTGGCAGAAACGCGAATCGTCGATAACAACGCAAAACGTGAAGGACCTCCAACTCCTCTGGAAGATGAAGTTCGAAAACACGCAGAAGGGCCTGTACTCCATCTTCGAACCGCTCATCGTCGGAAGCGTCATCACAAATCACGGCTTCAAAGAAATGGCGATTGTCGCAGGAAGCTCCGATAATGTTTGGGCCATCGATGCCGATCTGGGCAAGCTTCTCTGGCAAAAACAGTTCACCTATACGTCGGACACGCCGCAGACGACAAAGTCAAACTGGCTCTGTCCTGGCGGGCTCACGGCCGTGCCGGTGATCCCTCCGCCGCAGACTTTCAGAGGTCGCGCAGCCGCCGCGAAACCGGGCGCTCCCGCGGCGCCGCCGCCTCGTCCCTCGCCGTTTCCGGTAAGAGCCGTCCTCATCGCCTCCAGCGATGGATCGCTTCATCAACTGAATATCGCGAACGGCGAAGACCTCGGGCCTCCCGCGAAATTCATGCCGCCCAACGGCAAGCCCTACAGCTTGAACATGGTCGACGACGTCGTCTATGCGGCCACCGGGCAAGGCTGCGGCGGCAATCCTAACGGCGTCTGGGCGATCGATCTCGGCGCTCCCGAAAAAACAGTCGCCTCCTTCGCCACCCATGGTGGCGGCCTCTGGGGCCTCGGTGGCGCGTCCATCGGTACCGATGGAACCATCTACGCCGAGGCCGGCGATGGACATTGGGATCCTGATAATGGCGAATTCTCCGACACGGTCCTGGCATTAAATGCCGGCGACCTGAAGCTCAAGGATTACTACACGCCCACGAATCATGAGTGGCTCACCAAGCGCGACCTCGACATGAATACGACGCCCGTAATTTTCCCGTACAAAGGCCGCGACCTGCTGGTGGCCGCTGGCAAAGAGGGCCGCCTGATTCTTCTCGATTCCAAATCCCTCGGCGGCGCTAACCATCGCACGCCGTTATTCCGCACGGAGCTGATCGCGAACGAGGACGTCGATTTTGCCGGACGCGGAATTTGGGGCGCCCTCGCCACTTGGGAAGATGCGAACGGTACGCGCTGGGTCCTGGCCCCAATTTGGGGTCCTATTCACCCCGCCACCAAGTTTCCGGTCACCAACGGCGACGCGCCGCACGGCAGCATCGCCGCATTTAAAGTGGAAGAGAAGGACGGCAAGACCGTGCTCTCGCCCGCCTGGGTCTCGCGCGATCTGGTCGTACCCGCGCCGCCCGTCGTCGCCAATGGTGTCGTCTTCGCCCTCTCGAGCGGCGAGTACGTCCGACAGGCGGACGAGAACAAAGGCGGCCTGTTCACCTCCGAACAGCGCGCCGAAAAATCGGAACACGCCGTCCTCTACGCACTCGATGCCGCAACAGGCAAAGAGTTATATTCGAGCGGCGACAGCATCACATCGTTTACTCACTTCGCCGGGATGTCCATCGCCAACGGCCGCGTCTATTTCGGAACCTACGACAACACGCTCTACTCATTCGGCTTTCCAATCGAGCACTAGAAGGATCGATAACCAATGTTGAATCGAAGCGCCATTCAGGATGCAATTGATCACGGAAAGGGAATCCTAAGCCTGGAACCCAACTGGGTTCCGCGCTCGTTCATGATTCCGGGCCGCCGATTGAAGCTTCATACCGACGACCTCTACGCGTTCGGAGGACATCGCGGGGGCATCAATGAGCGTTGGTTTTCATCGACCACCAAGGCTTCAAACGGGCCGGCCGCGCTCGAAGACGAAGGACTGAGCTACGTCAGGTCCAACGGTGCACGATTCTTGCTGAAAGAAGCAGTCGAAACGGCGGGCGATCTCCTGCTCGGCGCGGACGTCATGTCGCGCGAAAACGGATGGAATCTGCTCTGCAAATTCTTCGACAACATGGGACCCATCCCGCATCACATGCACCAGGGCGATGAGTTCGCCAAGCTTGTCGGTCAGCGCGGCAAGCCCGAAGCTTATTATTTTCCGCCGCAATACAACCTGACCGAAAACAATTTCCCGTACACGTTCATGGGCCTCGAGCCCGGCACCACGAAAGACGATGTGCGCCACTGTCTCGAAAACTGGAACAAGGGCGACAACGGCATCCTGAATCATTCGCGCGCCTACCGTTTGCAGCCCGGCACCGGCTGGCAGGTGAGTCCCGGGATCCTCCACGCGCCCGGATCGCTGGTCACATATGAGCCGCAGGTGAACAGCGATGTCTTCGCGATGTTCCAGTCCGAGGTGGAGGGACGCATCATCGACTGGAGTCTGATGACGAAAGATGTGCTGCCGGAATATCATCACGATCTCGACTTCCTCGTCTCCATGCTGGATTGGGATGCCAACGTAAATCCCGAGTTCGGAAAAACTAACAAGGTATTTCCGAAACCAGCCGGGGCATCCGATGGTCATTGTGAAAAGTGGATCACATACGGAACGCCATATTATTCCGCGAAAGAACTGACCGTCCAGCCCAACCGCACGGCCACGGTTCGAGACAGCGCGGCGTATGGATTAATCGTCACTCAGGGTCACGGCGTTGTCGGCGAACACGAAATCGCAACGCCAGCTATGATCCGATTTGGAGAGATGACTCAGGATGAGTTGTTCGTGACCCGCGACGCCGCAAGAGAAGGTGTTCACGTCGAGAATACCAGCGCCTCTGAGCCGTTGGTAATCCTGAAACATTTCGGCCCCGGGAATCCGGACCTATGAAAAACCAACATCCCTATCCGGCGCTGCACAACACCAGCGAGCTAAACATGGTCGTCAGAAGTATTCGCGCAACTCCCCCGCGTCACGCCAGTGCTCCGTTACCGAGCCGTGACCGGCAGGGAGCGGTCCTCCACGGGCCTCGGCTTCAGAACCGCGCGCGGGCAGCAAGCGGACATACGCAAATTATGACGCTATGTTTAGAAATCGCGACACCAGCCACGATCCGGTTTGGAGAAGTGACTCAGGACGGCCCAGGAAATTCGGACCTATGAAAAACCAACATCCTTATCCGGCTCTGCACAACGCCATGTGGCCGGGGTTGGTCGGCAAAGGCCCCGATTCCGAGCCGCCCATCGATCTCGAAACCATGCTCGACCTAACGGCCGCCGCGGAAGTAGACGGCGTGAAGTTCGAAGGCGTCGATCTATTTTTATTCGCTCCGCACGTCGACATCGAATCATCCGACGACGATCTGAAGCGTCTCACCGATCGCATCGCTTCGCGCGGACTCGTGATCGGTTCGCTCGTAGCGCCCGTCTGGCCGCCCACCGGCGGCGGCTCCGCCATGGGCTCCGAAGAAGATCGAACTAATTTCGTAACCCAGGTTCGCAAAGCCTGCCTGATCGCCGGGAAGCTGCGTAAACTCGGCATTCGCCGCTACGGAATCGTGCGAATCGATTCGGCCGCCAGCCCCGCGGAGTGGGCCAAAGACCCTCGCGCGAACACCAAGCTCATCGCCAAAACATTTCGTGAAGCCTGCAAGGTCGCCGAAGGATCCGGCGAGCGTCTCGCGGCAGAAGGCGAAATCTGCTGGGGTGGAATGCATAGCTGGAAGCGCATGGTTGAGCTGCTCGAGATGGTGGGCCGTCCCGAAACGCTCGGTTTTCAAGCCGACATGGCGCACACGCTCCTGTTCACCATGGGTGTGAACGCACCCGAAGATCGCATCTTGCCTGAAGTCTTCGACTGGTCCGACCCCGAAATTTTGGAAGAAGCAATCCAAACCATGACGCGGGCATTACGTCCCTGGACCATCGATTTTCACGTCGCGCAAAACGATGCCACGGTCAAAGGCGCCGGATCGCACGATAAGACCGGCCGTCACTGCCTCCCGCGCGATCCGAACGGCAAAATGAATATCGTCGAAGTCGCCGGAGCGTGGATGCGCGATGAAGGCGGCTCGCCGACCTGCGCGTTCCAGCACATCTGTTGGGACGGCTGCATGTTTCCGAACGAAGTCATGATGCGGGCAGACACCTGGCGCGACGTCCTCGCGACGATGATCGCAGTGCGAAACGCGCACGGATGGGATGAAGCGGTGAAGCCATGGGAAGCAAAAGCCTGAACATCGGAACGGTCGGCTACGGGTTCATGGGACGCACCCATTCCAACGCGTTCCGCCAGGTGAACCAATTTTTCGAAGTGCCCTATCGTCCCGTGTTGAAGGCAGTGTGCGCGCGCAACGCGGACCGCGTTCGAGCCTTCGCGGACAACTGGGGCTATGAGACATTCGAGACCGACTGGCGTCGATTAATCGATCGCAAGGACATCGACCTCATCGACATTGCCAGCCCCAACGACACGCATCACGATATCGCCATCGCAGCGGCCGAGGCCGGCAAAATGGTGCTGTGCGAAAAACCGCTGGGACGAAACGCTGCGGAAGCGTCGGAGATGACGGCGGCCGTAGAAGCTGCGGGCGTTCCCAACATGGTCTGGTACAACTACCGCCGCGTGCCAGCCGTAGTCCTGCTCAAGCAATTAATAGATGAGGGCCGCCTGGGCCGCATCTTCCATTACCGCGCCAAGTTTCTTCAGGACTGGACCATCTCGCACGACCTGCCGCAGGGCGGCGAAGGCCTCTGGCGGCTGGATATAAACGTTGCCGGAAGCGGCGTAACCGGCGACTTGCTCGCGCATACCATCGACACCGCGCTCTGGCTCAACGGACCGATCGCCGAAGTGTCGGCAATGACCGAGACATTCATCAAGGAACGGAAGCACAATCTGAGCGGCCGAATGGAGCCGGTCGGAATCGACGACGCCAGCGCATTTCTGTGCAGGTTTCGGAATGGTTCGCTCGCGACGTTCGAAGCAACGCGTTACGCCCGCGGCCACAAAGCCCTCTACACGCTCGAAATCAATGGCGCGCACGGATCGGCGATGTGGGACCTGCACGATCTGCATCGCATCCAATTCTTCGATCACTGCGACGAGGGCAGCACGCGCGGCTGGCGCAGTATCCACGTCACCGACGGCGACCATCCCTACATGAAACACTGGTGGGTGCCGGGCCTCCAGATCGGTTACGAGCACACCTTCATCCACCAGGCGGCCGATTTCTTGCAGGCGCTCGGGGAAGGGAAACAGGCCGCCCCGACATTCCGCGACGGTCTCGCCACCGATCTTGTAACCGATGCAGTTCTCGATTCCGCCCGAAGCCGCGAGTGGCGCGAAGTTAAAACGCCAGACGATCGCGTCTTGCAGCAATTTTCTTAAAGTCGATGCCCGGAATCTGCCGGAGATCGTCAAGGCTTTTGAAGTTCCCCTTCGCCTCTCGATATTCGACGATCGCCGCGGCATCCTTCGCCGGCAAACCCAAATCGGTTTCCAGATCCGAGGCCGTAGCTTTATTGACATTGATCTTCGGCCGCGGTGGAAAGTGCGCGGTCAGGTAATCGACAATGTCGTTGAAATCATCGGACGTGCCCTGCGCGCCGCGCGCAACCATGTCGCCGACCAGGTCGCCCCATTCGTCTCGCGTCTTCGCCATCCCGGCAACATTTTCCGCGCTGTGGCAAGTGCTGCAGACCTTCTTGACGGTGTCGCGCCCAGGTCCGGCGGGCAACCGCTCCTGGGCCGGCGCGGCAAAAACAACAAAAACGAGAGGAAAAAGCCGGTGCAAAACAGTCACAGGATAACGCAAACAGGTGACACTGGTAGTATGCTGACCGATCTGGTCCAGATTCGCCGTCTCGGCGAAAAGAAGCTCGAAGAGAACAAGCGCCTCCGCCAACACCTCAAGCGTCACAACTTTGTCGAACGGAGGCTCAAGATCATCGCGCAGGAAATCGAAGAAGGTATCGATTGCCTCGCCTGCGCCAACTGCTGCCGCGTCGCTACCACGACGCTCACCGAACGCGATATCCAAAAGCTGGTACGCTTTCTTCGGATAAAGAGAGAGGTTTTTCTTCGCGACTACACCACGATTAGCGAAGAGGAGGGACGCATCCTCAAGCGGACCGAGACTGGCTGCGTTTTCCTGAGCGGGAATGAATGCACCGTCTATGAAGCGCGCCCCAACACCTGCGAGGATTTTCCCCACCTGGTCCGCGGTTCCGGCTCGTTCGTTAACCGCATGTGGCAGATGCCCGACCGCGCCACCTATTGCCCCATCGTTTACAACTCTCTCGAAGCTTTTAAAGAAGAGGTCGGTTTCACGAGATGATTCGAACTCTCGCACCAGAATCGCGCGATTTCATCGCCGATGGCAAGGAACTCGTCGAGCGTTGATGGTTTCTTGATGTGCAGAGCATTCGGCGTGCAAGCTGCCCGCTCCCGATCCTCCGGGTTCCCGGAAGAACTGAGAATTACCACCGGCGTATCGGCGAACTCCGGCAGGGAGCGGATCTCGTCGAGCACCTCCCATCCATCGTGTTTCGGGAGGTTCAAATCGAGGAGCACCAGATGCGGCCGGGCAACGTCTCCATATGGAGGGCGGCGATGCAGAAAATCGAGAGCCTGTTCCCCGTCGCTGACGTGGGTCAGTTCGAACGGCATCGCGGAATCTTTGAGAGCTTCGCGGACAAGAAGAACGTCGCCGCGATTGTCTTCCACAATCAATATTCGAACCGGTCCGTTGCTACCCATTGTTCAATTACTCGACGAAACCGATCAAACACATGTTACCCCGCGCGGTTAGATCAGACTGAAAATCAGGCAGCTCAAAACAATCGCCGAGATAACGGCATAAACACGGTCGTGCTCCAACGCGAATCCGGCCACGCAGGCGATCACGCGGACGATGGGTGTCGCCATGAGCACCAATAGTCCGAGCTGCACGATAAAAAGCGGCTGGCCGGCGAAAGCTCCACCCAAAATTGCCGGAATCGAGATCAGCTCCGCCGGGGCTGGCGTCGATCCGTGCCCGGTCAGGTAACCGATGCCGCCGGCCGCGACCAGAATCGCCGACAAGATCACTCCGATCCGCAGAATCATCCCGATTGCAATATCGATTTGCCCATCCGTCAGTAGTTTCATAACCGTCCTGTAAGACCGCCGTAAATCATCTCGACTGCGAGCGCTCCCACCACTACTGCAAAAAGGATGCGCAGGGATTGTATGCGCGCGCCGCCGAGCAGCCGCGCCCCCATCAGCGATCCGAGCAGCACGCCGAGCATTACGGGCATCACAACGTCGGGGTGAATGT
>JBEKUT010000051.1:0-25056 GCA_049514735.1 Bryobacteraceae bacterium
ATTGCGAACAGGGCCAGTTACCTCTCAACGAACGCATCGCGCTCTTCCGGCAGGTCTGCTCGGCCGTGCAGTATGTTCATCAGAATCTGGTGGTCCATCGCGATCTGAAGCCCAGCAATATTCTTGTCACGAAGGACGGCGTTGTCAAACTTCTGGATTTCGGTATCGCCAAGCTCGTCAAGCCGGAAATGTTCGGCGACCTTACCAGAGCCGAATACCGCCCCATGACCCCCGGCTACGCGAGTCCCGAGCAGATGCGCGGAGAGCCCATCACCACCGCCAGCGACGTGTACTCTCTCGGTGTCCTGCTGTATCTGCTGTTGGCTTCGCGATCGCCTTACCGGTTGAAAACCGACTCTCCTCACGAAATGATGCTGGCCGTCTGCGACCAGGAACCGGAGCCGCCCAGCACGGCTGTCACAGGCAAACTGCAACGGCAATTGCGGGGCGATCTCGACAATATTGTTTTGCGGGCGCTCCGCAAGGAACCGCATCGCCGCTACGCCTCGGCCGAACAATTTTCGGAGGATCTGCGCCGCCACCTGGAAGGTTTGCCGGTTTCGGCCCACCGCGATACCTGGGCATACCGGGCGGAGAAGTTCGTCCGGCGGAACAGGGTCGGTGTTGCGGCGGCGGCGCTGGTTGGGATCTCGCTCACCGGCGGAATTCTCGCCGCGACATGGCAGGCACGCGTGGCCGAAAGAGAGCGGGCCAACGCGCAGCAACAGTTCAACGATGTGCGCAAGCTCGCCACTTCGTTTCTCTTCGAATTCCACGACGCCATTCAGCATCTGCCAGGATCCACGCCGGCCCGAAAATTGGTGGTGCAACGGGCGCTCGAATACTTGAGCAAGCTTGAAAAGGAGGCTCATGGCGATACCGGCCTGGAGCGCGAGCTCGCTGAAGCTTACTTGAAAGTCGGCGACGTCCAGGGCAATCCCTATGCCGCGAACGTTGGCGATCCCAAGGGCGCGCTCCAAAGCTATAGCGAAGCGCTGCGAATCGGCCAGGGATTGATGCAGGCGAACCCCAACGATTTATTGGCTCGCCGCTATTTGGCGCGCTCCCATAAATCGCTGGCGCAGGTGCTGCCGATCCTCGGCAAGCCCAGCGAAGGCGACTCTCATTTCCAGCAGGCCGCGGCGCTCTTGGACCCGCTAAGGACGTCGAATCCGCCCAATGAGGAACTCCTTGCAGACCTCGCGAATATTTATCAGGTTCGTGGAGATCTGCTGGGACACTCCGGACTCCCGAACCTCGGGAATCCCGCGGCCGCTCTTGAAAGCTACAGGAAAGCGCTGCGGATCTATGAGGAGCAGGTGGCGCGGAACCCCGATAGCCAGAAAGCGAAAAACGGACAGGCCCTGGTGCGTCTAAGAATCGCCGATATCGATATCGCGCGCGGCGACTTCAAACGCGGGTTGAGCGAATATCGCTCCATACTGCAAGAGTTGGAAACGGTGTCGGCCGGCGAACCTTCGAATGCCGAAGCTCTGCAACGCGTGGCGCTCGGATATCGCAAGGTGAACTCACAAGCCGCCATGGCCCTCGCTATAACGCTGCGTTATTCCGGCGACCTGCGCTCCAAAATAGGAGATCCCGGGGCGTTAGCCGACTATCGGAAGGTGCTCGGCATTCTCGACCAGCTAGCCGCCGCGCAGCCCGGAAATGTTTTGGTTGCGAGCCGCCGCGCGGAGACGCTGCTCTTCGTATCGGAAGCGATGGAGAAAAACGGCAAGCGTGAAGAGGCGCGCAAAATGACCATGGATGCGTTGGCGATCACACGGAGATTAGCGGCCCGCCCGGATGTTACCGCGGACGAGTTGTTCGCGTATGCGACGACCTTCCTGCAATGTACTCCCTCCGATCTCCGCGAGCCCGCGACGGCCCTCGATTACGCCCAACAGTCGCTCCGGAAAGCCGGTGCGCCGGACAGTGAAACTCTCGATCTTCTGGCACAGGCTTATTACCAGACTGGGGAGTCTGCTCGCGCGATCGAGACCGAGAAGAAGGCATTACAGGTTCTCCCAGTGGATCGAGGTCGGGGTTCCAGTTCGGCGCTCCGGCGCAAGTTGGATGCCAGGATGGCTGAGTTCCTCGCCGGCCGGAGCGGACTTAGAAAGCCGTAATTCTGATTTCCGTCATTACTGGCATACCCAGCGTGAGCCATCCCAGTACACATTCGCGCAGCCTCGAACGATGGCGTCGTATATGGAGTGGATTGAGTCCCGATTTTTGAATCTGCAGCAGCAGTTACAAGGCTCGCGTTTGATGACGTCTTCCGGAGTCACACCGGCCGGATACGGTTCTGTATAGCCCATTTGCCGCAGCTTTAGCGCGTAGTTACTAAAGGCTTGAGCGGCCGCCGCGGCCTTCTCGTCCGCAGGCTGCATATTGCTTTGTTTCTGAACCGTTCGATTGATATCCCGAGGCCCCGCTGGAGCCGGCGGAAGAGCGGCGGCCGCAATCAGGGCGGCGATCGACATAAAAAGTAAGTGTGTCATGAATTCTCCCCTTTCGAGCGGCTCAGCCGTTCTCGTCCTCACCGACAACCATTTCAAATACGACGTTTTCATGCGAACGTTGCTGGATGAATCGTCTGGCCAGGTTCAACTTTTCAATTGGCGATACGTTCGCAAACTCACCGATAGACAAATCGACCATGTACTCCGTGAAGAATGCGGACTCTCCTTCTCTACGAAAGCCATCGAACCCCAGCAGTGTGATTCCTCTTCTCTCACACTCGTCGAGGAAGTCCAGTGCGGTCTCCGGCGATAGGAGAAGTAACCCGCCGTCTTGAATTCCCCTGCCGGCGAAATCCTGCTGAATTGTTTTTTTCATAAGACGGGGAGAAGGTTTACTCAACCTTCTCCCTCCCGATTCACTGGCAGATCCAGCGGGTGCCGTTCCAGTATTGGTAGGAACAGCCGCGCGTGATGGCGTTGCTGGTGGACGTGGTCGCGTCCCAGGTAGCGCGCATGTTCTGCTGTGTCCGCTGAAAGTTGGACTGCATCTGCTGCTGAAGCTGCTGGTTCGTGGCGTTCAGCGATTCGGCGGTGACTCCGGTTGGAATCGGGCCGGTGTACCCCATGCGCCGCAGTTGTAGCGCGTAGTTGTAATAGGTGCGCGCGCCGGCCATGGCCGTCTGGTCGCCCATCCGCTGCATGTTGATCTGGTTCTGAATCATTTGGTTCAGGTTCTGGGCCGCCACGGGAGCCGGCGCTAGAGCGGCGGCCGCAATCAGAGGGGCGATCAAAATCAAGAGTCGGTGTTTCATAATATTCTCCTTGTTGAGCGGCTCTCAGCCGTTCTCACCAACTCATGGCGGAGAAGATCCCGCGAAGGGATCGCGAAAACGGAAAAATTCGAAAAAAATTTGTGCTAATTGCTCAAGGCCCTAAACTGCGTTGCGATCTGCTCGATAAAAGCGGCCTCGCCGGCCACGGCTTTGGATAGCAGCGCCAACTGCTCTTTGGCCTCCTGGTAGCGGCCTTGTTCGAGAGCCTCGCGGACGCCGGGAAGCGTCTTAGCGCCATAACCCGTGTAGGTTCCCGGCGCATAAAGCAGGTGTATCATCCAGGAACGGCCAGGCAGCCCTTGCGGACTCGTCAACTTGCGTTCCGCAAGCGCTAATTTCGCATTCAACATGCGCCGGCTCTCAACCGGTGAGGTCTCCATTCTCGCCAGCTCCAGATTGTATTGGTCGGCAGCCTTATCCAACTGGCCGAGCGATGCGTCGAAATCGCGAAAATCCAGATCGGGAGGCGAGGATAGCAACGGGGGAGCGTTGATGGGACGCTTCGGATCGTTGGTCAAAGTGTAAATGCCGAGATCGATGTTCCTCTTGCGGATCGCGGCGTCCGCCTGCATGGATTTGACGAGGTCCTTCACCTCGGTCCCGTACTCCCGCACTGTCCGCGACAGGATTTTGAAATCATAGGGCAGGACCTCGGAGTCCGCCACTCGCATGATCAAGATGCCGGCGGTCTGTGCCGTTAGCCGCCCATAGACCTCGTCCTTATCGCCGAACTTGTCTTCAAACCAGGGTGTGTCGTACGCGGAGTGATAAGTGCCGCTGGCGTCCTCCCCGCCAAACCCGATGTTCAGCGAAGCAATTCCCAAGTGATCGAGGAACGCGCCAAAATCGGAGCCGCTTCCGATCGCCTGCAGAGGGAGGGTGGACTTTTTCAGAATATCGTCGCCCTTGCCGGCTCCCGCTCGCCTGCCTGCGCCCGCCAGGAGAGCCGCCTGCTGACGCTTCCAGATCGATACATTAGTTTCCGGATCGACGATATCTTTCTCTACTTCGTTGACCAGCGCTTCCAGCGAGTGCGATCCGCCTCCGCCGAAGAATCCCCTTCCAGTTTCATCCGTGTTCAGATAAAGCGCGGCATGTTCGCTCAACTCCTGCGCATGTGTTTCCACCCACTCCGTCGATCCAATCAAGCCCGGCTCCTCGCCATCCCAGGCCGCGTAGACCAGCGTTCGCTTCGGGCGCCAGCCCTGTTTGACCAGCTCGCCCAGCGCACGCGCCTCCTCTAAGAGAGCGGATTGCCCTGAAATCGGGTCGTCCGCACCGTTCACCCAACCGTCGTAATGGTTCCCGCGCACAATCCAGACGTCCGGTTCTTCGGAACCCTTCAAGGTGGCGACGACATCGAGTACGGGCTTGGTGTCCCAGTTGAACGCCAGGTTCAGATGAACCTTGGCCGGTCCCGGCCCGAAGTGATACGTGATAGGAAGTCCGCCGCGCCAACCGGCGGGAACCACGCGTCCGTCGAGCGCTTCCAGCAAAGGCCGCGCGTCGCCGTAGCTTATCGGCAAAACAGGAATCCGCATCAATGTTTTTGCCTCCGAAAGCGGCAGCCGTTTGGCCCCCGGCACCGAACCGATCCCCGGCGTTAGCGGATCGCCCGAGTACAGAGTCATATCCGCCACGCTTCCGCGCTGCACTCCATCGGCGGGCCGCATGGGACCCTTGGGGAGGACATCGCCCTGAACATAGCCGTCGTCGGCCGGATCGGAATAGATGATGGATCCTACCGCACCGTGTTCGTAAGCGAGTTTCGGCTTTAGCCCGCGCCAGCCGCCACCGTAGCGCGCGATCACAATCGCGCCTCTTACGGAAACGCCGTAACGGTCCAACTCGTCGTAGTCCGCCAACATCCCGTAGTTCACATAAATCAGCGGAGCCGTTACGTCGCCGTCGGCCGAGTAGATGTTGAATCCGGGAAGCTGCGTAGTTTTTTCATGGCTGTAGGGGTCGCCAGGCAATGGCGCCTCATCGAGCTTCGCGCGAAATTTGACGGGTTCGACAAGTTCCAGCAGGCGTGTCTTCGGGGTCGGGTAGAGCACGTCGAACTGTTCTATATGGGCATCCCAGCCCCACTCCTTGTAACGCGCAACGAGCCACTCGGCGTTCTCCTTCTGGTATTCCGAACCGACATTATGGGGATGCGCGGCAAGCTGGACCATGTTGGCGTGAATGCGCGCAGCCTCCGGGATCGCTCGAAATTTCCGTTCCCATTCGAGCTCGGTTGCCGTCCCTCGCGACGTGAATCCGAGAAGTGGCGCGGGCGATGGTTCCCCGGCGGGTAACTCGATAGAGAGCGCCAACACAATGGCAATTGCAGTTCGCATGGATTCTCCAAACAGAAGGGTATGAGCGTCAGTATACCGTTTGCCTGTCTCAAGCCAAGGCCAGCGGTACGGCCTCTTCCCAGCGCCCTTGCGCCTTCAAAATCAGTTCTATCACTTCGCGCGCAGCGCCGCGGCCAGCCAGCCGCTGCGTTACATAGTGGCAGACCGCTTTCAATTCGTCCGCTCCATCGGCTACGGAAACGGCCAGCCCGGCGCGTTTGGCGAGCGGGATGTCCGGCAAATCGTCGCCCATGTAGGCCACTTCTTCCTCGCTGACTCCGGCCTTCTCGACGCATTCCTGGAACGCCTGGGCCTTTTTCGCTTGCCCCAGATACACAAACGTTACCCTGAGCTCTTCGGCACGCTTGGCCACCGCGGGTGAGCGGCGGCCTGTAATGAAACCCGTTTTGATGCCCATGGTATTTGCGAGTGAAAGACCCTGTCCATCTTTTGCGTTGAAGACTTTCATCTCTGAGACGTTAGCAGCGCCAGACCCATCGGCCGCAGTATTGGATATCAGGCACACCCCGCCATCCGTGAGAGTGCCGTCCACGTCCATTAAGAAAAGCTTGATTTTTCGCGCGCGGGCCAGAACGTCGGGCGATGCGAGACCGGCTAGGGGGGTGTCGGACATGAGCTAATGATAACCTTGAGGCTTAACTTTTCGGACGGGCTACGCGAACAATAGATCGATGAAACGAATCCCCGGTTATTCCGCGGGCGGGCTTCGGTGGCCGCGCACGCGTTACCCTGGGAAAGGAGCACACAATGGCAAGTCTCGATTGGTCACAATGCCCCGTGGTGGAGAGCATTCCCGGCAAGGTTAGCGGCGCGTGGGTGTTTCGCGGTACGCGTGTCCCCGTAGCGGCGATTTTCGAGACCTTGAAAAATTCTCCAATCGAAGAGGTTTTGGAAAACTTTCACGTCACGCGCCAGCAGGTTCAGTGCGTTCTTGACTTCGCGGCTAAGAGCACATTGGAAACGTTGCACGTTGGATGAAATTCCCCTCGATGATAGCGTTCCGTAAAAACTGAGGTTGATCGTCGAGGGCGGCCATACGGTTGTCACGGCCTGATATCAAGGCTGGTCTGGTTTGAAGAATGGGGCTTTGCTCAATGCAGCGGAAGAAGCGGGCTTCGATTTGTTCATCACTGCGGATCGGGAATTGAGTTACCAGCAAAATCTGACCGGGCGAAAGATGGCGTTGGTTGTGCTGAGCACGAATAACTGGGCCTTCGTCAAGGCGCATATCGCCCGGGTTATGGTTGCTGTGGAAGCGGCAACACCTGGCAGTTATACCGCGTGGATGCGACGTGACACGCGGCCAGCCAGCTTTCAGGAACTTGAAGAGGATGAGTCTCACCGTTGCTGCGCTAGCCCGCCGCAGGGAGTGCCCATGGGCCTGAAGTCGATGAAGAACAACGACCGTAACCGAGCCGTGACCGGCAGGGAGCGGAAATAGCCCGTGATTTTCTCGACATGTTCTTCAACGGAGTGCCCATGGGCCTGCGGCCCACCAATGTTGATGAAGAATTTCGACCCGTAACCGAGCCGTGACCGGCAGGGAGCGGTTGCCCCAATCGTATATGTTCTTCAGGGGAGCGGGATCAGCAAGAGGTACAGATAGACCAAGAGTTGTTGGCTGAAAAACGTGAAGGCAGTAATTTGGCTCGAAAATCGCGAGATGCGCGTATCTGCTCTGATTCTAGAGCGGCAGCGCAACAGTCTTGTAGAGCAAATTGAATCGGAAAGCGGTTGGGACAGGAATGCCCCGCCCTATTGTCTGATCCTGAGTTATCGAAGTTGGAACAACGGATGATCCGGTCCTTGCAAATCGGAAGGCAGGCACGGCGCGAAGATTATGAACGTCGCGCGTCTGCCGCTGGTGTCCGCACCTTGCGGTCACCGCAACGAGATGCGGGGGCGTATGGGGAATTAGAGGCGTTTGTACGGCGCGAATTACGGCAACTTGCGCTTTCGCGTTCGCTGGGTCGGCTGGGCGGGCCGAAGCCCGCTCGTTTGAAAGCTAACTTTAAGAGCGGGTCAGAGTGGGAATCGTTGGTTAAAGTGCTCGCCGCTTTACTCGCGTTTTTGACCGCAGCGATTGGGCTTTACCTCTTTCTGCACAAGCGGCCTTCCCAGCGTCTCGCCAAAGCGTGCGTTTCGACAGCGCCTCTTGTTAATGGGCTTTTTTGCAAGGGAACTGTTGGGTGATCAGTGCGATTAGAAAAGAGACCGCAGGCATACTGCGATCTTCAGGGAACACGGTTAGGTCAGCCCCCATTTTCATTTTGACGGTGAGTTCCATAGCCGAGTCCGCGAACGGACGCGATTGCCCAAATAAACCTTGCGAGCGGCGCATTTAAGAACTGGCGGGCAATACGAACTACAGATGCCGCGCAGGATTTTCCGCTCACATTATTTCTCTCAAAACTGAGGAGACAATGAGCGTGCCACTCTGGGACGTACTGTTCTGATGCGCAAACGAGTCGAGAACCGGCTAAGAAAAGCAATCCGAATTGCCTCACAAGCCGAACCGTCTTTCGCCCTCCGCATCAAACGCCTCGAACGGACGCACCGGACGTTCCAGGAATCGCTCGTCGGAACTACAGAAGACCGAACCGCGCCGGTAGCGGAGCGCAAAATGGCCGCGGAACTCCTGGCGCTCGCAAAATGCGCGGACCCTTATCGTCCCCTCCTCGATCATTTTCTCGACTGCGATGGGACCACCGCATGGAGCCTGATATCTGCGTTCCCCCATCGGGAACTCCGCCTGTCGCAGAACGACGAAGACCGATTGGAGCGGATTTTGTGGGAAGATCCGGATGAACAGCGGAGAGCCGCCACCGCGCAGTTCTTTCAGTATGTCGAAACTCCGCCTAGAACCAAAATGTTGATCGGCGTCCTCGAAAACCGCGCGGAAACGAGCTTGGTTCGCGGCCGCGCGGCCGAAGCGCTCACTTGCATCGACAACGCTTACAAGACCGGCGCGGTAGACGCTTGCATACGATGTCTCGACGACCCCGATCCCGAAGCGAGATTCTGGGCCGTTTTCGCCCTGGGACAAATGGTGCGGTTCCGGCCAGCTTTTCATTCCCGCGCCATCGCCGCGCTGCAGCCGATGACCTCCGATGCCGGCCAAGTGCCCAGTTATTGGCCGGTCGGCCATGAGGCTCGCGCAATGCTTGAGGATTTTATCCCTGAACAACGCGTGGCGGGCGAACGGGAGCGCGCCGCAATCCTCGCCGATCCCAATGCCCCTGACGACCTCCGTCGCTGGGCCAAATCCTACTCGGGCTCGCGCTCTCCAAAGGCCGCACGCCGCCCTTATATCGAAGCTCGCTACAAGAATCTTCGATGGCTCCGATTCCCGAAGTGAATTTCTTCGTTTCCCACCAACTTGCATCTAAATGATAATCGCGCGACTTGCAGCCCTAAACACCCGAACGTCAGTTGGAGTAGTAGCATATATCAGGGCTCGGTAGAATAGATCCGCTAGATCCGCTGATCGTATCAAGCAATGGTATAAGCAGAGGACCCATGCTCATCCGTCAATCTCAATTCGCGTCGTTTAGCGCTGCCGCGGAGCAACACTTTGAGCGTGAAATGGTGGAGCATCTTTCGCGGTTTGCACCGGAATTAGCTCGCGTAGCGGGGACGGCAGGAATAACGAATGCAGTTCAGTTAGGGATTAGCCGGGCTCGAAGTTACGGGTTCACCACCCATGGGCCTGTCCGGCTTTACCTGGAACTTATGTGTTCATTGGGTTCGGATTTTGACAGTGACCCGCAATATCCGTGGGCGGGGGCAGCCCTTCAAGATTTAGAGTACCCGGATCAAACTTGGCGTGCCAGTCAGCTTTATCGCGCTAGTGCCACCTATTTTGAGAGCGTCGCTGGCCCGAACGATACCCATGCATTGAATGCGCTCAAGAACGCCCGCCGTGCCAATATGCTGGGCGACTACGCGCCCGGAGGGCTGACCGAAGCTATCCTCGCCCGGTTCGATGCGTGCTACCCCCAAAAATACAGGTATGTTGGCGCGGAGCACCTGCGTCCGCTCATTTCGCGCTCACTTCAAATAAGTGAGGCGCATGGTATTTGCTCCGGCCGGTATCGCGCGTTCGTCGCTGCTGTGTTATTCGGCTTTGGGCATGGTGCCTTGACCGATCCCCTCTACGCCTGGATCGGCAAGGCACTTGGCGACACGCTCGTGACAAATCCGGAGGACCGTGCGGAGCGGCTGTACAGACGCCTCGAAGTCTACATTGACCATATCATTCAGACGCTCGCCTGACCATGCCCAAACGGCGCCCCTCCAATCCGTGCTCTGCGAGCGATTCCACCCGGCCTGTTTACACTACAGTCGCCTTGTGTCCCGCAAGCGGCACTGGTCCATTCAAGAGCGGGGATGAGGCTGCGCATGCCGCGCTGTGCACCGCAAACCCGGCCTCCATCCGCGATAACCGCGAGTACGGCGGTCTAATATTCCGAGGTTCAGATGGAAATTACTACTATACTGGGCCTCTTAAAGGTTCAGATCAGGGAGTAAACCCGTCCAATGCTGTCCCGCCCCCAGGTGCGACTGTTCTGGGTGATTATCATACTCACGGCGACTACTCGACAGCGGACCCGGCGACGGGCGCAGCAGTGCGCACGAGTGACCCCACTCGGGACGATTTCAATAGCGATAACTTTTCGGCGACGGACAAGAGTGGCATTGCCCATGATGGCGCGGGTAATGCCGGCTACAGGGGCTATCTCGGAACGCCAAGCGGCGGCTTCCGCGTCTACGATCCGGCAAAAGGCGCCGACACAACATTCTAAAATGGAGGGGAGAACCAGTATGGGGCAAATTGAGCAGATAAAGGTGCTCGACTCGATTGAGGGAAGAAGCATCGTAGAGATCCGGGCTGCGCTGCAGCATCTCGGTCACGATCGGGACGTCAGAACCTACGCAGTGCGGGTTTTACAGAACGGCAATACCGTCGTTATTTTTACTCCCGAGGACGACGAGACGCGAGAGATTGCAGTGCGCGACGGCCTCGTGCTCTCGACTCTGGAGGCAAGAGATTTTAACGCCCATTTCAAACTGGCGGGCGCTTTGCATAGCGGAAGCCTGGCGGCCATACTCGTGGCTGTACCAGTTCTTGAGCAGCGGAAGCTGAAGTTAGCGGACTATCGCATTACGCTCTTGCGAAACAGAGACTCCTACGTCATCGCATTCACGGATAAAGACAGCCACAGTGGTGGACGCGGCAACCCCGGCAGGCGTCTTGGGTTCGAAGTCGAAGTTGGCGCCGCGGACTTGCATGTGATTAACTCTCATTTCATTCGCTGAATTCATAGCCAAAGCAGGCTCGTGTCGGATCATTCCGGAGCAACGCGCTGGCGATCGGCAAACCCGCACCGAATCCAGAGATCGCAAATGCACTCGATTCGCGGGCGTGCACCGCGAAAAAAGATCTGAAAACGTTCGTTCCCCACCAAATTGCATCTAAATTCCCCATCATTCCAGCCACATACCGCGACCACCCCATCAAACCGAACGACCACCACCTACTCTGAGGTCGAGAATCACGCGACCCGCAAGCCGTCTCCTTCACCTCAAACGTGTTCGGAGACACGCCTGCCCAGCTAATTGAAATCCGAATATCCCAGCCTGCCAAAAGCCGCCTACGACCACCCCTCAAATGGTCGTAGGCGCGGGGCGACTCGCTCCAGCAACTCCCACCGAATCAATCGCCTGGCCTGTGTGCATTTTAACGTCCTTAACGGCCTATAGCGCCTACGCACACCCGTCCGCGTGCGTAGGCGCGGGGCCACCCGCGCCCGCAACTCACGCGCAATCGATTATTTAGCTTGTGTAATATTTAGAGCGATTGCTACCGCACAACCACTTTCGCGAGCCCCGCATTATTCGCCGTGTCATATACCCGCACTACAATCAACTGTTCACCCGCCCGCAGATTATCCAACACAATGTGGAACGTCTCATGCGGCGCGTCGGTCACCCCATCGGCCGCCTCCACTGGAACCCACGACCCCGCATTAATCGAATACTCGCACCGGTGCAAAGGTGAAGTCGCGTCCACCGCGTCCACGTCCATTTCGAGACGGTTCCCCAACCGCCGCGGCGTGCCGATCGTCACCACCGGCGGCGTATTATCGATCAGCACCGGCGAGCTCACCAACTCCGCATCCCGAGCCAGCGCCGGCGGATTCGACGGCCGGTCGCTCGCAACCACGCGGAATAAATAACGCCCATCCGCAAACGCATCCCCGTCGATCAGGAAAGAATTCTCCGGCATATTCAGCCGGATCAGCTTCCATGTCGTCTCATCCTCGCCGCGAAACCACAGCGAGTACACCAGCTTGTCGCCGTCCGGATCGTCCGCCTGCCACACCACCTGGATCTGCGCACCCTGCCCGTGCGAGATCGCCTGCATCGACGTGCCGCTCGATGTGGACGCCGCCGTCTCGCCCGTGTCAGTCACCGTAATCGTGTACGCCCCGCCACCGGCCACCCCTGATCCCTTGGACTGCGAACCGCTCGACGGAACCATCGCTACGTTTATGCTCCGCACTACCGGAGGATTGTTCTGCGGCAGATATGCGAGCCACACATCTTCAATGGCAGCCGGCCCGCTCAACTCTGTGCGCCACTGTATGTATCGCGCGTTCGGACTCGGAATCAGAGAATTCTTCGGATCGCGCAGCGGAGCCGACCAATCGCTCCAAGTCTGGTCCGGCCGGATCGAATTCCCAGTCCGAGTCTGAAAACTGACCGTGCCGCCGCGCTGCCGCCACGTAATCCGGCCCCATCGCGCCACCGTGTTGGCATCGTGCACCGGCGATTCATACGTGCCCTTCGCCCCTAACTGCTCCGCGCTCCCTTGCGGTGCTAAACGAAAAAGTTTGCCGCTGTCCCCGGTCGCCGCCAGCACGCCGCCGCCGCTTTCCATCAACCGCGTCGCCTCGCCTTCATTCGCCTGCACAATCAACGCTGGCTTCCGGTCCGGCCCCAGACTATAAATCCGAGCCTGCACGTCGGTTCCGAACAGAATATCGCCATTCGGCTGCATCACCAGGTCGTAAATGTTCTCGTCCTTCGAAGACCACAGCGTCTCCACCGTGTTATCGGGGTTGATGCGATAGATCGCGGACTTGTCCATCCCCGGAATCTCGACAGCGGGCGAAACCGCGGACGCAGTCTGCTGCGTAGAGACTTGCGTCGCCGTTGCATTAGCCGCCTTCTTCACATCCGGAGGCGAAGCCTGTGTATCGGTCACCGTCACGCTCGCAGCCGGAGCGCTCACCGTCACCGCGCTTGTCCCGGTAGAATAAGTGGCCATCGCACCAGCCTTATTCGACAGCGCCCCGCCGAGAGCAGCCGCATAAACCGTCCCATCCGGCATCGTGCGGATCGCGTGAATTTCCGGCAGACTCGCATCGTAAAGAACGAATGCCTTCTCTCTACCCGTGATGCGATACAGAATCCCATTCGGCTCCGAGCCCGCCAGCAACCGGCCTTCCGAATCCACCGCGAGAGAAGTCACGTGCCCTTGACCGGTCGTGTAATAGAGCTGTCCGTGCCCGGCCTTGTCGATGGCATAGACATTCGCGGGGTCGCCTGTCCCCGCAAACAAAGTCCCATCCTTACCGAATGCCAGCGACCAGATATATCTAGTTTGCGGATTGAAAACCTCGACGGCCTTGCCGCTATCGATCTTATAAACCTTCCCATCCGGCGAAGTCGCCGCATACAAGACGCCCGCCGCATCTACGGCGACCGCGAACACTTCCGCCTGATCCGCAGTCCAAACCAAACTGCTCGATCCATCCGCAGCAATTTTATAGACCCGCCCGCGATGCCCTGTCCCCGCATAGACGCTTCCATCCGGAGCCTTAGCCAAACTCCAAATGACAGCCTGTCCTGAAGAAAAAACGCTATCGAGTTTCGGAGCCAGAGTCATACGCCCATCCCGGTCCAGCGCCACACCATCAAACCGGCCCCGAATAAAATCCGAATACGAACTCATCTCCCAAGTCGTAGTAGTAGCCGCACTGAGAGATACACAACTAACAAC
Source organism: Bryobacteraceae bacterium (assembly GCA_049514735.1). Taxonomy (GTDB): domain Bacteria; phylum Acidobacteriota; class Terriglobia; order Bryobacterales; family Bryobacteraceae; genus JAICMB01. Next base: position 13,730 of record JBEKUT010000051.1, read on the forward strand.
CAGCAACCAACAACTAACAACGCCCCCCGCCCTCATTCCTTCACATCCACTTGTATCGTCTTAGTCCCGCTAACCACGGCCTCCCCCGTATCGATCGGAATTTCCGCTATCGTCGAACCCTGCGAAAACAGGTTCATCGCCGCCGTGCCCTGCGACTTCGCCAGCACCAGCGCCAGCGACGGCGGCGGATCGGGCAGATCCATCCCTTGCGCTTGATACGCAATCTCATTCCGCGAGACCCGCAGATAAGCCTTCGTGTTCCGCCGCAGCTTGTTGAGCAGCGAGATGACCTGCGTCGGAGACTTCGGAAGCATCGTGATGAATTGTTGATAGTCGGCCAGATTGGCCGACGCCGCGTCCGTCACCGTAAATTGAAGCTGCCCTGGCTGCGTCCCGATCGGCACCGTATAGGAAATCCTCCGGTCCAACTCCACGCCATTCTCACCTGTGAACGAGACCGCGAGTTCAATCGCATCGCCCGGATGCACTTCCCGCCGCGTCGTGATCTGGTCCACTTGCAAAACGCGCTTCGTCTCGGCCGCTTCAATTGAAATATCGACGCTCTTGATCTTCAGCGCGTCGAAGCCCGTCGACATGGCATAAGCCAGCGGCGCTGCGACGCCCGCCGAAACCGACGCCGGAACGCCGAAATCGCCGGCATAAGTGTTATCCAATTGCACCGGCGTTCCCTTCTCAAAATCGATTTGTCCCTTCACGTTGAAGCTGCCGAGCCCCGTCACCCGCTCCGTCGCGTCGATCGCCGAATAGACCGCCATCTGCAGAATCAAAGGCGAGAGCACCCGGTCCGTCGCCATCTGCATGTTATAAGACGATGCCGCATGCCGCGCCCCATGCACGCTGATCGAAAGGGGAACCGTTCGCGCCCGCCGCCCCAGTTCTCCGAAAATGCTGGTGCTGCGATCCTGCGTAATCGATCCCATCCACTCCCGCGCCGAAGAAATCTTGAACGAGCTTTGCACGCTCGGCAGCACCGTGATTACCTCCGCGCGCGCAAACGGCAGATCGGTGTTGCCCACGGAAAGGAATTGATGCCCGAAAGCGAACAGCCGGTTGGCGTCGATCTCGGTGACGGTCCCATCGGCCCCCATGCTCAAATCGCCTGAAAGGAGTTGAACCGTAATCATGTCGCCCGGATGCAGCGTCGAGGGATCGCCCATCTTGGGAGGCAGATGCCCGCCGCTCGAAACGCCTTGCACCGGTTCGAATCCAAGTTTCCGCAGGTCCGGGGCAAAATGTTCCAGCGTTTCGCTCGTAAATCCGTTGAACGACAGCGGCGTTGCGATCTCTACCATTTTGGACGCGCCGAAACCGGCCGCCCGCAATCCGAAATTCTTAGCGGCGTCGGGCCGCGAAGGGGGCGCCGTCATGGGGCTGATCGCCTGCATCTCTTCAATCGGGCGTATCCCCGCCACTGCGTCTTTGGAGTATGGAAACGCCAGCGCCACCGCTCCAACCAGCCGCCCGTCGATATACACCGGACTCCCGCTCATGCCCTGCATCACGCCAGTCTGGTCGAGCGGTCCGCCGGAGAGCCGCGCCAGAATTACCGATTGCTTGGGCCCCAGGTTTTCGAGCACGCCCAGAATTTCCACCTGGAATTCTTCGACGCGGTTCCCTCTAAACACCGTTTTACCGATGGCGTGCTGCCCCGGACGGATGTCCCGTAAGGGAAATATCGGAGTTTGTCCGAAAATGTTCGATGCTACAATCGACAGGAAGATAACGACGCGTAGAACGGCCACAAATCTTATTCTAGTCCCTCGGTTCTTGTAGAACCCAGGAACCATCCTTTTGTGCCCGGTTTTGGTGTGTAATAGCCGTATGGCCACTGTCGCCAAGTCCGTCCCCGGAGAACACCTCCAAGTCGAAGGTGCCCCGCTGCCATGGAAAAGCGCGGCTTGGTTCGGTGCGCTGCTGCTCTTGTGCTACGCCCCGGTACTTTACCGCCTCGTGCAGCAGTGGTACAGCGACGAAGATATGGGTCACGGTTTCTTTGTGCCCCTCGTCGCCGGTTACATCATTTGGAAACGCCGCGACGCACTGGCCGCCGTAGCGCTCGAAACCAATTATTGGGGTCTCCTGGTTGTCCTGTGGGGCGCTCTGCAATTCATGGTCGGCACGCTCGGCGCGAACATATTTCTTGCCCGCACTGCTTTTCTTGTCTCGCTCATCGGCGCCATTTGGTTCCTCTGCGGGACCAAAGTACTAAAGCTACTTGCGTTCCCTCTGTTCCTGCTCTGCTTCATGTTCCCGATTCCAGCCATCATTTATGCCCGCATCACGTTACCTTTGCAGCTTTTCGCCAGTTGGGTGGCGGAGCAGTTGCTCGGCATGATCGGCATTCCGGTTTTCCGCGACGGCAACGTGCTCCAGCTCGCCAGCCAGACGCTGTCCGTGGTGGAGGCTTGCAGCGGTATTCGCTCACTCTTGTCGCTCTCGTTTCTTTCCTTGATTTACGCCTATTTCTTCGACCCCAAGGTTTGGATGCGCTGGGCGCTTCTGATAACGACCATCCCAATCGCAATCGCCGCGAACGCCGCGCGTGTCACTATCACCGGCATTCTCAGCGAATACCGCGCCGATCTCGCCCAGGGCTTCTTTCACCTTCTCGAAGGGTGGGTTTTGTTTGGGGTCGCCTTTGCCCTGATGATCCTCGCGCACATTGCAATCAACCGCGTCTATCGTTGGGTCCATCCCGTTGCGGAGTCCAGTAATGCGTAAGCCTGCTTTGATCCTAACCTTCGTTTTTCTGGCCCAGGCCGGTCTGTTCTATGGCCTCTCGCGCGGGGAAACAACACCGGTGCATCGCCCCTTCAGCACCTTCCCGGATCGACTGGGCGATTGGAAACTGGTGCAGCATGGCGTTATGGAGGACGATGTCAAGAACGTTTTGCGAGGCGACGATTACATCACCGCCTGGTACGCCGAATCGCCCACCCGTATCGCAAACCTGTTCGTGGCATACTTTAATTCCCAGCGTTCCGGACAATCGCCCCACTCCCCGAAGAATTGCCTGCCCGGTTCCGGATGGGTCTGGTCGGTCTCGGACGAAATCCCCTTGACGGTCCCCGGCCGTGCCGCGCCCATTACCGTGAACCGCTACATCGTTTCCAAGGCCGATGCCAAAGACGTCGTCCTGTATTGGTATCAATCCCGCGACCGCGTAGTGGCAAGCGAGTATAAGGCCATGGTCTTTGTCGCGGCCGACGCCCTGCGTTATAACCGCACCGATACGTCGCTGGTCCGCGTTATTGTTCCTATCACGAATAATCAGGAACAATTAGCGACGCAAACGGGCATCGATTTTATCCAGTCGTTTTTCGGGATTCTCCGCTCCTACCTCCCGGCTTAATATTCCCGTGGCGCAGACGATCGGTTTTCGTCGTCTGCGTTTCCGGCTGGCTCCGAATTTTCCGCGCTCAAACCCCGGCAAGAGCCAACCCCGCCCCGTCGGAAATCTCGGTGCCTGTCTCTCGAACTGGCGTTCCAACCGCTAACCGGGCTGCTCATATTCCCCCATGGAATAGTTGCCGCGTACCACGACAGTAGCTCCCTCGATTGGAACCATAAAATCCTTTCCCTTTTTAAATGCCGGTGGCATACTTGTGCTTCCGAGAAACATGAAATTCCTCACGGCATTGCTCGCGGCCGGCGTATTGAACGGATCGAACATATACACCATCGTCGATCTCGGCCCGTCCGGCGGCAGTTCCCCGCAATCGTTAACGAGCGGCGCCGGTTTTCTACCGGGAGGTTCGTGGAGCGCCACTTACGGCATCAACGCATCGGGCGAAGCAGTCGGCTACGGCGATACCGGCGGGGGAGATTTTCGCGCCTTCACCTGGACTCAGTCCTCTGGAATTACGATGCTCGGAACTCTCGGCGGAGTCGATAGCTGGGGCATGGCGATCGACGATTCCGGCGAAGTCGCCGGCCATTCTACTACTGCGTCCGGCTATGTCCACGCTTTTTCGGACGACGGCGGTCCGCTCGAAGATCTCGGCACCCTCGGCGGGTTGTCGAGCTACTCCTACGGCATAAATAATTCCGGAACCATCGTCGGTTACAGCACTTTGAGCGATGGCGCCACGCACGCCTTTGTCTTTTTAAATGGCGTCATGTTCGATCTGAACAATTTGATTCCAGCCGATTCCGGGTGGACGCTCAACGAGGCATTCTCCATCGATAATGCCGGCCAAATTTTCGGAGAAGGCGTCCACAATGGACAGTTCGATTCGTTCCGCCTCGACACGGATTCAGTTGCCGACGCTGTGCCCGAGCCCAGTACTTTCATTCTCTTCGGAATCGGTTTTGTAATTCTGAAATTGCTGTCGCAGCGCTCGTTTATTAAACTTTCCAACGCTCGTCTTCGGCACCGCCTCGATAAAAACGATGTCGTCGGGCAGCCACCATTTCGCGACCCGCGAAGCTAGAAAATCGAGGATCTCCAGCTTCGTGATCTGGTCCTTATATTGCGGCAGCGGAGCGATGCAGGCAATCGGGCGCTCCTGCCACTTGGGATGAAACACCCCGATCACGGCCGCTTCCATTACTTTGGGATGCGCCATGATGGCGTTCTCCAGATCGACGCTGGAGATCCATTCGCCGCCGCTCTTCACCAGGTCCTTCGTGCGGTCCATGATCTGGATGTAGCCTTCGGCGTCGACGGTCGCGACGTCGCCGGTCCGGAACCAGCCGTCCATGAAAGCGTCTTCGCTGCGCGGATCGTTGTAGTAGCCGCTGGTGATCCACGGCCCGCGGATCTGCAGTTCGCCCATTGTTGTTCCGTCCCAACGCAGCTCATTCCCGCTCTCGTCGACGATTCGGATATCCACTCCCGCAAGCGGCATCCCGTGCCGCGCGAGCACGTCGAAGCGCTCGCTCTCAGGAAGTTTTTCCAGATCGCTCTTCAGTGCAGTCACGGTCGCGATCGGCGTAGTTTCCGTCATGCCCCACGCCAGCATGAATCGGATGCCGTATCTTTTTTGATACAGTTCTATAAATTGGCGCGGCAGTGCCGAACCCGCCGCGGCGATCGTCCGCAGGCTCGAAATGTCGTGCGGGTTCGACTGCAGATAACTGTATAGGCCCATCCACAGCGTCGGCACGCCGGCGGCGAACGTCGCGCGTTCGTTCTGGATCAGAAACGCGATATCGGCCGGTTGCAGCAGGCGTCCGCTGAACACCATCCGCGACCCTGTCATGATTCCGGCAAATGGGATGCCCCAGCCGTTGGCATGAAACATCGGCACCAGTTGAAGGATGGTGTCGCGCTCGCTGAGCGCGAAAGTATCGGCCATGCAGATTCCGTAGCTGTGCAGAAACAGCGCCCGGTGGGTGTACAGCACGCCTTTCGGATTGCCGGTGGTTCCCGAGGTGTAGCAAGTTGCGGCAGCGGTTCTTTCGTCGAGTTCCGGCCACGAATAGCGCGTCTCAGGCGCGGCGTCGATGAGCGCGTCGTCCAAGACCACGATTTGCCGGACGGATTTGAGTTCGCCGCGGATGGCCTCCAGAATCGGCAACAGCGACGCGTCGACAAAAATGATGCGGTCCTCGGCGTGGTTGATGATGAACGACAACTGGTCGGGAGCGAGACGGAGGTTCAGCGTGTGCAGGACCGCGCCGTAGCAGGGCACTGCAAAGTACAACTCCAGATGCCGGTAGCTGTTCCAGCACAGCGTGCCGATCCGGTCGCCGGGTTGCACTCCGAGTTCCTGCAGCACGTGCGCCAGCCGGTGGACGCGGCGGTAGAAAGCGGCGTAGGTATACCGATGCATGGAGCCGTCGTCGAGGCGGCTGGCGATTTCTTTGCGGGGATACAGTTTCGCGGACCGCTCCAGAATATGGGTGAGCGTCAGCGGGTAGTCCATCATGAGACCTGTCACGATGGGTTCAGCGTACAGCAGCGCAATCATGGAACGCAATGGAGGCAAGTCAAAAGAGGAGGGTCCGACCGAGAGAAAAGACCCTCCTTTGCTCCTCCGACTACCTGTTTGCAGGTCTCGAAAAAGTAGTGCGGCGGGGGCCGTTTTCGTTTCTCTTTTTCTTAGAGCGATGTTACGGCGATGAGCGGCGCGGGGCTCCGGTCGATGCGGACCGGATTGCGCAACGGCTTCCCAAATCCTTCGAACGCTACCTCCATAATGTCGCCATCTTGAAGTTCGATTCCGGCTCCGAAACTGAAGGCATCGGCTCCGAAAAAATGGATGTGAATGTCCCCGGGTCGGCGGTGCTCCTCGAACTTGAAGTGATGATGTTCCAGGTTGGCGAGCGAGTGCGCCGTGTTTGCTTCGCCGCTGTGGATCGACTGCGACCATAGCGTTTGGCCGCCGCGCTCGATGCGGACGGAGCCGGGAACGTCGCTGAAATCGGGATCTACGATCAGTTCGGGACCGATGGAACAGTTGCGGAGTTTCGACGGCGCGAGATAAAGATAGTTCTGTTTTTCGAGGCGGTGATCGGAAAATTCGTTCGCCATGGTCATGCCGACGCGGCGCGGTTGGCCGTCTTTATCGATGAGGTAGACACCGGCGATCTCGGGCTCTTCTCCGCCATCTTCGGCGTAAGCGGGCGTCAGAAGCGGCTCGCCGTGAGCGCGTAGAATCGTCCCGTTCCCTTTATAAAACCATTCCGGCGCTACGCCGATGGTCCCCGGTTCCGGCCGCCCGCCTTCGAGGCCCGACAGATACATTTTCATGCTGTCGGAAAGGTCCTCGCGTTTGGCATGCATGGCGTCGCGATTCTTGGCGCTGGCTTTGTGCGTGAGCCCCGTTCCGGAGACGAGGCAGCGGGCCGGTTCCGGATGCGTGAATGGGACCAAGATTCGCCAATCGGATTGGAGTTGATAGATTGACTCGTAGTCGAGCGTTTCGCGGGACAGTTTGTCGTTGACGGATTTGGCGAGAGAGCTGGCTGCTATCGCGAGATCGTAAATTGATTCGACGCGTTCGAGCAGGCGAATTTTGTTGTCTTCGACCAGGCCGGCGCGATGGTCTCCGGCGGGACTCTGAAGCTGCACGAGCCGCATTTATTTATAGGCCGCAATGCCGGTGACGCGCTCGCCGATCACTAGCGTATGGATGTGATCGGTACCCTCGTATGTCTTCACGGTTTCGAGATTGCACATGTGGCGCATGATAGGGTACTCGTCCATGATGCCGTTGGCGCCCAGCAGATCGCGGCTGAGGCGGGCGCATTCTAGCGCCATCGCGACGTTGTTGCGCTTCAACATCGAGATGTGCGCGGCTTCGATTTTGCCTTGATCTTTGAGCCGGCCGGCGTGCAGCGCGAGTAGCTGCGCCTTGGTGATTTCGGTGATCATCCAGGCGAGTTTTTCCTGCACGAGCTGGTGCGAAGCGATCGGCTTGCCTTCGAACTGTTTGCGCGCCAGCGTGTATTGGCGGGCCGTTTCGTAGCAATCCATGGCCGCTCCAAGGACACCCCAGCCGATGCCGAAACGCGCCTGCGTGAGACAGCCCAGCGGGGCTTTCAGACCCTTGCCGCACGGCAGAATGTTGGAAGCGGGAACGCGGCAATCGGCGAACGACAGGCTGGACGTCACCGACGCGCGCATGGAGAGCTTGCCATGCAGATCGGAGGCGCTGAATCCGGGCGTGCCTTTTTCCACCAGGAATCCGCGGATGCCCTCTTCGGCACGCGCCCAAACCACCGCGACGTCGGCCATGGACCCGTTTGTGATCCAGGTTTTTTCGCCGTTGAGAATCCACGAATCGCCGTCCTGCCGGGCCTTGGTGAGCATGCCCGCGGGATTCGATCCGAAGCCGGGCTCGGTTAATCCGAAGCAGCCGATGGCTTCGCCCGATTGCAGCTTGGGGAGCCAGCGCTGCTTCTGCTCTTCCGAACCATAGGTATAAATCGGATACATCACGAGCGCGCCCTGCACGGAGGCGAAACTGCGCAGTCCGGAATCGCCGCGTTCGAGTTCCTGCATCACGAGACCGTACTCGACGTTGTTCAGGCCGGCGCATCCATAGCCTTCGAGATTCGCGCCGAGGAAGCCGAGAGAGCCGAGTTCGGGAATCAGATGTTTCGGAAAAACGCCATCGCGATAGGCGTCACGCACCACTGGGATGACGCGGTCTTCCACGAACTGCCGCGCGGTCTGGCGCACGAGCAGTTCCTGTTCCGTAAACTGAGAGTCGATGTGGAGGTAATCGACGCCGGAGAAACGAGCCATGACCTAAGTGTAGCTATTGAACCTTACCGCGCGCCGTGGCGGCGGAGGAGTTCGATGGTTGTCCCGTAGTCGATCTCGGGGTTAAGGTCGGCGCACCATAAGGCTTGGCCTAATGGCGTCCCACCGTACTCGTTGAGGGCTTCGAGAGACGCGCCGTGTTCGAGAAGCAGCTTGATGGTGTCGAGCTGTCGGCCGATCACGGCCCAGTGCAGGCCGGTCGGCTCTGTCACGCCCGCCTTCAGGAGGAACTCGACCACGTCGTTTCGACCGTACTCGCAGGCCCACTTGAAGCCCAAGTTCATCTGTTCTTGCGGGGCGGTGTTGATGAGACTTTGGACGACATCGAGCCGTCCGACGCCGGCGGCTCCTTCGAGATCCAGGCTCGCTCCGCGCGAGGCGAGAAACGCGGCGGCTTCACCGCGGCCGTTGTGGAGAGCGGAGATTAGAGGGGTTCGTGGGCGCGCTACGCCATTGACGTGTGCGCCGTGTTGGAGCAGGAGTTCGAGTAGAGCGATTTGCACTCCGGCTCGCTCGGGATGGACGCTGGTTGCGACCAGACCAAGCGTTGTGTCCTTTCCGTAGGAGTCGGCGATGGCGTCCACTTCCGCTCCGGCGTCGAGCAGGAGTTTCGCAATTTCGACGGCGTTGGCGGGTGTTTTCTGGCGGTAGTTTTCGAAGCCGTTGGCCGAGATGTAGTGGAGTAGTGTCGCGCGGTGCACGCGCGTGGAGCGTTGACGAATCAGTTCCGGATTTTCTTTGAGTAGAGATTCGAGCGTGGCTCGGCTGCCGGTCACGATTGCATCCGCGGCCTGTTCGAACTTCGAGACCGGTGAATTGGCCCGATTGAGACCTTCAATGTGCTTTGCGAATTTTGGCCAACTTTGGAAACCGTAGTCGCGGGCGATCTGCAGTTGAGCGTCGGCCAGTTTGAGATTTGTCGTGCTGGACTTAAGATCCTTGGCTTGTTTCTTGTATTGTTCGAGGTTGGGGCGAACGGGTAAGGGCTTGAGATCGGTGGTGTTCATTTACGAACTTCCTTTCGTAGTTTGCCTGGAGTCCGCACCGATCAGGCTGAAAGAATGTTCGTTATTTGAACTGCACTGTTGAAGGTGGGCACGGCCCTTTCCGCGGACTGGTTGCGCCCTTCGCGCCTAAATTGATTTTAGCGCGGGCGATGCGTTGTTCGGCAGGCAGTTTACACCTCACCTGAAATTTCGCTCATCAATAGGAGCGGCGATCCAGCTGCGGACGACGAGCGGCAGAAGATAATTGACACGGCTGGTGCCGACAATGACAAGGCGCACTTGTCAGGATCCCAACCGCTCTAGCGTAGCCATTTGCCGCCGCAAATCCTCAATGGTGACATTGGCCCAGACCTGATGAGCTTTCAGAAAGCCGTCGAGCTCGTAGCGGGTTTCAAAACCCAACAAACGCCGCAATTCTGCTTTGGTGATGCGTCTTGCCTTGTATTCTTCGAGGGCAAATCCCTCAAGAGCGCGCCGGGACAAATCGCCGCCGGCAGCGGCGAGGCGCTCGGCCAGATCATCGGGGATTTCAACGTTCAGGTTCATGGCCTTTCTCTCTCTCTCTCTCTCAGTGTATCTTTGAAGTGAACACTCTTGGCCACCGACAGCTTATATGTTGACATTGTAGATTGTTCCTGAGATTATGGAGCAGGCAAGTTGATTCCGCCGTTCGATCCCGCTACTGGCGCGTTGCCGCCGGGGAGTCATCCGGCAACCTTGGAGCAGATCCGCAAACGGCTTGGTTTCACAGAGCGTCGTCGATGGTTATTGGAGGGCCTGCGTTGCGCCATTGAGGCTTTTTGGACGGCTGGTATTCGCGAGATCTACATCGACGGCAGCTTCTGCACCGAGAAGCCTGATCCTGGTGACATCGACGGCTATTGGGTTGAGCCCGACGAAGGTGTTTATGATCGCATCGATCCTTACTGGATCGATTTCGAGTTGGTCCTGGTCCCACATGTGAAGAAGTTGAAATGGCGGATGTGGGCCGATCATGGCGTCGAGTTCTTCATCCATCCGGCGATGCTTGCAAGGCCCGGGATTGGTTTCCCGGAGTTTTTCCGTCAGGACCGCGATGGGCTACCTCGCGGAGTGATTCAAGTTAAGGCGGTGCGATTATGATCAAGAGCGACGCGCAACGAGACCGAACACTGGCTCAGATCGAAGGCTTCCGGAGCGCCCTCGCAACTGCGCAACTTGATAAGCCCAGTAAGCGCTCGTCCGCGATTCGCGGGAGCTACGACAGCATGATCCGGCAACTTGAGGATGAAGTTCGCGAGTACGATCAGTTGAAGTCAGGTGAACTGGTACTTCCGTGTATCGAGCGGCTCGATCAAATCGCGCCTTTCGTCACGAAATTACGAATTGCCAAGGGCCTTTCGCAAACTGAATTAGCGCGGCGGCTGGGCGTGAGCAAACAGGTGATCAGCCGTTATGAAGAAAACGATTATCAAAGCGTTGCGATCGTCCGGCTTCAGGAAATCTTAGATGTCATCGGCGTGAAAACGGTCGTTACGCTTGATGTGTAGCAGGGCGAGTTTCTTCTGGGCTTGCTCGTCGTCCGGTTCCAACTGCAACGCTCGCTCGTAAAACGATTGCGCCAAATTCAGTCATTAAGTTGAAGCTCGGGCCCACGCGTCTCGGGGGTCAAGTTCAAGGTCTTTTCGAAGGTGGCTTTCGTCTTCGAGGACGAACCCAAGTTCCCGATGCGCAGGCGCAAAGTCCGGGTCCAATTCGATTGCCTTTCTGAAAAGCGCTTGCGCTTCGGAGGAGCGATCAAACTTTAGAAGCACGCCGAGATTGAAGTACGCTTCCTCCTATTTCGGGTTCGAGACGGATCGCCGGGGCGCTTTCCACGATTTCGCAAGACTTCCTCAGATAGGTCTCGGCGGCTTTGAAGTCTCTCCGATCTATTGCAAGATGGCCCAGTCCCAACAGCGCACTTGCCGAGCGATTGTCGATCTCGAGTGCACGTTTGAACGCTGACTCAGCATCGTCGATGAGTCCAAGTTCTGTCGTCAGGTGCGCGAGGCACAGGAACACATTGCGCGTGGGGTGTGTCTCGGCAAGTTGACGCCACAAAA
>JBEKUT010000052.1:0-23575 GCA_049514735.1 Bryobacteraceae bacterium
GGGCTGCTGTCACAGAGTCTAAAGACGGCGTCGATTGTGAATGGTGAATGGAAGGACTCCGGCGAGGGCCCTGGCTCTCGAGCGGGTGATTTTATCGAGTGGCTCACCATCCGGGATCAGGCCCAGAGCGTTGCCGCCGACGTAGAGCGCATCAAAACGCACCCGCTCGTTCCGGCCGAGATTCCGGTTTATGGCTACATCTACGATGTCAAGACCGGAAAACTCATCGAGGTTCCCGTGGGGCGTGACGTGCGCTCACGAACAGCCTGAGCCGGGATCGCATACGCCGGCTCGATGACTGTAACGGCCCTCTAGAGACGTACCGGCGCTTCGCACACTTTCTTACTTGGAGACCAGCTTCTGCACAATCTCCAATGCTCTTGCTACATGCTGATCGGGAGAGATTTTATCGTTGGATGATGAAAGTGTTGCGACGATCTTATGATCTTTGCCGATGACGAAAGTTACCCGCTCGATAAAGTCATGGTCGATTTCAGCGCCTCTCACATCCTTCATGCCGGGTTTGGCGCCGTTGGAGGCCAGATTGTAGGAAGTGGCAATCTTGCGATCCGCATCCGAGGCGACCGGAAATTTTCCGGCGCAATAATCCGGGTCCGCGGAGAACGCATTCAGCCGCTCGATGCTGTCGGCCGACACACCAATAATGGTCGCGCCCGTGGCATCGAATTCTTCTTTGTCCTGGGCAAACGTGTGAGCTTCGAGATCGCAGCCCTTGGTGTAAGCAGAGGGATAGAAGTAGACTACGACTGGGCCCTTTTTCAGTGCGTCTTCCAGTGAAAAGTCAAATTCCTTTCCGGCCAGTGAGGCACGAGCCGAGAATTCCGGTGCATCGTCGCCTGTCTTGAGCGCCGCCAAAACGGGTAAAGTAATCAGCCCGGAAATAACGAGGGCGAAAAACAGCTTCTTCATCGCAACCACCTCCTTGAGGATGAAACGCATTTTAAAATATCATACCGAGCCGCGGGAATCGCTGGCTAAGACATGGCTTAAATGAAGCACCCGATCGTATCGCCGAATCCTTGCTCGATACGGCCATCGGGCCAAACGACGATCGGCACTAGACTGCCGTAGCCGCGTGCCTCATCTAAAGTTTTTTGACTGAGTTCGACACGGCGTTCTTCGTAGTCGACACCTTCGTCGTCCCATCGCTTCAAAAGTTTGACGCAGGCGCTACATCCCCGAATCGTATATACCACCGGATGTTCTGGCTGCATCTTAGAAGCCCTGCGGCAATTTCAATGCGGCCGACAACAGATGTCGAATCTCTTTGACGGCGTCTTTGCGCCAGGCATCGCTCTGTGGTCCAATCGCCGAAATCACTTCCTTCAGGAACAACTGCCGTTCCGTATCCTGCAGGTTTCCAAAAGTGGCGGACGGCGGCAGATGGAGCTTGACCCTTGCCTCGTCCATCGCGATCGCCAATCCCTGGTGGGCACTTTCGGAGCGTTCCGTGAAATGCGTAATGTACTTCGTATCGTCCGTATAGAACACAAACACGGGAATGGCCCGTGACTTCCCGTCGTTGCTCACGAATTCATCCATGATGTCGGGATTTTCGTCGCGCAGGAAGATTCGCAACTCCATTCCTCCCGCCTCCGCGATTCGCACGGCCGTCGGCAGCTCGCGATATACATCGCCGCACCAGTCCTCGGCGATGACCAGCAGCTGTCGCGGACCGTTCGAAAGCGTAGCGGCCTGCCGAAAGAACGATAAATCCCCCTCGGTAAGAACCGGATGATTATAATTGTGCTCGAATTTGTCGCGATTGACTTTGGCGCCAGCGAGGAAATCGGCGTAGGTCAGGCCTTTCTCAAACCGGGCGGGTATGACCACCGTGAGTGCTGTTGGCATTGTCGTGATTTCTCCTTGCAGATTCGATCGACTGAACTTCCCTCGGCTTCCTGCCATCGAAGGGTCGTAAAACGCGGGCCGGATACCGGCCAATATCCTCTCTCCCAGGCTCAAAGCTCGCGATGAATTCCCGCCACTGGGCTGCCCCGGACTCGCCGCATGCCGCGAACAACCAGAGGCATTCGTGGGTCCTTCGCCCAAACTCCATCTGAAACGCCCCCTGCGACTTGTGTTCGGCAATCACCCAGTTCGAAATGATGCTGTAGTCGAGCGCGCGATGACAGTTCATTGGTGTTCTTCGGTTGAAGACCCAAATCGGCTCCGGCTTCGTCGTGCGCGTCAATGGGTAACCGTCCAATCCCGCAAAGGCCTCCGGTCTCGCCTCCTCGACGCCGAGAGTCCGGGCGCCAAGTGCCGCGGGCCGGTGCTCGGCATCCAAGTCTTTAATCGCGTCAAGCGTCAACAGGGCAACCGTTTTGTGATGTCCGTGCGTCTCGATCGTGGGGAGAAGCAGGATCACCAGATTATACTTTTCACTCTGCAAAAGCCAGAACAGCTCCCGCCGAACCCATTTCGTGTTCCAGGCGCGGAATCCATCATCCGATTCCAACGTGAGACCGCTGTCCGTTTGGTCCAGGAAATAGTGATTCCGTATTCCGAGAATGCGGCCGGCTTCGACCAATTCCCGGCGGCGGATGCGCCCGAGCTGCCTCCGCCAGGTTTCCTCATCCAGTGACGATCGATAGTAGGCTTGGGCCGGAGCGGAGTATTCGTTTCCGCCCTCGCCATTTGTGACGACCACCTGATCGACGATTCCGCCCAGTTCGTGCGTGATCCGGTACACGAAGGCAGCGCACTCCGATTCATCATCCGGGTGCGCGACCACCAGCAAACCTTTGACACGCGAATTGTCCTCGTCAACTAACGGGAATCCGACTCCCACGGGCGAAAGCGCGTGGCCGGCACTGAGAGACAGCAGAAGATTCCTCTGAAAAAACTCACACGACAGGCGCCGCTTCCAGCTCGCGATGCTCTTTTTTAGCCTGTCGATCATACCGGAGCGGTGCTCTGTTCAAGCCGCTGCTCTGTCCGCCACGCCGCGTTCGACCGGCGCCCCAACCAGATTTCCCCACTCGGTCCAGGAGCCGTCATAGTTGACGACGTTTTTATATTCGAGCAAATACTTCAGCACGAACCAAGTATGGCTGGAACGCTCCCCGATCCGGCAATAGGTGATGATGGGCCTGGAGCCATCCACGCCTTCGATCGCGTAGATCGATTTCAGTTCATCGAAACTCTTGAAAGTGCCGTCCTCGTTAACGGCCTTCCCCCAGGGAATGCTGCGCGCGTGCGGAATATGGCCGCCGCGTTGGCATGTTTCGGGAAGTCCCGGAGGGGCCAGGATCTCTCCCGTAAACTCCTGCGGGCTCCGCACATCAACCAGGATCGAGGAATTCGCTTTCACCGCGGCCTGGACTTGCGGAAGGAACGCCCGAATGGAAAAATCAGCCTCGCGGCCGGGATATTCCGCCGCCTGATATTGCGGGACGTCCGTGGTGACCTCGCGGCCTTCCGCCAGCCATTTCTTGCGCCCACCGTCCAGGAGCCGGACATCCCGATGATGGTAGATCTTGAGTTGCCAGAATGCCCACGCCGCGAACCAGTTGTTGTTGTCGCCGTAGATGACGATGGTCGTATCCGGGTCGATTCCGGCTTTGCTGAGGAGTGCTTTCAATTGCGGCCATGGCGTGATATCCCGTTGAATGGGATCGGACAGATCTGTCTTCCATGACCAGGCGACAGCGCCGGGAATGTGCCCCTCGCCGTACGCCGCAGTATCAACGTCGACTTCGACGATTCGGGTCTCGCGCTCGTTCAAATGCTGGGCCAGCCAATCGGTGGTGACCAGGACGTCGGGGTGAGGATAATTGGGCATACGGCAATCCTACCATTGTCCATCGACATCAGGATAGTGTCAGGAGAACAATTTCGAATGCGCCGAGGAGGTGGAACAGACGATCGGTTTTTGTCGTCTGTTTCCTGCTCGATAGACAACAAGCCCGTTCCTTCACCGTCCTGGACTCCTAACCTTCCCACAACTTTGACATATATACCCATGTCGATCAATATAGTATAGTATCGCGATGACCGTCAATCTCGCAAGGCCGTTGTTAACGGTTACGCTGCTTCTCGCCATCCCCGCGTTTGCAACCGACGGGTACTTTTCAACGGGCTATGGCATCATTCAGCAGGGCCAGGGAGGTGCGGGCATAGCACTCCCGCAGGACAGCCTCGCGGCCGCGACCAACCCCGCGGGCATTCTGTTTGTCGGGAACCGTTTTGATATCGGAGTCACCTTGTTCCGTCCTATTCGCAGCGCCACCATTACCGGGAGCGGCGCCCCAGGGGTCGACGGCGATTATAACGCCAGCCGCAAGAAGAACTTCTTCATCCCGGAACTAGGGTACAACCACCTCCTCAATCCAAAGATTGCCGTGGGAGTAGCGATCTACGGCAATGGCGGAATGGACTCGGCGTACACCACCGCGATCCCGCTGCTTGGTAATAGAGAGGCGGGCGTGGATCTCGTCCAGTTGTTCGTGGCCCCAACTGTGGCCTTCAAGGCGAACGCGCACAATGCCTTTGGCATCTCGCTGAATATCGGATACCAGCGGTTCTCCGCCAGCGGTCTGGAAAACTTTGCGAACCCAAATTTCTCGGCTGCGCCGGGCGACGTGACCGATCGGGCCGGCGGCGGCTCCTTCGGCGGAGGAGTTCGCGTTGGCTGGCTGGGAACCATCAACGAGCATGTGAGCGTTGGTGCAACGTATCAGACCCGCACCTGGATGCAGGACTTCTCGAAGTATCGGGGCTTGTTCGCTCAGCACGGCGGGTTCGACATTCCCGCGAACTTTGCCGGAGGCGTGGCGTTAAAGATCCACCCGAAGGTGACTGTATTGTTCGACGCCGAGCGCATTCTGTACGGTCAGGTCAATTCGATCGCGAATCCGGACTTCCCCGTCCAGGCTCCGCTGGGCGCCAGTAACGGGCCCGGTTTTGGATGGCACGACATCACCGCGGAGAAGGCCGGTTTCGATCTCAAGCTGAGTCCGAAGTTGACGCTCCGCGCGGGATATAATCACTCGGGGCTGCCGTTCAATGCCAGCCAGACCTTCTTCAACCTGCTCGCTCCGGCGGTGGTGCAACAACACCTGACAGCGGGCGCAACCCTGGGCTTCGGCGGCGGCAAGGAGATCAACATCGCCTATCAGCACGCCGTCGCAAGGACGGTGAATGGCGCAAACTCGATCCCGGCCAACTTCGGCGGCGGCGAGGCCAACCTGACGATGTACCAGAACTCAATCGGTGTCGGCTTCGGATGGGGAAAATAGGTTGAGCATGTTAGCCGCCATCTCAGCACCGTGGCCATGGTACGTTGCCGGTCCGCTGATCGGATTGTTCGTACCCGCGCTCCAGATCGCAGGGAACCGGCAATTCGGCTTCTCCAGCAATCTGCGTCATTTGTGCGCCGCCGTCCTTCCCGCCAGGCTGGAGTATTTTCGTTACGACTGGAAGAGAACCGGCCTCTGGAATCTTCTTTTCGCGGCCGGAATTCTGGCGGGCGGCTTCCTTGCCGCGCACTGGGGCGCTCCACACGATGTCGCAATCTCGGAACAGACCCGGCTCGCTCTCACGAAGCTCGGCATTCACGACTTCTCCGGGCTGGCCCCCCGCCAGGTGTTCACGTGGTCCGCGTTGCTCACGCTCAAAGGGTTTGTCGCTGTCATTGTTGGGGGCTTTCTGGTCGGCTTTGGCACAGCTTATGCGGGAGGGTGCACATCCGGCCATGCTATCTCAGGTCTTGCGGATCTACAGCTCCCGTCGTTGATCGCCGTAATCGGTTTCTTCGCCGGCGGCCTGATCGCAACCCATTTTCTTCTTCCGTTGATCTTGTGAGGACCATGTCGAGATTCACGCAGCCAATCTATTTCCTCCTGGGTGTCCTTTTCGGCATCACCCTAACGAAGTCCGAGGTGCTTTCGTGGTTCCGCATCCAAGAGATGTTCCGGTTTCAATCTCCACGTATGTACTTGATCATCGGGTCGGCGGTGGTGGTCGCCGCAGCTTCGGTGGCGTTACTCAAAATGCTCGGTTCGAAGACCATCGCGGGCGAGCTGATCGCGATCCCGCCGAAGAACCTCGGGCTGGGTATTCGCTATGCGGTCGGCGGTACCATCTTCGGCCTGGGCTGGGCGCTTACAGGGGCTTGTCCGGCGCCGCTGTTCGCGCTCGTGGGTAATGGCGTCACCGTTATGATCGCCGCCATTGTCAGCGCGCTGGCCGGAACCTGGCTATACGGATTGCTACGGCCGCGTCTCCCCCATTAGGATTTCCTTGGAGTCGCCTCCAACCAGGTAAGCAGAGCGCTCCAATTCACTCGGAAGATCCGAATTTGAGCACATTGGGGCTTGACGTAACGCGCATTGTGGATATAATCGATAGAGAATAGGATGATGCCAATAAGGCATCTTCCCCGAGACTTCGGAAGCACAGTGCGCCAGATTACACTATACTCGCTCCCGTTCGCGGTCACCGCCGCGATCTGCATGGCCCAAGCCGTCCAAACCGGTACCGCCCCGAGCGCCAAAGTCGTAATCAAGACCCAAGGATATCTGCCGTTCGCGGATGCCCCGATTTACTACCGCTCCACGGATGTGAACGATCCCATAGCACGGTTGGAAAAGCAACTGGAGCGGGGCGCAGCCCAATTACAGTACGAACCGGAGCACGGCTACCTGCGCTCGGTTCTGGATGCGTTGCATGTGCCGGTGAACTCCCAGGGACTGGTCTTTGCCAAGAACAGTTTTCAGTTCCCGCTGATCAATCCCTCGAATCCGCGTGCCCTTTACTACAACGACGACGTTTATGTCGGGCAGGTGCACAGCGCCAAATTCCTCGAGTTCATCGCGTTCGATCCACAACAGGGTCCCATCTTTTACGTTATGGACGAGCGCAAGAGCGAGCGTCCCCGCTTTGAGCGCGCCGCCATCGACTGTGTGCAGTGCCATGTGGCGGGTTCCACGCGCGGCGTACCGGGGGTCATGATGCGGTCCGTATACACGAAACCGTCCGGCTACACCGTGGCGAGCGCCAAGTCCTTCGTTACTGGCCAAGAAAGCCCCCTGGAGGAGCGTTGGGGCGGCTGGTATGTCACCGCCGTTCACGGCGCTGAGATTGGGCTGGGCAATCTGACCGTCTCGAATCCGCAGTCGCTGGAGCACCTCGAACGGCCGGCCATCGCCAATATCGCCAGCCTGAGTGAACACCTGAACACTTCCTTATATCTCAGTGGATCGAGCGATATCGTTGCGCTGATGGTGCTGGCTCACCAGACTCAGATGCACAACCTGATAACTGATACGAACTACCGCACCCGTATGGCGCTTTTTTCCGGCACGGAGGAATCTCAGAAGCAATACCAAGACTCAGCGGAGCAGTTAGTCCGGTATCTATTATTTACTAACGAAGTGCGATTAGAAAGTCCGGTGGCGGGGAACACGAGTTTCGCCCAGGAGTTCGCGGCGCGTGGCCCCTTCGATCCACAGGGGCGCTCACTCCGGCAGTTCGACCTCAAAACCCGAATCTTTAAATATCCGTGCAGCTATCTTATTTACACCGACTCGTTCGACGCCCTTCCTGAACCGGCCAAGCAGTATATTTACCGGCGCTTGCTCGAAGTGTTGAGCGGGCGCGACCAGAGTCCGGAATTTAAGAATCTCTCTTCGGAAGACCGCCGGGCCATTCTCGAAATTCTGGTTAGTACCAAGCCCGGCGTGCCTTCGGAGTGGAAGCAGTTTGTAGTACAGCCCAGATCGAAAGGATAACTATGCAAGCAACCAGTCTTTGGAAATTTCGGGGTTTCGCAACCACCGCTATCGCGTTGGGCATTGGCGCAGCGAGCCTCGCATTCGCGGGAACGGCGGCATCGAACGGCCTGAGCGGCCGTTGGACCGCGACTATCAAACAAGGAAGTATCGTCATTCCGTTCCGGCTCGACCTGTCCGTCAGCGGCGATACCGTAACGGGCAAGTTGTACAACGGCTGGGAAGACTACGAGACCACATCCAGCGCCAAGATTGAAAACGGCAAAGTGCAGCTCAACTTCGAGCATTACCTCACCACCATCACGGCTGAAGTTAAGGATGGCGAACTCGATGGTCAGGTGACGGTGCAGCACCGCAGCCCGATCAACATTACTCCGGGCGCCTACAAGACGGATGCGCACGACTACGTCAGTCCGTTTCACGCGACCCGTTACACGGCTGTCGCTGAAACGGCCGAGGCCGCGAACGTTCCGAACATCGACGGCGTCTGGGAGCTTCCCTATGAATCGCCCAAAGGCGAGAAGGCTTTCCGCTTGATCGTGAAGCAAAAAGGCGCTGAAATTTCCGCGTCGATTCTACGCGTCGATGGCGATACGGGCGCATTGACCGGCGGCTGGAAGGATGGCAAGTTCGTCGCCAGCCATTTCGACGGCTCACGCCCCGGTCTGATTGAGATCACGCCGAAGGCGGACGGAACCCTGAATGTCGGTATACGCGCGGAGCCGCGCAATTTGGACTTCGTCGCTTACCGTCCCGAAGTGGCGCGCGCGAAGGGCTTGCCCGAGCCTGCCAACTACCTGACTCATACCACGGTGAGAGATCCGAACGAAGTGTTCGTCTACAACTTCCCCGATGTTAACGGCAAGCCCGTGTCGAACGAAGATCCACGCTTCAAGGGCAAAGTGGTGCTGGCCATTGTGACCGGAACGTGGTGCCCCAATTGTCACGATGAGGCTCGCTACCTGGTGGAGTTGTACAAGAAGTATCACGACCAGGGACTCGAAGTCGTGGCTCTGGATTTCGAAGAGGCCGATCAGCAAAAATCGCTGACCCGCGTGAACGCCTTCATCAAGCAGTACGGCGTGCCATACACGTACCTGATCGCCGGCACACCGGATGAGATGTGGGACAAAGTCCCGCAAGCGGTCAACCTCAACACGTGGCCGGCGACATTGTTCATCGGCCGCGATGGCCGGGTGAAGGCGACCTACTCCGGGTTTGCCGGCAGCGCCAGCGGGGTCTATAACAGCGAACTCAAGGAAAGGTTCGTGTCGACGATCGACCGGTTGTTGAAGGAATCTCCGGTAGAGCAAACCGCACAAGTGGTGGCGCGATAACGTTGGCGATGTCTCTCTCCCGGGTCGCTTCAAAAGGACAGGCTGCGAGGCCTGTCCAACTGTTGCTGGTGTTGGCTCTGATGCCATGCTTTTCGCAAGGCTCGGAGCCGCATCTCACCCCGGCGCTCTGGACCGACACCGCGACAAAACTAACGTGGACCGCAAAGGACAACGGCTCCGGACTCAGTTGGACGCAGGCGCTCCGCTACTGCCGCGAGTTGTCGCTGGGGGGATTCAAAGACTGGACTCTTCCCTCTATCGACGATCTGCAGAGGATCTTCGATAGCACCCAAAACGACGGGGGCTTTCATGTCAAAGGACCGATTCATATGACAGGCTGGCAATGGAGTTCCACTCCGGGCTCGCAGAAGGGCGAGGGTTGGGCATTCGATTTTGGCGATGGCGGGCGCGCTTCGGTGTATGCGGGCGATTCCGGTCTGAACCGGGCGCTTTGTGTACGCCGGTAGCATTTGCGATAAAGTCTATCGAGAAGTGGTAGAATCTCAAAAAGTGTCAAGACTAGCTCTGTCTCTAGTGATCGCGGCAGCGGGGCTCGCTGCCCAAACCCCTGTGAGGCAGCCGGAAATCCGGGACGCCGCCTTGAAGTCGCTCTCCCTTTTGGACGGCGTCAACCGGACTTGGCTGAAGCAAGGCTACTGTTACTCCTGCCACAACGACGGTCTCTTCAATAAGCTGCACTCAGTGGCGCGGCGGCACGGTTTGCCCGTCGATGAAACCGTGGCGCTGCGTGCGGCACGCAAGACGTACGGGTGGGCGAGTAACGCGGACGAAGCCATCCAGGGCTTCTACTTCGTCGATCCCGCGCTGGTCGATGGGCACGAACTGATCGCGCTCCATGATGCCGGCTATCCGGCAACGCTCCCGCTGCAGGCTTACGCGCGCCGTCTCGCTCATCTGCAGACTCCCGCCGGCAATTGGATTTCCTCCGACCGCCGGCCGCCTCAATCGAACAGCCAGTGGAGCGCGACCGAGGTGTCGTTGGAGGCGATTCGGGATTATCTGCCCGAGTCGCTCGCCGCAAAAAAACGGGAGATCTTCCGCAGGGCTCAGCAATGGTTGACCACCGCGAAGCCGGAATCGGCTGAGGATGGCGCGAACCAGGTGCTCGCGCTATTGGCGATCGACGCACCGAAGTCCGCTATTGCACGCGCTGTGGAAGAGCTAACCGCCGCACAGCGCCACGACGGCGGATGGTCGCAGATCCCTTATCGCCCCAGCGATTCGTATGCCACCGGCCTGGTGCTTGCCGCGCTGAACGCAGCCGGCGTTCCCCCCGCTGCGCCGTCTTACCAGCGCGGTCTGCGTTTCTTGATCGACACGCAGAAGCCGGACGGGTCCTGGTACGTGCGCACGCGATTGGTTTATCCCATTCCGATCAGCCCGCCTTACATGGAGACCGGATTCCCTTATAAGAAGGACCAGATCATTTCGGAGATGGGAACAATCTGGTCAACCATCGCGCTGGCGCTGGCCTTGGATCATCCCGCGGCTCCGCATGTCCCATATGGAGGCGAACCGCTGCTAACGAGCGCCGGCACGGAACCGGCATGGTTGAAAACCGCTCTTTTCGGGTCGCCGGCGGAACTGCAGGGGCTGCTCGACTCGGGACTCGACCCGAACATCGCCACCCCTGGCGGCACACCTCTGCTGCTCGCAGTCGCGCCGGAACCCGAGAAGTTGAAGTTGATCGTCCATCGGGTGCGGGACGTGAACGTGCGAGCGCCGCGGACCCAATTCAATGCGCTGATGGTGGCGGCGAGTCATACAAACACCTTCGAATCGGTTCGCTTATTGCTGGACAATGGAGCGAAGGTCGGCGTCCAGGCCGATCCACAAGCGGCGACGGTTCCCTCGCCGCTGTTTCTTTCCTCGGGCACCGCCGAGCCGGCCAAAGCGACACTGTTGCTGGCGCGCGGCGATTCCGTCGCACAAGTGTGGACGCGCGCGCCCAACGACTACACCGCACTGGGGAACGCAGTAGACCTGCACGACGCCGATCTGATCCGCGATTTAGTGAAGGCCGGCGCTCCGGTGAATCCACATCCGCCGTCCCACCTGACGCCACTCGCCCGCGCGGTGACCTCCAATCAGGCGGACATTGTGAAGGAACTGATCGATTTGGGAGCTGACGTGAACCAGCGCGACGGGAACGGCATCGCTCCGCTGGAGTATGCGGCAATGGCCGACTATGGCGACGCCAACGTGCTGAACCTGCTGCTGACCGCGGGCGCCCAAACTGACATCAAGAGCAAGGAGGGTCTGACGCCGCTCGAAATCGCCCGCAAATACGATCTAAATTATCTGGTGGCGGCGCTCGAGCAAGGAGGCCGGGAATTGCCGGTGCGCCGGATTCCGAACATCGGTGCTTCCGCCGAGTTTTATTTCGGACCTGACTCCTTCACCATCATCGGCAATGCCAAGCGCGAAGGCGATTCCTCCTATCACGTGTACCTGACCAATCTGGATGGCGCCTCCATCCGGCGCATTAACGATCGCGGCGACGATGCCTGCTCGTTCATCTTTCCCGACGGCAAGCGTCTGATCTGGACCTCGACGCGCGATCATGCCGATCTTCCGAAAGGGAACTTCTCCGATCCGAAGAACTATCCGCAGGGCGCCGAATTGTACACCTCCAACCTGGAAGGCGGTGATGTCCAGCGGCTAACAAATAACACCACTTACGAAGCCGAAGTCTCTGTGTCGCCCGATGGAAAATGGATTCTGTTTGGACGGCAGACGAACGGCAAGATGGAACTGTGGCGGATGCGGCCGGATGGCAGCGGCGAGCTGCAGATCACGCATCTGGACGGCTGGCAACCCGGTGGCGCGCAGTACAAGACGGATAGCAAGACAATCCTGTTCCGCGCCTGGCGAGTGGAGGACGAGGGCCGCCCGGGCGGCATGCCGATGTCGATCTTCACCATCTCTCACGATGGAACCGGTCTGCGCCGGGTGACAGCGGATGCGGGCACGAACTGGGCGCCCTATCCGGCGCCGGACGGCCGGCATTATGCATTCGTGAAGGTGTTGCCGCCGCGCAACTACGAGATCTACCTGGGCGATCTGGAATCGGACGAGCAGATCCGTCTTACTTACAGCGATGCTTTCGACGGCTTCCCAGCGATATCGCCGGACGGTCATTGGCTGCTGTTCACTTCCAGCCGCGACACCAAGCCGGGAACACGCAGCCTGACGCAATATGTGATGGACATCTCCAGCTTGCATGTCGGTTCTGAGCACTGATTTAATGCGGAAGTTTCGGCCTCAGCGTCGGGCGTGACATACGCCGATGAACGACGGTCTGGCGTTTCTCGAAGGTCACACTCCTCGAACTAGGCGATCCGAGCCGGAATGTTCCCTACGGCGATCCTGGTTAGAGCGCTGATCAGAGCGTCGACATCGGCGCACGTGTTGTAAAAGGCGAGCGAGGGACGCACCGTCGTCTCCACGCCGAAGCGCCGCAGGATCGGCTGAGCGCAGTGATGCCCGGCCCGCACCGCGATGCCTTCGCGGTTGAGCGCGGAGCCGATGTCTTCCGTTCGAATCCCTTCGATCACAAACGACAACACGCTGGCCTTGTCGGGCGCGGTGCCGATCAGCCGCAATCCGGGAATCTCCTTCAACAACCGCGTGGCGTAGAGCAGAAGCTGATGCTCGTATTCTGCGATTCGATCGAGCCCGATTCGCGTGACGTAGTCGATGGCCGCGCCGAGTCCGACGGCGTCGCCGATGTTGCCCGTACCCGCTTCAAAGCGGCCGGGGGCAGGCTGGAACAATGAGCGTTCGAAGGTCACGTCGCTGATCATGTTACCGCCGCCTTGCCAGGGCGGCATCTCATTCAGCAGCGCTTCCTTGCCGTAGAGAACGCCGATCCCAGTCGGTCCGAAAATCTTGTGTCCGGAAAAGACATACCAATCCGCGTTCAGATCCTGGACGTTCACGGGCATGTGCGAAACCGCCTGCGCGCCGTCCACCAGCACCTTCGCGCCGGCACTATGCGCCGCCTCCACCATCTGTTTAGCAGGCGTCACCGTACCGAGCGCATTCGAAACTTGAGCGAACGACACTAGCTTTGTCTTCGGTCCGAGCAGTTTCCCGTACGCGTCCGGAATGACCTGGCCATTGTCATCGACCGGCGCCACTTTCAGACGCGCGCCCTTTTCGTTGGCCAACTGCTGCCATGGAACGATATTGGCGTGATGCTCCAGCCACGTGACCAGAATCTCGTCGTCCTTCCCGATATTCTGCCGTCCCCAACTCTGCGCAACGAGATTGATCGCCTCGGTTGCGCCGCGCACAAAAATGATTTCTTTCGCCGACGACGCATTGAGGAAACCGCGCATTTTGTCGCGGGCTGTTTCATAAGCATCGGTGGCTCTCGCCGCGAGTTCATGGGCGGCGCGATGGATGTTGGAGTTCTCGTGCTCGTAGAAATGCTTCAGCCGGTCGATGACCGCTTGGGGTTTCTGCGTCGTGGCTGCGTTATCGAGCCAGATCAGCGGACGCCCGTTCACGATTTCCTGAAGAATCGGGAAATCCTGGCGGATTAAGTTTACATCGAATGGCGCGCTGAAACCTTGCACGGAAGGCCGCGCGCTCGAAGGGTCGAACTGCGGTATCGCCGCTGCCAACGGTGTTACGCCCGCATGCTCCAGGAAATAAAAAGGAGAACTTGCTGGAACCGCGGGAGAACTGCCGCCTAAGAGCGCCAGCAATTCCGCCTCGCCCGGAAGACCAATGGCCGGAAGCGATGGCGTGCTACCCAACACCGACTTGAGATCGACGTCGCCGCGCAGGTCCTGAGGAACGGCGAGCGCCGGCGTGGACTGCGCTACAGGCAGGCTCGGTGCGCCAGCGCCCGGAAGCGCCGTGAAAAACTGATTGGCCATGCGCTCCAGCGTTTCCGCGTCGGGCCATCCTTGAGGAAGCCCGGACACGTCACTTGTACTCATGATATTTGTCTGTCTCGACGTTATCCAGAACGGCGAGCGCGTCGTCGGTGAGCACGGCCAAGGAGCAATACAGCGATACCAGGTAGGACGCGATGGCTTTGTGATTGATCCCCATGAAGCGGACCGAAAGGCCGGGGCTCTGCTGTCCGGGAAGATTCGGCTGATAGAGTCCGATGACTCCCTGACGCCGGTCGCCGGTGCGAAGAAGCAGGATGCTGGTTTTGTTATTGTCGACGCCGATTTTGTCGGTGGGCACCAGCGGCACTCCGCGCCACGTCAGGAATTGCGATCCAAAGAGCGAGACGGTCGGCGGGGGTACGCCACGAAATGTGCACTCACGGCCGAATGCCGCGATCGCGTCGGGATGGGCGAGGAAAAAGCCCGGTTCCTTCCACACCTTGGTCAGCAACGCATCCAAATCTCCGGCGTGGGCGCGCCATCGCGCGTCTGAATCCGCTGCTTCGCCGCAACATTGTGCAGCATGCCGTATTCGGTGTTGTTAATCAGTTCGCTTTCTTGGCGCTCCTTGACGATCTCGATGGTCAAGCGCAATTGCTCGCCAATTTGATTGTGCGGCGTGCTGTACAAATCCGAAACTCGTGTATGCACATCGACAACCGTGTTAACGGCGCTGAGCATGTATTCGCGCGGATGCTCTTCGTAATCCACAAAGGTCTGGGGTAGCGTGCGCTCATCCCGGTCCGAACACTCGACGGTGACTTTTCCTTCGTCCTTAACGCGGTTGAGGCGGTAAATCCCAGCCTCTACTGGAACCCACTGCAGCAGATGAGTGAGCCAGCGGGGCGTGATGCGCTCCATCTGCGGCGCGGTCTTGGTTGCATTGGCAAGCTGCCTTGCTGCTATGTCGCCAAGAGCTGTTTGCTGTTCAGGTTCGTTTGCCATTCATCTCCAGTCTAGTATCAATTTTCGGTGGGATCGCCTGCGAGCCTTTCCAATAGGCGCTTGCCTGCCAACCACGCGCCGTGTCCCGATGCAGTGTTGATGTGACTGCGCTGCTTCTCGATGGTCGAGCAGGCGTCGCATTATGCCGCGAGGACACGGTATTGGGAGTGAAGCTGCTGGGGCGGACATTGCACTCGGTTGTGGGGCGAGTACGAGGTCGTGAGCTTAGGTTGGCGGAGTTCGGTGGATTTCAGCGGAATGGTTGAAGCCAGCGCCCGGCGCAGCATGGCGGAATCTTTCTGGTCCGATCGGGTTTCAAAGTCAAAATCAACTTCAAAACCAAACCCTAGGACGGGACCATACCGCTGTGTCGGCCCGCACCCAGGCAAAAAAACGCGCCGGGAGGATCACGCTCTTTCTCATCGTCCGCAGATGAGTTCCGGCCGGCTATTCCTTGATCGGGTTGCTCGCCAGCATTGCCCGTCTCCGCTTCACCTGCACGCACAGATTAACATGCACTCCCCGGAAGGCCAGGTCAAAGGCGACATTTCTACTTTGCCAGAGACACGACATTTCTACTTTGGGTTGACACAACACGACGTGGTACTTGCAGTCCCATTTCGAATGGGATAGGCTCTGATAAAGCTCTGACATTGCTTCCTCTCCCTTGTGGTTCATCAAGCCACTTGGAGGATTTTACCCCCGCAACGGTCAAACTTTTTCGAGTCTCACTGGTCGAACCAGTGGCTTGCCGATTGAGTTGATCGGATCGTTCTTCTCGGCATTAGTCCCCTCTACTTGTGAAGGGAACGGGGGTGCGTCTTCGGGACGCTCTTCGGCTTCAAAAAACTCCGTCCGACGAGTGGCAGACACAGCCGCCGAAGTGGCTGACGGTTCAAGTGGCGTGGAATCGGCAAATTACAAATCACAAACAACCAACTCGTCAGCCAACGCCCTTATGTTCCACTACCGATGTTTGTTGTCTTCGCTGCGGTTGAAAAATGTCGAAGAATGTCGAACGGCCCATCGCGTTGTCGAAATCCGTTGAATTATGTCGAAAGGCAGCGCAAACTATTGGTGCTATGGCGAAAGGCGAGGAATACACCAAAGCGGAGCAACAGTGGATCGCTGAGACCAAAGACCGCCTCGCACAACGGCGAGGGAAAAAGCCAGCAACGAAAGCCGGCCAGTTGCGCGCCCTGTGGCCCGAGATCCGCGCTGCCATTGGCGACGGGCAAAGCCTGGCGAGCATTCGCCAGTGGCTCGAAGAGGAAGCCGGGATCGTAGTCTCTGTCCAAAGTCTTGGCTCTTACCTCACACGTATCCGCCGCAAGGAACGGGCTAATCCAATCACACCAGCCCGCCAGCCGCTCGCACCGCCTCCCTCACCCAGGCGCTCGGCAGTCGAACCCAAGCCGACCCTCTCGAATCCGCCAGTAAGAGTGCAGACTACCGCGAAGAAAACGCGTGGGTTCGAGTATCCGCCGGGCCCTCCCGACGAGAGCAAACTGATTTAACTTCAGACCGATTCGAAAAATGTTTTGAAATTTCTTGTCCGGAAACCCCTCCGCCATTCCCTTATGAGTAGGGGGAAAAGTGGGCGCCGAGAAGCACACCGCACATCGGGCAGCTCAGATTTGATCGAACTTTTTTCAAGCACCTGTCCCGAAACGCGCTCGCCATTGCCTTATAAAGTGGAAGCACTCGAATTCAAGGAGAAACCATGTCCAGGACCATAGAGCATCTTGATCAACAAAGAGCGGGAGTCTTCAATACGGAACCAGCGCGTCCGACGATTCACCTCACGTTACAAGGTAAGGGCGGCGTTGGAAAGAGCTTGGTAGCTAGCATTCTTGCCCAGTACTTTCGCCATCGCGGACAGGAAATCCATTGCATTGACAGCGATCCGGTAAATCAAACGTTTTCGCAATATGCTGAGTTGGGCGCCGAGCACCTGGCGCTCATGCGAGACGGCAGGATTGACTCGGGTGGCTTCGACATTCTGTTGCACCGGCTGATCAACGAAGAAGGTATCTTCATTGTCGACAACGGTGCATCCACCTTCGTTCCGCTCTGGAGCTACATTGTTGAAAACAAAGCGCTGGAAATGCTCTCCGAGGCTGGACGGAAGCTGTACGTTCACACGATTATAACGGGCGGACAGGCGCTCGGGGACACGCTGAAGGGTTTCAAGAGTCTGGCCGATAGCAGCGCCGAACGAAACATCGTGGTCTGGTTAAACGAGTACTTCGGCGTTATCGAGCGTGACGGCAAGACGTTCACCGATATGCAGGCGTACAAAGACAGCGAGTCCAAAGTCTTGGGCGTGGTTCACATCGTGAAGAGAAACCAGGACACCTTTGGGCGTGACGTGGAAGAGGTCATCGCGCGCAAGAGGACCTTCGAGGATGCCATCCGCAACGGAACGGCGACAGTCATGAGCAAACAGCGGCTGAAGATGGTCCAGCGGGACTTGTTCGAGCAGTTAGACCAGCTGTCACTTTTGTAGGGAGAACAAACGTATGCCTGACATGAAACAAATGATCAGCGAAGTCGCCGCCGAGAACGGCATCCGCATTGAGCCCGGGGACCCGCTATTTGCACTGGTGACGTTGAACCGATTGGTGTTGGAGGAATCGGCCCAGAGATTTCACAATCACACCGAACGGCTACTTGCTGTTTTCGACGCGTCCGTGCAGAAAGCTGAGAAGCGCGCCGGAACCATGCTGGCGCAGATGGTGAAGGAATCGGCGGAGCAGATGCGGCAGGGACTGCAAAATGACATTCGCGTCGCGGGCGTGAGGTCGCTTGAATTCGTGCATGCCGTGAACGAGGCCCATAGGCGGCCTGCGATTATCCGGTGGGCCGCCGCCGGGTTGATAGCGGGGGCAGCGCTGTTCGCAGCCGGTGCCTGGTTTGCACTCTGTTTCCACTAGCAAGCTGGCCAAAGGACACACGCGGAAAACGGCAACACCAAATGGCCAAGGAAGACGAACTCGTGGTCCCCTCTGAGCGACCAGACTTCATATCTGCGTTTGCGGACGAGTTCGCTGAGAAATGCGCGAATGTCTTACTCGCGCGATTACCGAAGCCGAACTTGATTCAGCCGCGCTACCTGACAGTTCAACAGGCGGCGGACTATATTGGCCGTTCCAAGAAATCGTTTGAATACCTGATGTCGAAGAAGATGTTTCCAGTGATCCGGCGCGATCGGCTTGTGCTGATCGACAAAAACGACCTCGACCGTTTCATGGCTGAGCAGAAGCGTTAGAGTCGGCGCGCTCGCTCTGGCTCTTGAACCACGCGTCCATCCGCGCCTTCTCCTCCGCCACGTCTTCGGCCACTACGATGTTGTACCGGGTACTCATGCTCGGCGTCTTGTGCCCACTGATCCGCATCCGCATCGTCTGATCCATCCCCGCCTTCGCCATATTCCGCTCTGCCGTACGCCGGAGGTCGTGAAACAGGAGCTTCGGAAAGCCCGCCGTCTTCACCGCTTTTCCCCACGCGTCCTTGAACACCTTGATCGGGGTTCCGGGCACAGTTCGACGGCCGCCGTGCGACAGCATCACGTCTTCGGCGCGCCAGAAGAAGACGTGCTCGCAGTCGGGGAATTGCTCGTCGCGGATTCGCTTTTGCTCCTTCAAGACCTCGACCATGTCGCCGTAGATCGGAAGCGCCCGGCCGGTCTTGTTCTTGGTGTCGAACGGGCTCAGGACGATCAAGCCTTCCTTCAGATCCACCTGCGACCATTTGATCTTCAGCAATTCGCCGCGGCGGGACGAAACGTGAAAGGCGACCACGAACAGCGGGCGGAGGGACGCGGGCAGCTTGTCGCGGACCGCGCGATACCCGTCGAAGCTCAGGAACGCTTGGCGCACGTTGTAGGATTCGTCGACCATTGGGAACGCGGGGACGAAGTCGACCATGCGCGGAGTGACGCGGCGATAGCCAGTCACGTAACCGGATCGCAGATGCGAGAGATGCCGGTTGATCGTCGTCGGCTCGACGACGCCCTTTTTGTCGTCGCGATATCGCTCGAAGTCGGCCGTCGTCAGGGTCGATGCTGCGCGATCGCCGAAGTACGGACGCACGTGCTTGTCTAATACTTGTTCGACGCCGGTCGTGCTCTTGCGACCCATCCGCCGCATGTACGCGAGGTGCGCGTCCAGCAGTTCGTTGACGGTAGCGCCGCGTGGCGGCTTCACGCTTGGATGGCCGACCCGAAGCTCAGCGAGCTTGCGGAGCTTGAAGTCGATCGCGTCGGACTCAACGTGCGTACCGGTCGGAAACCGCTCGCCGTTCGGCGCTTTGTACCACCACATGCGCCCGCGAAGGAAGAGCATCCCCTCGCCTTTGCGACCGCGTCGTCGAACGGCTTTCCGCTTTGTAGCCATACGCGCATTATACCCCATAAGTCACAGATAAGGCACAGCCGGCGGAGACACGCCTCGCGGGGCTTTCTTCTAAACTATTGTTTCTATTGGTGCGGATGAGAGGACTTGAACCTCCACTCCCTTGCGAGAACTAGAACCTGAATCTAGCGCGTCTGCCAATTCCGCCACATCCGCATGTTTCAGGGCGAGATCACTCTTATTATCCGAGACTTGCGGTCGAACGTCAAATTTCGTTTTCTAAACCTCACCCGGCACCGTACCAAGGATGCCTTGGACGTCGCGGCCTGCATGGAGAACTCGGATGCTTGTCAACCGGTTCATCGCGCGAGTGACCGATGCCCGGATTCTTCGCAAGTTTCAACATAGATGTTTTGAACGCGTCGAGAACGCGCTCAGCAGCCTCGATCCTGCTCAGCGCGTGGGGTGAGGACAAAGGGCCTCATCCATTGCATTGTCTGCGTTGGATGCTGCGCCGTCGAATCTTGTTGAAAGCTTCAGGCCCGTCGACAAACTCGCAATGGTCGGCCCGCTCGCTCCCGATAGCGATTTCTTTCGCAATTCCGAAATGCGCAGCTTCTTCATCTCAGTCTGCAGCGAAGTCGTCGGAAACGGGTCCCAAATTGGTTCATGAATTATCAATGCTTGACAGTAAGCGGCTTGGGACTCCGTTGCGGGACCCGCAACGACAGCACCAGCCGCATCACCCGCTGCTCGATCTCGCCCGCAACCTGCCGGAACACATCCTCGCTCAGCCCGATCGGATCGAGCACCTTCCACTCCTCAATACGCGTTCCCGGAGGAACCGGCATCCTCTGCCCCGACATGTTAATCACCAGGTCGGGCGTGACGGGAATCATCGCCTCCAGGCCTTTCGGAAAATGCTCGCTCAGGTCGATGTTCTTTTCGATCATCACCTTCTTCGTGAGCGGGGCGATGATGGCAGCGGGGTACAGGCCTGCGCTGTGCGCCTCCAGCACATCCGATCCGTAAATTCGAGCAAACCCTTCCGCCATTTGACTGCGGCAGGAGTTCCCGATACACACAAACAACACGCGCATCCGAGCCACTTACTCCACCTTGTCCAAAAACATTTTGTGAATGCGCGCATCGCCGGTCAACTCCGGATGGAACGTCGCCACCAGATGCTTGCCCTGCTCTACTAGCACCGGATCGCCATCGTACCGCGCCAACACCCTAGCGTTCTCTCCTACGCGCCGGATGATAGGCGCGCGAATAAATACCGCTTCCAGATCGCCGTCCAATCCTTCCGGGGCCAGATGCGCAATGCGGCTGTCGAGCTGCCGTCCATACGCGTTGCGCTCCACGCCGATATCCATGAGTCCCAGCGATGCCTGCGCAGGATTCGTTACTTCCGAAGCCAACAGAATCGCGCCCGCGCACGTGCCGAAAATCGGCTTCGATACGCCGAACTGACGCAGCGGCTCGAAGAGGCCCTCGATTTCGATCAGCTTGAGCATCGTGCTGCTCTCGCCGCCTGGAATAATAAGCGCGTCGATGTCCTGCAATTGCGATGCGGAACGCACTTCGACCGCGTCGGCGCCGGCGCGGGCCAAGGCGCGCTCGTGCGCTTCAAAATCGCCTTGCAGCGCCAGGACACCAACGCGCTTGCGATCGCCCGGCATTACCAGCCTCGCGTCTGCATCAACTCGGATTCGGCCAGTTTGGAAATATCGAGACCGGGCATGGCCATCCCCAGATCCTCGCTCGCTTCGAGCAGCTTAACCGGATCGTTGAAATAGGTCGCGGCTTTCACGACGGCTCGCGCACGCATTTCCGGATCGGAGGATTTGAAAATTCCAGAGCCGACGAACACCGCTTCGGCGCCGAGTTGCATCACGAGCGCGGCATCGGCAGGGGTAGCGATCCCGCCCGCGGAGAAGTTCGGCACCGGCAGCTTACCATGCTCGGCGACATACTGAACCAGCTCCAGCGGCGCCTGCAGCTTCTTCGATTCGGCCACCAGCTCTTCCTTGCCGAGCACCGTGAGCTGCCGCATCTCTCGAACGATGGTCCGAATGTGCCGCACTGCTTCGACAATGTTGCCCGACCCGGCCTCGCCTTTGGTGCGAATCATGGCCGCGCCTTCGGCGATCCGACGTAAGGCCTCGCCGAGGTTTCGCGCACCGCATACAAATGGGACCTTATAATCCCGTTTGTCGATGTGATGCTCTTCGTCGGCCGGCGTCAACACTTCGCTTTCGTCGATGTAATCGACGCCCAGCGCTTCCAGAATGCGCGCTTCCGTGAAGTGCCCGATGCGAGCCTTCGCCATCACCGGGATGCTCACGGTTTCCATGATTTCGCGGATCTTAGAAATCGGGGCCATACGCGCCACGCCGCCCTCTTTACGGATGTCGGAAGGAACGCGTTCGAGCGCCATGACGGCGGTAGCGCCGGCTTTTTCCGCGATCAGTGCCTGCTCGGCATTGGTGACGTCCATGATGACGCCGCCTTTGAGCATTTCGGCCAAGCCGACTTTCAACCGAAACGTATCGTCGAGGTACATTCTATTTCTCCTTTTAAACAATTACGGCGGATTCGAACTGCTCGCGAATCCGCTCCAATCCAGCCTTGAAAACGCGCCCCAGGGTCCCAATGCCGGATTCGATGCGCTCCGGCGTAACTCCCGCAAAGCTGATCCGAAAACTTCCCGGCTGCGCTGCGCCAACTGCAAAATGCCGTCCTGGCAAATATGTGACGCCCTCGCGCTCGGCCGCTGGGAGCAATTCGCCGGCATCCAGCGGCTCCCGCAATTGGACCCACAGATTCATTCCGCCTTGCGGACGCGTCCACTGGCTGCCTGCGGGCAGATGATTCTCGCAGGCCGTGAGCGTTGCGTGCAGCCGCTCGGCCCCTGTGCGCAAGACGCGCGTGCGATGCTGGGCTAAGCGGCCCGATTCGGCAAAACGCAGCAATACAGCTTGCGAAAGCTGATCGCTATGCAGATCGCTCCACTGCTTGGTCGCCGTCAACCGCTCGATCCATGGCCGCGGACCGATCATCCAGCCGACGCGCAGTCCCGGGAATGCGAGCTTCGAAAAGCTGCGCAGCAGAATCGTCTCGCCTCCCGCGCTCATCTGCTTGATGGTGGGCTGTGCGGTTCCCTCGTAGCGTAGCTCGCCGTAAATATCGTTTTCGATCAACAATGCACCAGATCGTGCCGCGATGCTCGCCAACTGCTCGCGTTCACCCAGCGTCAGAGTGTTGCCGGTCGGGTTCTGAAAACTCGAGGTGATCACGATCAGCGCCGGCCGTTCCCGCAGAGCAGTTCGTTCCAACAGCGCGAGGTCCAGCCCGGTCCCGCTGATCGGGATTCCAATCACCCGCGCGCCGCCGCGCTGGAATGCGTTCTTCAGACCTTGGTACACCGGATCTTCAATCAGAATGGTTTCGTTGTCCGCGACGAAAGTTCGCTGCAGCAGATCGAACGCCTGCTGGCAGCCGCTGGTGATCAGGATGTCGTCGGCCGGTCCGGCAACGCCTTCTTCGCGGGAACGCTCCAACAAATAGCGCCGCAGAGGACCGTAGCCCGAGGGAGATCCCAATTGGAGCACGTCGTGAACCTCGGCGCCGCGGATCACCTCCGAGCAAGCCGCCCGGAATTCTTCCACCGGGAACAGCATCTCCGATGGCCTTGAATTCGCGAAGCTGATCAACTCGGGCGACGCATAATCCCGTTTCCCAGACAGCGTGGCCACGAAACTTCCCCGCCCGACGTGGCCAGTGATCAGGCCGTCCGCTTCCAGAAGCTCGTAGGCTGCCGAGATGGTCGCCCGATTCAATCCAAGTTGACCAGCCAATTCGCGAGTTGGCGGCAACCGTACGCCCGCTTCCAATCTTCCTGAATCTATGAGCTGCCTCATTTGATCGAAGATTTGACGATAAAGCGGCGTTTCGGATTGGGGGTCCAGGTCGGTGATCGCTAGCATGCCAATCTACACACAAACTATCACATTGGATGGCCACGAAGCAATCCAATCCGCTCCACCGCCCCGCTCTGCTAAAATCGGGTTCCGACGTGACGCGCAGAATTATCCTATTCTTGATTCCTTTTCTGCTGCTCCCTGCCACGGCCCCCGCACAGAGAAAGAAAGCTACGGACGCCGATGGCCTTTATCCGCCCATAGTAGAAGATAAGAAGAAGAAGACCGAAACCACGCAAACGCTGCCCCCCGCGAGGGAGCTTC
>JBEKUT010000053.1:0-23344 GCA_049514735.1 Bryobacteraceae bacterium
AATAGATGGAAGCCGGCGATATTACCGTTTTGCTAACCAGAACGCGTGTGGGCGATAGGAAGGCCGAAGCGCAACTGGCTGCTCTGGTGTATGACGAACTGCGCCGGCTCGCCGGTCATTATATGAAGCACGAACGCTCCGACCACACTCTTCAGGCGACGGCTCTCGTAAATGAAGCATTCCTGCGGCTTCTCGGGACGCCCGATACGGACTGGCGCGGCCGGGCTCATTTCTTTGCGGTAGCGGCTCGTGTCATGCGGCAGATCCTGGTGGACCATGCGCGGGCCCATGGCGCCGCAAAACGTGGAGCGGGCCTGCGCGCGGACATGACCGAGGCGCTCGTGTTTTCAGACGTGCAATCGGACACCCTGGTCGCGCTGGACGATGCGCTCGACCGCTTGAAGGAGTGGGCCCCGCGCCAAGTCAGGCTGGTGGAACTGCGGTTCTTCAGCGGCCTGAACTACGATGAAGCAGCGGAGGTGTTGGGCATTTCCACAAAGACCGCAAAACGCGATTGGGCAGTGGCACGGTCCTGGTTACGCGGAGAAATCTTTGGCGGCGATGACACCCGAGCGTTGGGAACAGATTAGCAATATCTTCGAACTTGTTCTCGAAGCCGCTCCCGGCGATCGCGAAGCCGTTCTCGCAGCCGCCTGTGGAGAGGACGTGGACAAGCGGGCGGCAGTGGAGAGGCTGCTGCATAATCATGGCGATCTCGGATCGTTTCTGGAGGATCCCATCGCAGAGGCGGTGCTGCGAGCGCCCCGCACGGCGGCGTTTCATCCCGGGGATCGGATAGCTGGAAAATTCCGGATAAACGCGCTGCTCGGTTCGGGCGGTATGGGCGATGTGTATGAAGCCCACGACATCGAACTGGACGAAGCGGTGGCGCTCAAAACAATTCGCGCCGATTGGGCCCGCGACGCTAGCTCGCTGGCGCGATTCCGGCAGGAGACGCAGTTACTCCGCCGCATCACGCATCCCAATGTCTGCCGGATTTTCGATCTCTACCGTCATGGCGACACGCTGCTCTTCAGCATGGAATTTCTACGCGGCGATACTCTGGCCCAGCGGCTGTCTCGCGCCGGGCGTTTAGATCCCGCCAGCGTTCTCCGCTTCGGCGGCCAGATCGCCGAAGGGCTGGACGCCGCCCACGCGCTCGGCATCGTGCATCGCGATCTCAAACCTTCCAATGTGATGCTGGTCGCCTCAAGAGACGGAGGGGAACGCGCCGTGATCATGGATTTCGGACTCGCGCGTTTCGTCGACGAAGCCAGCCGCTACGTTTCTCGCGCCGTTACGGGACCGGCCATTGGCACTCCGGCTTACATGGCGCCGGAGCAATTCGAATCGAGCCAGGCATCGGCAGCCGCGGATGTATATGCCTTCGGCCTGATCCTGTTTGAAATGCTGACAGGAGCTCAAGCCGCGCGAACGAAATCGCGAACGCTGCGCGAGATCGTGCCGGAACTCTCCCGGGATTGGGAGACTGCTATCGCGCGCTGCCTGGAACCAGATCCATCGCGGCGTTTTTCTCGCGCGTCGGAAGCGATCGAAGCGGCCAGTGGAACGCGAATCAGGGTGCCTCGTCCCAGCCGCCGAATGATTTTGATCGCGAGCGGCGCGGGAGCCATGGCCCTTTTCGCCGCCTTTTTGCGCTCTAAATATCGAGAACGGCATTTTCAGCGTGGAGCGACGGTACTCATGACCGAAATCAGGAACGGGACCCGAGATCCGGATCTGGATTCCGTCACCAGAGTGCTGCGGAGCCAACTGGGACAGTCGGCGTATTTTCAGTTGCTCGATGAAGATGAGACGCGCGCAGCGTTGCATCGCATGGTAAGGCCGAAAGAATCCGAAATGGACGCGGTGACGGCAAGGGAACTCGCGATGCGGGAAAACCTTCCCGCTGTGATCTTCGGCGCGATTGACCAGGTGGGTCCCGATTATGTGTTGCAGGTTCGTGTGGAAGCGGTGGGGTCGCATCCGTCGAGTCCCGCGGCCTCGTCGAAGAAAGATTTCTCCTGCGGAAGCAAGCGTGAGCTTTTCGGCGCCATCTCCGATGCGGCTTCTTGGATACGGCAGTCTGTCGGCGAAGAGGCGTCCGAGATTTCGGACCGCAACCGGATTCCGCAGGAAATCACAACGCCATCGTGGGATGCCCTGCGATTGTACACGCAAGCCACCCGCTTGCGGACGGAAGGAAGAAACGCGGACGCCGTTCCGCTGCTACAGGAGTCATTGCGCCAGGACCCCGATTTCGCGCTCGCGGCCATGAGCTTGGCCGATCTACTCATTCAAACGGCTCGCTATGACGAGGGCTACGCATTGTGGCGAACTGCGGCTAAGAGCGTCGAGCGCAGGTCCCTCGGCACGCGCGAAGCATTGCGTATCCGCAGTCTCTACGCGAACGACACCGGCGATTACGCCACGGCGCGGCGGTTGTTCGAGCTCTACGCGGTGCAATTTCCCTCGGATTATTTGCCTCTTTTCTATCTGGCTGGGGCCTTGGAGAAGGCTGGGAAATTCGAAGCCGCGCTGGTTCCGCTAGAGAGGGCGGCTCAACTCAACCCGGTGTCCGCGGCGGTGCAAGTTCATCTCGCGCTGACGAATCTCACACTGCGGCGTTGGGACGAGGTGCGCAAGCACAGCGAGCGCGTGCTGGCGCTTGGCGACAAGGGCTGGAGCGCCTTTCTGAACGGCATAACGCTCGCCGCGGCGGAACAGTTTGACAACGCGGCTGCCAGTTTTCAGGCCCTCGGCAATCTAGCCGAGGCGGAGTGGACGAGCCGTGGTTACGCGTTACGCGCTTGCATCGCGGCGGAACGCGGCCACGTTGACGATGCGCTGCAATTACTGTCGGACGGAATCGCAGTAGACCGGCGCTTCAATCTCGCCGGCGCCGAAGCGGACAAGAACGTGGCGCGCGGCTACATACTTCTCCAGACCGCCGAGTTCAAAGGCGTTCAAGCTGCCGTGGAGGCTTGTCTCGCGCTCGACCATAGCCCGAATAGGGTGATGCAGGCGGGAACGCTGCTGGCGCGCGCGGATTTCGGACGCGACGCCCGCCGCGCATTGGAACTTCTTCCGGCGGCAAATGGCCTGCCGATTTATGGCGTCTTGCGAGACCGCCTGGAAGGCGAGATAGAAATCGCCGCTGGCAACGCGCGGGGCGGGATTGCGAGACTGGAACGCGCGTCGAAAGCGGAGAGCGCGCTGATACCGAAAGATTATTTAGCTCACGGCTACTTGAGAGCCGGCCAAACCCCGGAAGCCGCCAACCTATACCGCCAAATTGCAGCCTCCCGCGCCTTAGTGTGGCGCAGTCCGGATCGCTTCCCGCCGGGCTTGTGTGCCGAAGCCGCCGCGCTGGCAAAAAAACTTTCGAATTCGTAACTAGACAAGGAGAGTCCGAATGATTAGCAACGAGGTTCTGATTGTTGCGCTCTGCTGTTGCACGCCGAGCGACTTGCATCAACTCATCGTACGGGCGCCGCAAAAGCCCGACGACCAAACCCTGACAAACATGCTGACCCAAATGGGGGTTTCACAGCTCTCGCAGACGGCGCTGCTGCAGTCCTCTTTCTTCGATCATGTTTTTACGAATAAGGCGGCGTTCGCGGGAGTAGCGCAGGTGGTGGCGCGGCCGGAGTTGAGCTATGACGATCCGCCGTGCCCGCCACTCACGCAAGTATCCGCCATCGTGAAGGCGTTGCCGCCGCAATAAGCGTCGTAACAAAAGGGGCAGTGCTATGAATCAACGAAAGAACATCGATCAACTGAGCGATGGCGAACTGCAGGCGTTCCGCGGGGCGCTCCAGAAAATGAAAAACCTGCCGGTGAGCGATCCGGACAGTTACCAGGCCCTGGCCGCGATTCACCAACACTGCCCCCATCACTCCGAGATTTTTATTCCCTGGCATCGAACATACATTCTGAAGTTCGAACAGGCCCTTCAGAAACAAGATCCTTCCGTGACGCTTCCCTACTGGAACTGGGCTTCGACCGGCGGAATGCCGGCGGCTTGCGAAGGAGACGCGAGCAACCCATTGTGGTTCGCGGAACGTTCCAGTCCCGCGGCGCGGCAGGGCCGTCCGTATCCTACCCAAAGCGAGGTGGATGGCGTCCTACAACTCGGCAGCTATCCGGAGTTCGGTGGCACGGTTGATTCCGCGGGCCACCTCGAATCCGGCCCCCACAGCGAGATACACGACTGGGTGGGTTTGGCAATGAGCATACCGGTAACGGCAACAAACGACCCCGTCTTTTGGATACATCATGGCTACGTCGATAATTTGTGGGCTCAATGGCAACAAACTAATTCCGGAACGCCATCCAACGTGGACCAGACGCTTCCAATCTTCAATAACAAAATTCGAGATGTGATGAGTATCTCGACGCTGGGTTATGAATATGTGCACGACGCCGTTGCGGCGGAGTTTCCCGGTGGGATGAAAGCTTCGGGATCTCTTTCCAAGCCGCTCGCGGCCCCGGTCGGGAATCACCGCGTTGAACTCCGCTTCGAAGAGTTGCAAATCATGTCCAAGGCGAGCGCTCGCATGGAAGTGACCATCGCGAACGAGGCCACCGGACAAAGCGTTAAACTGAGTCAGGCATTGATCGGCTTCATTATGGATTCGTCAATGTGTATGATGATGCCGGGGATGGGCAAAGGCACTCTTCATTTGGACATCACCGCCGCGCTACAGCGTCTTTTCGTGTGGGGCAAGAACATCGTAATCGGTGTCAAGTTGATTCCGTCCGAGGGAGGAAATCCGAACTTCGAAATCTCCTGCCGCGCTGTACGTCTGGTAGTTGGTTAATAGCGCAAAGGCCGCGAGCCCGCGGCGCCATACAAACCAGAAACTCGCGATTAGGCAGAGCGGGTCGCGGTCCGTTTTGCGCGAGTCCCTTAATAGCGCAAAGGCCGCGAGCCCGCGGCGCCATACAGACCAGAAACTCGCGATTAGGCAGAGCGGGTCGCGGTCCGTTTTGCGCGAGTCCCTTAGAAGATTTGTCCTACACTGAATCTGATGGACACCGCGCATTTCAAAAAGAAGCTGCTCGACAAAGAACGCGAGTTGCTGGACTCGATCGCACACCTGAAGGAAGACGCACAAGAGGTGCGCGATCCCGGCGTGGAGGATGAGTCTGACGCCGCCACAACCGATGAGAACGTGGACGAGGCTTTGGGGGTGGGTACCATCGAATGGGAAACCCTCACCATGGTCCGAGATGCCTTGAAGCGCATCGAAGACGGCACCTACGGCAAGTGCGTCGATTGCGGGCGTCCCATTGAAGCGGCACGCCTGGAAGCTGTCCCCTGGACCCCTTATTGCCTCGCGGACCAGGCGAAGCACGACCCCCCAGTCCCGATTCAGAACGCCTGATTCCAATTCTGAACGGTGTGCGCGGCTGGTCCTGTAATTCCGTCAACGAGTTAGAACAATCTCCTGGTGGTCCACGTAATGCTTAGCAGTGAGGACCCATGGAGTCATTACTCAAGGACTTTCGCTACTCCTTCCGGCAATTGCGGAAGAGCCCGTCTTTCACGCTAACGGCGATCCTATCGCTCGCTCTCGGGATCGGCGCGACCACCGCAGTCTTCAGCGTGGTGTATGCCGTACTCGTGAATCCCTATCCTTACAAGGACTCGAATCGCATGATTCACCTGGTTCTGGAGCAGAAGGGCGGCGGCGAATATTGGGTGGGGCTGACCGGTCCGCAATACCGCGTGATTCGAAAAGCTGCTGCGGTGGAAAGCGCCTCGGCCGAGGATCAATGGAATCTCTCCACCACGGGACAAGACCTTCCGGAGGATGTCAGCGCGACCTATTTTACGGGGAACGCGTTCGATCATTTTGGCGTGCCGGTGCTGATGGGCCGCAGCCTGACGCCGGGCGATGCACCCGACGGAGGCGACCCCCAGCCGGTGGCGGTTCTAGGAAGCGCATTCTGGATGCGGCATTACGGCGGGAGTCAAGACGTTATCGGAAAGACGCTACAGCTTGCTCATAAGAACTACACGGTGGTGGGTGTGACTCCGGCTCGCTTTACTTGGGCGGACGCCGATGTTTACCTGCCTTTCAAGCCGAGCGAAGACGCTACGCACACCTACAACGTGTCTGTTCGGCTCAAGCCGGGGGTTACCCGGACGGCCGCGAATTCGGAATTTCAAGCGCTGTTCGTCCAATTTGCAAAAGAGACGCCGAAACATTTTCCGGAAGGCGGTTTCAAGACCAATATCCAGGGCCTCAACGATAATTTCGTGCACCGGATTGGACCAACGTTGTACCTGTTGTTCGGAGGCGTAGCGCTGCTGCTTGTGATCGGCTGCGCGAACGTGTCCATTTTGATGCTGGCGCGCGGAACGGCACGCCAGCACGAGCTCGCGGTGCGCGCGGCCATCGGTGGCAGCCGTTATCGGATCGTACGCCAGTTGTTGACCGAATCGCTGGCGCTGTCGATAACCGGGGCGCTGCTGGGACTCGCGCTGGCTTATAAAGCGACCGGCTTCATTGCAGCATGGCTTCCCGAATATTCATTCCCCCACGAAGCCGCCATCCGCATGAATGTGCCCGTGCTTCTCTTCAGCATCGCGCTGGCAGTCGCCACCGGAGTCTTGTTCGGACTCTCGCCCGCCATACAACTCTCTCGCACGGATTTGGCGCGAGTAATGCAGGCGAACATGCGGAAGATGACCACGGGCGTGAAGGGACGCCGGATGCACGGCATCCTGGTCGCGAGTCAGATTGCGTTGACGTTGCTGCTCCTGACCGCCGCGGGAGCCGCCATGGGAGGCTTCCTCCGCATGATGGGGGCGACGCTCGGATACGATCCGCACCACGTCATGTCGGTGGGCGTCCCGATCCACGACAACACCTTAAAGACGTGGGAGGAGCGGACCGCCTATTTCGAACTGCTCAAGGACAAGATCGCGGCGATGCCGGAGGTAGTGTCGACCGGAATCTCGACCAATGCCACGCCGCCGGACAATGGATGGAAAACCAAGTTCGAACTGCTCGGGCGTCCCGCGGCTATAAAACAGGAAGCGCGGCTGAATCTTATTAGCCCCGAATACTTTCCGTTGCTCCGCATTCCGCTGGTACAAGGACGCCTCTTCGACCAGGCGGAAACCGTGCGTGGCGCGCATGTCGCTGTGATCAACCAGACCATGGCGAAGCAGTATTGGCCCAATGGCGACGCGCTGGGACATGAGCTCCGTGTCCCGGAATTAAAAGCGGAACCACCTTACCTGCTGACCGCCAAAGGAGCGGACGAGTGGCTCCAGGTGGTCGGCGTGGTGGCCGACGCGCGCGACGACGGATTGCAGAAACCCATCAAACCCGCTGTTTACATCCCGTACACGATAGGCATGGGCATGTCGACGCAGATACTGGTTC
This sequence comes from Bryobacteraceae bacterium, assembly GCA_049514735.1. Lineage (GTDB taxonomy): Bacteria > Acidobacteriota > Terriglobia > Bryobacterales > Bryobacteraceae > JAICMB01. The sequence continues at coordinate 7,404 of JBEKUT010000053.1, forward strand.
GTACCAAAGTGGAACCGCTCACGATGTTGCGCGCCATTCGGGCGCAGGTGCAGGCCGTAAATCCGGATCAGCAGGTCTTTCGAGACATCAGAAATCTGGAGCAGTGGATCACGAGACTGCCGGAATGGTCGCAGCAAAGGCTGGTCGCCACGCTTTTCGGCGCGTTTTCTTTTCTTGGCCTGGCGCTGGCCGCGGTCGGCCTATATAGCGTCGTCTCTTACAGCGTGGCGCAGAGAACCGGCGAATTCGGAATCCGCATGGCGCTGGGAGCAGAGAGGCGCGATGTGCTCGGCCTCGTATTCCGCTCTATGGCAGTGACGGTGGGGGGCGGCCTGACCGCAGGCATTTTGCTTAGCTTCGCTTTGAATCAGGTGCTGGCGAAATGGGCGGAAGGCAGCTCGCGCGATCCGCTGATTTTGATCGGCGTGGTGGTGTTGCTGTCGATCATCTCCGGTATCGCCTGTCTGGTCCCGGCGCGCCGCGCGTCGTCCATCGATCCCATTCAGGCGCTGCGGTACGAATAGAGCAGGTCGACCGTTTTGCTGGCCCCGCCGGGGAATAACTGAGCATATTCCAGGGGAGTGCATTCGACGATTTCGCCAGGCACCTCATAGTTCCCCGGGAGCTTCACGCGGATGCTCAAATCGGCGCCGCGATCGAGGAGTAGCTGCACGATCGGCAGGCCTTCATCGTAGAATTGCGTCGCGGCGTGGAAGATTGGCGTCTGGCCGCCCACGCCATTAGCATCCACCGTAGCGCGCGCGTTGACGTCGGCTCCACGGTCCAGAAGCATTCGGACGGCTTCGAGAAAGCCGTACTCCGCTGCAACGTGCAATAGAGTGGCGCCTTTGAGCGTGAGCGTCCGGCCTCCCGTTGAGCCGAAGTCAAGCTCGGGAAAACGCTGGTCGAGCAGAGCAGGGTCCAGGTCCGGGTCCAAACGCCCGCGCAGCAGATCGAGCACGGGAGGTACGTTGTACCGCGTCTTGACGCCCCCATTAAGAAGAATATCGATGCAGGCGCTCAGCCTTTCCGGCGCTCGCGAATAGGTCCCGATCACGTAATCGAGAGCCGTGGTGGGACTCAGATTCGGATCGGCTCCGTGATCGAGAAGCCACTGCAGGGCATCCGGGTCGATCGTCTCACAAGGAGCAAATATGATCGGGAAACGGCCATGCCAGGACGCGTTGACATCCGCGCCTTGCGCGACCAGCAGTTCCATCATGGGAATGCGATGGCCAACAAGCGCGGCGCGCATGAGCGGTCCATCGCCGCCCTGATGCACGTCCGATCCGTTTTCAATCATCCACTTCGCCATGGCGAGTCGTGCGGTGCCCGGCGGCTCCCAGGGTATTCGACACTCGGCGACCCAAGTCAACGGACCGTCCTTTCCGTAGCCGAGCGGGGCTTGGTGCAGCGACGGATTGCGAGTCATCAAGACGATTACGCGGTCGAGATCGTTCGTATCGATAGCGTGTTTCAGTTCGGAAGTTTGCTCCAGGGATTCGACATGGACCTTGAGTTTCGGCCAACTCGGAAATCCGTAGGATCGGGCGACCTGAAACAGAGATTCAGCGACAGATTTCGCCGCACCTGCTTTGAGCAGGTCTTTGGCCTGATTCTTGAGATGGCGGATATTGGGACGCTCCGGGAGCGATTGCGGATGGGTCGACATAGCGGCCTCCTTTCGTCAAATCGCCCGTTGTCCGCAGGCCGGGCCGAAAGAAGGTTCGCAAAAATCGCGTCGAACAGGTGGGCTTCTGCCCTTTCCGCGGACCGGCTGCGCCCTTTGCGCTAAATGAAGTGTATCAATTCCGCTTGCTCCTTTCTGAGCCGCGCCTGGTAAGAAGCGGTCTTCGACCCGCCTTCTCCTGTTTGACTGGGCCAACGGCCCTGTCGGTCACCCGAAATGGAGCGTTTCCCATAGCCCGCGATATCATTCAATTTGCCGGATATCGATCCATTTCGCGGCGTCATTATCGCGGCCATCACCCCGCGCCGCCAGCACGAGACGTCTATCGATTTGGGCGCCACTCTGGAGCTCGTCGATTTCCTCGGCCGCACCGGCGCGAACGCCATCGCCTTACTCGGATCGACCGGCGAATTCGTCCATTTCGCCCTCGACGACCGCCGCCATATGACCGGCTTCGCCGTGAAGCGCAGCCGCGTCCCTCTGCTTGTGAACGTGTCGCACTCCACCCTGGACGGAGCCGTGGAACTCGCGCACGAAGCGGCAGCATCCGGCGTGGGTGGCGTCCTGCTCATGCCTCCCTATTTTTTTCGCTATAGCCAGGAGGCAATTTATACCTTCTACATGTCCTTCGCGGAGCAGATGCGCGGGGAACTGCCGATCTATCTTCACAACCTTCCCGCATTTACGAATGAGATCGAACTCGCAACGGCACAACGTCTGCTCAACACAGGCGCCTTCGCCGGCCTTAAGGACTCCAGCGGATCGTGGGACTACTTCTCCGGTCTGCGCCGAACAGAGAATAAAAATTCAATCCTGATCGGTGACGACCGCCTGTTCGCGCGCGCCCGCCTGGCCGGGGCCGACGGTGTCATATCGACCGCGGCTTGCGCCGTTCCCGAGCTGGTGCTGGCCATCGAAGCCGCCGTGATTGCGAACAACGCCGCGCGAGTTGAAGCGCTCGACCGGCGTCTGCATGAATTCATCGCACAAACCCAAAAATTCGCCGCGCCAATTGGGATAAAAGAAGCATTAACGCTGCGCAAAATCGAATCGGGCGCGCCGGCCATCGGTTTAGGAAGCCAGGAAACAGAACAGCGCGACGAATTTCTGGCCTGGTTCCGAGCCTGGCTCACTATAGTCCAGGACGAATGCAAAGACGGGAGACCTAGTGGACGCTGAAGAATTTCGCAAATATGGCCACGAAGTAGTAGATTGGATCGCCGAGTATCTCGGCAATGTCCGCGATTATCCGGTGCTGCCGAATGTCAAACCGGGAGATCTGACGGCGCAGCTTCCGGCCGCGGGACCGGAACACGGTGAGCCGATGGACCGCCTCCTCGAAGATTTCAGAACGCAGATCGTTCCGGCGATCACGCATTGGAATCATCCACGCTTTATGGCCTACTTCGCGGTCTCAGGTTCGCCTCCGGGCATCCTGGGCGAGATGCTGATAGCCGCCCTCAACATGAACGGCATGGTGTGGAAGAGCAGCCCAGCCGTCGTCGAACTGGAGCAGGTCACGCTGCGATGGCTGCGCGATTGGATGGGGCTTCCACAGACCTTCACCGGGTTCATCTACGACACGGCATCCACTTCCACGATGCACGCCATCGCGGCCGCCCGCGAACTGGCCGATCCGGGCGCGCGCGTTCACGGCTCCAACTCCGGCCTGGTGTTGTACACCTCGGAGCAGTCGCATTCTTCGGTCGAAAAAGGCGCCATAGCGATCGGAGTCGGGCAGGAGAACGTGCGCAAAGTCCCGGCCGACTCCGAATTCCGGATGGATGTCGCCGCGTTGAGAAGCGCTGTCGTCGCGGACCTTGCCGCCGGCAAGCGGCCGTTCTGCGTGGTGGCAACGTCCGGCACGACGTCCACCACCAGCGTGGATCCCATCCCGCAAATCGCCGACGTCGCGGAGGAGTTCGGAATGTGGCTCCACGTGGATGCCGCCTATGCCGGTCCGGCTGCGATGGTACCGGAATTTCGATGGCTCCTCGACGGAGCGTCGCGGGCGCAATCGCTGGTGACGAATCCCCATAAATGGCTGTTTACGCCCATCGACTGCAGCGCGTTTTATACCACGCGGCCGGATATTCTGCTGCGTGCGTTCTCTCTGGTTCCCGAATATCTGAAGACTGCGTCCGATCCCAAGGCGATGAATCTCATGGATTATGGCGTGCCGCTCGGCCGCCGCTTCCGCGCCCTGAAACTCTGGTTCGTAATGCGCTATTACGGCCGCGAGGGTCTGGTTCGCATGCTGCGAGACCATATCCAGTGGGCGCAAGACCTCGCGAAAATCATCGCAGCCGACCCGGATTTTGAGATTGCCGCTCCGCATCCGCTGTCGGTGGTGTGCTTCCGATACCGCGGTTCGGACGACGACAATCGCCGCCTGATGGACGCCGTGAACGCGACCGGCCGGGTGTTCCTCTCGCATACCGTGCTCAACGGAAGGTTTGTGATTCGACTGGCGATCGGAAACATCGGGACGACCTGGGACGATGTCGCTGCCGTGTGGGAACTGGTGCGGGATACGGCACCCGCCTGAGCCTCGAAATTACCCAACTATTACAAACGTTTGGCCGGAACACTGGTACTTTGGGTCTTAGACCTTCCACAATCCATCGGAGATCCCATTGAGCACGGACGTCTTTCCAATATCGGACCGCAAGAAAATCAACTGGCCCATTTGTATCGCACTTGTAATCTTTCACATTGGCGCGATCGCGGCTTTGTTTATGTTTAGCTGGAAGGCTTTGGCGGTTGCCATCTTCCTCTACTGGATGTCGACTGGTCTCGGCATCAGTATGGGATACCACCGGCTACATACGCATCGTTCGTACCAGGTACCTCGCTGGATGGAGTACTTCTTCGCGGTCTGCGGAACCCTGACGCTCGAAGGCGGTCCGATTTTCTGGGTCGCGACTCATCGCATCCATCATCAGAAATCCGACCAGCCGGGCGACCCGCATTCCCCGCGCGACGGCGCCTGGTGGTCACATATCGGATGGCTGTTGGTCGGCGAGAGCAAGCATAACAATACGGCGCTGATGTCGAAATACGCTCCGGATCTGGCGAAGCATAGCTTCTACCGGTTTCTGAACACCTGGCATTGGACGCCGCTGGTGGTTCTGACGGCGATCCTTTACGCGATCGGCGGGATGCAGTTGGTTCTATGGGCCACTTTTGTGCGCGTCGTTTTCGGCTTCCACGCCACGTGGGCGGTGAACTCGGCCACTCATATGTGGGGCAGCCGGCGGTTCGCAACACGCGACGATTCCCGCAATAACTGGATGGTGGCGCTCATCACGTTCGGCGAAGGCTGGCACAACAATCATCACGCGCATCCAACCTCGGCCCGCCACGGACTTGCCGCCTGGGAATTCGACATTTCCTGGATCCAGATCAGCATCCTGAAATTCTTCGGGATCGCAAAGAAGATCCGTGTCGCGCAGGTGAAGAGCGTCATGAGCGAGCGCGAAGCCGCGTAGGGCGACGGGGCCGTGCTCCCGACTCGGGTAGTCGAAGAGTTCGTACGACGAGATTTCCTAATTCACTGAGACCGCCTTGGCTGGCTTAACAAAGCATTTCAGTTAGCGGCGCCGAGTGACACCAGCGGTAACATCTTACTAAGAAGACGAGTAACCTCTGCGCGGCGCTCTTCGTAGGTGCAGTGTCCGTGTACTTCGCGCTCGGATGGGGCGTTTTTTACTGGAAAGAATACACTAATCATTATGAAGCGGGCGTCGTAGCCGAGCTGTTCGCCCTGCATACGATGCAGGAAAACCACAAGAACGATCACGGTTCATACGCTGGCACGTTCTCTGAGTTGGGCACGCCTCTTGGCGCCAAATTAAACTCAGACCTATTGACTTGGAATGGCCCGTATCGGTTTCGAATTATCCAGGTAGTGCGAGATCGGAATGGCGCGGTCCTTGAATATTGCATCGAGGCACGCCCGATGACTTACGCGCGCGGGAGCAAGCGAAGCTACTTGATGGAATACAACGGGACCATCCATTTCACTTCAGTGAATCGCCACGCGACGATGGAAGATCTAATCCATCCAAACGAAAGCCTGAGAAGTCGCATTAGCGGTGCGTTCTCGTGTAAAAAAGTGCGTCACGCTAGTGGCTAAAGCATCCCAATGCACACCAGCGTGGAAGGTATCACAGCATTTTTTTCAGCGATAGGCGTCGGCGCGATTCCTCACAGCAAGGATGCGAAGAATCTTCCCGTTGGAAGAGAAGAAAACGCGGTAGCCGCCGAGCCTTAAACGGAGTTTGCCGCTGTGTTTGCCTTGGAGCAACTTGACGTCTCCTATGCCGGTGACTGCGTAATGGTACAGGCCATCGAAGAGGCGCATGGCCGTTGCGCGATCGAGAGTACGAATATCGGCGCGCGTCTCATCGGTCCACTCGATGCTAAGCGCCATTCTCTTTGAGCGGAAAATCCTCCATCTTCAGCCCGAACTCAGCCAAGACCTCGGAGTGCGGAATCCCGTGGCCGCCCCTCTCTTCGAGCCAGGCGTCGGCCCGCGACAGCGCCTCGTCCTCTTCAGAGGTGAGCGGCTCGTCATCAACAGGCGCCGTGGCTATTGAGCGCGATACGGGATCGAGCAGCATAAACTCCAGAAAGCGGACTGCGGTTCCAATCTGCGCTTCTTCCAGACGCTCTATCAATTCATGCGCACGTTGTTTGTCGTCGGTGCTGGGCATGGCATTTGCTTCATACTACATCAGTCTCGTCAGTCCAAGAAGCGGCTACCGTTTGATTTGCCTTCAGAACTTTCTTCCGCAACCGGATCGACTGCGGAATTACGAGTTCAGCGGTATGCGTCCTTGCGATGCCTGACGGCGTGGATGCGGAGCGTATCAGGGTGCTCCTCGGTAAAGCGCACCCGGTAGTCGCCGACGCGCAGACGCTTCTCGCCTGGGAACGGCGCGAATGCCGGCCTTGGCCTCTTCGGAAAACACAATCCGCTTCAAGCAGCCGGGTCTTCTTCGTGATCCTGCCGCTGATGCGGACCTGCTCCATCGTCAGAGTCGCCTTGCAAGACCTTGACGGGCCCCGAGCCGGTTTCCGCAAGGCGGTGGATTGCCGTGAGGACATTCATGGCGATGTGCTTGAAACCAAGATCGGCGGCCACTTGTTCAAAAGGAATCCCCTCGTTGTGCTTGAACCATTCTTTGGAGCGGGCCACGGCCTGCTCTTCCTCTTCGCCGATCTGCTCATCCTCCAGGGGCGCGGTGGCCAGAACGCGATTCACAGGATCCAGCAGCAGAAACTCCAGGAACCGCACCGCCACAACGATTTGATCGGCAGGGATGCGATCAAGCAGATCGTGGGCGTGTTGCTTATCGGCGGTCATCAGTTGGACTCCGGTCGCTCGGGAGCAAAGTGTTCTTCAAGATAACTTACCCGTATCGTACCGTATTCTAGTGACAGCGAACATTACCGCTGATTCGCCTTCAGAACCCTTTTCCTCAACCGTATCGACTGCGGAGTCACTTCCACAAACTCGTCTTCCCGAATAAACTCGATCGCCTGCTCCAGATTTAGCAGACGCGGAGGCACCAGCCGGATCGCATCGTCCGCAGACGACGCCCGCATATTCGTGAGCTTCTTCTCTTTCACGATATTCACGTTCAGGTCCGCATCGCGGGAGTTTTCCCCCACAATCATCCCCTCATAAACTTCCGTTGCCGGCGTCACGAAAATCTCGCCGCGCTCCTGCAAATTGAAGATGGCGTACCCGGTAGTCCTGCCCGCTCGATCGGCGACAAGCGATCCAGTGGGACGCATCGGAATATCGCCCTGCCACTCGATATAACTGTGGAACAGCGAGTTCATAATCGCAGTGCCACGCGTATCGGTCAGCATCTCGCTGCGCAACCCGATCAGACCACGCGACGGCACATGAAATTCGATGCGCACGCGGCCCGACCCATGGTTGACCATCTTGACCATCTGCCCCTTGCGCGACCCGAGCTTCTCAATCACCACGCCCACGAAATTCTCAGGGCAATCGATGACAAGCAGTTCCATCGGCTCATGTATCTTGCCGTTGATCGTCTTGGTGAGAATCTCGGGCTTGCCAACCATCAGTTCGAAACCCTCGCGCCGCATCATTTCGATCAGGATGGCGAGCTGCAGTTCCCCGCGACCCATCACTTTGAAAACATCGGGGCCGCCGGCCTCTTCCACACGAATGGACACGTTGGTGAGCAGTTCTTTATCGAGCCTGTCGCGAAGATTGCGCGACGTGACGTATTGACCCTCGCGTCCCGAAAACGGCGACGTGTTGATGGTAAACGTCATCGCAATGGTCGGCTCGTCGATCTGTATATGCGGCAGCGGCTTCGGATTTATCGCGCTGGTTATCGTCTCGCCGATCGTGATTCCCTCCACGCCCGCGATCGCCAGAATATCGCCGACTTTCCCCAGCGTCTCGTCAACCCGCTTTAGGCCTTCAAACGAATACAGCTTAGTGATCTTGGTGTTGTGAAACGTACCGTCAAGCTTCGCGATTGTGACTTCATCGCCGTAGTGGAGTTCACCCGAGAAAACCCGCCCGATGGCGAGCCGTCCCAGGTAATCGCTGTAATCGAGATTCGCCACCAGGAGCTGCAGCTCACTTTCCGGGTCGCCCGCTGGGGCCGGAATATGTTTTAGAATCATTTCAAAGAGCGCGCGCAAATCGGTCGCTTCGTCCTCCATGTTGATCTTCGCGATGCCCGCTCTGGCATTCGTGTAAATGACGGGAAAGTCGAGCTGATCCTCATGCGCGTCCAGATCGATAAAAAGATCGTAGACTTCGTTGAGCACTTCCTGAATACGCGCATCGGGCCGGTCGATTTTGTTGATCACCAGAATCGGTGGCAGCTTCGCTTCCAGCGCCTTCGATAGAACATAACGCGTCTGCGGCAGCGGGCCTTCACTGGCATCCACCAGCAGCATCACGCCATCGACAATCTTGAGTGCGCGTTCCACCTCGCCGCCGAAGTCGCTGTGGCCGGGCGTGTCGACAATATTGATTTTGGTGCCGTGGTACCGGACGCCGGTATTCTTGGCCAGAATGGTGATGCCGCGCTCGCGTTCGAGATCGTTCGAATCCATCACACGGTCGGCCACCTGTTCGTTGGCGCGGAAGATGCCGCTCTGCTTCAGCATGGCGTCTACAAGCGTAGTTTTGCCATGATCGACGTGGGCGATGATAGCGATATTGCGGGTATTTTCGTTCGCGGTTACGCGTACGGGCACTGCGGGCATTGTGTCTGTTTCAAGCTGCATGGATATCCTAAGGCGGGCGGGCCGCTCCGTGGAGGCCGCGGCGCAATTCCCATTTTAGCAGTGGTTGCTGCCATGAAATAACGATGCGCGCCACCAACCGCCACCGGTTGCGGTTGAGCACCACAGTGGCAATTTTTGGAACCGGCGTGCCCTGGTCAAACAGTATCCGCATCAATGCAGGCTGCGGGCAGCCAAATCGAGCGCCGCTTTCACCTGGTCCCTCGTCAGCCCATCGTACAGATCCACCAGTTCGTCAATCGTCACGCCGTCCTCGAGGTTCTCGAATACTGCCGCGACCGGCATACGTGTGTTGCGGAATACCCATGCGCCGCTCAATTTTTTTGGGCACGCTTTCCACGGCGGGGCACTGCGACCATTCGAGAGCGCCCACGCGTCCTCCCGAGGATTCCGAAAGCGCATCGAGGGCTTTCGTGAGGAGATCGTCCACATCCTGGAAGCGGCCGCTCTGGATGCCTTCCCGAACCCTGCGTTCGAGTTCCGGCTTCTGAATCTCGATACTCACGAGTCAGTTCCTCCGTTTCATCGTAACAATGCCCGCATGGTCAGGAGCGTTTAGCAGTGGTTGCTACCATGAAATATCATGTCCCACCACAAGAGTCTGCCCGTCGTAGTCATCGTGGGCAGGCCCAACGTCGGGAAATCGACCTTGTTCAACGCCATCGTAGGCCAGCGGCGCTCCATCGTGGGCGACGAGCCGGGCATCACGCGGGACCGCATCCATGGAGAAGCTAACTATCGCGGCCGGCATTTTGAAGTGATCGACACGGGCGGAATTATTCCCAATGACGCGGAACTGATTCCCAGCGAGATTCTCAAGCAAGCTCGATTTGCATTCGACATGGCCTCGCAAATCATTTACCTGATCGACGGCCGCACGGAGATCACGGGAACGGACCGTGATCTCGCCAAGATGCTGCGGCAACTCGGTAAGCCCGTTTCAGTGGCTGTCAACAAGGCGGACACGCCGGCGAAAGACGCGCTTGCAAACGAGTTTTACGCCCTCGGATTTCCGGAAGTATTTCCCGTATCCGCGGAACATCGTCTGGGACTCGAAGAATTGCTCGCGCATGTGACGACCGACTTCCCTCCTGAGCAGGAGGCCGAAGAGGGCGCCACGCCCGAGCCCGCGGCAATCAAAGTTGCAATTATCGGCCGTCCCAACGTCGGCAAATCCACGCTGCTGAATGCGCTGGTCGGGGAGGAGCGGTCGATTGTGTCGCCTGTCGCGGGCACTACGCGCGATGCCGTCGACGAAACAGTCACGCACAACGGGACTGAATTTGTTTTCGTCGATACCGCGGGAATCCGTCGCAAGGGAAAGACGACGGAAATGGCCGAGAAGATGAGCGTCGTGATGGCACGGCGGCACATCCGCATGGCCAACGTGGCGCTTGTGATTCTGGACGCCAGCGAAGGCGTTGTCGGAGGAGATGCGACCATTGCCGGCTACGCACACGAAGAAGGCCGCGCGGTCATACTCGTCGTCAATAAGTGGGACATTACGTCGGAGGCGAGTCAGAAAGAATTTACGCAGAAAATCCGCGACGAGATGAAGTTTCTCGAATACGCGCCGATTTTATTTGTGTCCGCGAAAAGCGGCTCCGGCGTGAAGCGCCTTTTCGGACAAATTAAAGAAGCCTTCGACGCCGCTTCGACGCGTATCGGCACCGGCGAACTAAATCGCTTCGTGGAGCAGATCAAGTTCGATCAGGACGTCAAGATTTTTTATATGACGCAGCCGTCAATACGGCCCCCAACCTTCGTAGTGTTCACCGATAAGGGCCGCAGCTTACACTTTTCGACAGAGCGCTACATTTCGAACCAGTTGCGCAAGCGTTTCGGCTTCCCCGCCACGCCGATTGTCCTAAAAACCCGGCGCCGCTAATATCGAAAAAAGTACTTCACTCCCGATGGCGAAAAACCATATGATCGGCTAATATTGTAGTCGAGGCACTGGCATGGATGAGAAGCCAATCGTAACTGTAACCCGGGATGGCCGTACTCTCGTTGACGCCAACCAACTCTTTGAAACGAAAGATGTTAAAGATTTCATAGAGTCGGTGAAAAAGTTCCAGATGGCGGAACTGGACCAGAAGAGGCGCGGCCGCCGCGTTGGCAGGCTTGGAAGAACATCTCCCAGAACCAGGCGTTACGCGTAGCATAAATCGGCTCGATGCCATACAATCTGCTGCTCTTGCCTCTGCTGGGCGGTTATTGTCTGGTAGATCTGTGCTATTACTTTCGATTCAGGTCACAACGCCTGATGGTTACAGATTATTGATTGAATCCGCGATTGCAGGGCTTTCTTTGCTCCTTGCATCTCGATGTTTGGTGTGTCTGGTCCGAGGCACTCGGATCGGGCTGTTCCTCAAGCTCCGTTGGGACTCGTTCTCGCCGTTTCTGTATTCTGCTACTGCGACGGGCGCTCTCCTCTTGGGGCTCACGATACCCTTCGCGGTGAATCTTTTTTGTAACGAATCCTGGGCAAAGAATAAGATCTTGAAGCGTCACGGAAATGCACTTTTGACGCTTCTACACAACGCGGCCCAATTGCGCAAACCCATTGCCGTAACTCTTGAAACCCGCAAGTGGTACATGGGCTTTGTTCGCGACTCTCCCAATTTGGATCCTCAGGAGCAATACTTCGCATTGATTCCGATTCTGAGCGGATATCGAGATCCGGCCAGCCTCGTTGTCACGCAAACAGTCTTTTACGAGATGGCGTATAAAGAAGGCGAAGATCGAAACGATTTCGCAATCACGATTCCCCTGAATAGCGTCAAGAGCGCTCACTTCTTCAAGCAGGACGTTTATGAGCGCTTCTTCGCGGCGAATCGACGCCCCCGTCGCCGCGCGGCGAAGATTGAGAAACAAAAGACCGATTCCTCAGCTAGCTGAGCGCCTGGAGTAGTAACCTGGCGTCTTGCATCACAATAAAACTACATGCCTCGCAAAACCACCCGGCGCCCCGAACCGCGCTGGCCCGCGTCTGTGGCGTTAATCGCGATCGGCGCTCTCCATTACGCTCTCCCCTCATCCATGACACCCGGACCCGACTGGCTCTTACTGGTCTCCGTAATCCTCCTATTAATTCCGGCCATCATCGCTCACCAGCGCGGCAGGCACGACATCAATCAAGTGCTCGGCTACATCATCATGGCGCTCGTGACTTCCGAACTGATCGCGTCGCTCGGCCTGCTAATCGCGGGCCTGCCGTCGCACAAGGAATCGCCGAAGACGCTTCTGATCGCGGCGGCCGGACTGTGGGCGAGCAACATCCTCGTGTTCGCCTCCTGGTACTGGCGCCTCGACGCCGGCGGTCCCAATGAACGCGAGGTTCGCGGCACTCACACCGGAGGAGCCTTTTTATTTCCCCAAATGATGCTCGACCCGGAATTGAAGACGGACATATGCGGCCACGGTTGGAGTCCCGGATTCGTCGATTATTTATTCCTGGCATTCAACACCAGCACGGCCTTTTCGCCGACCGACGTGCCAGTGTTGACGCGCTGGGCGAAACTAATGATGATGGTGCAGTCGCTGATCTCCCTGACGGCAGTTGTAGTCTTGGCAGCGCGCGCGATAAATATCCTATGACAAAACCCTCCGTTGTTTTGGCCGCTTTGACAACGCTCGGCCTATTGGCGCAGCAATCACCGGAACCCAAGAACTGGACCGCCGAAGAGGACCATCGGAACATGCTGGACCAGCTCGGCATCAAGACGCTCCGTCCAGGGCCGAGCGGCAATGAGAACGCGCCCAACCACGCCAACTACGATGAGTCGAAGGCCAACCCCTATTCGAACCTTCCCGATGTTCTGACATTGAAGAACGGCAAGAAGGTTACGACAGCGCAGATGTGGTGGAAACAGCGTCGTCCCGAAATCGTCGAAGATTTCGAACAAGAAGTGCTGGGCCGTGTTCCGCCCAACGTTCCGAAGGTGACGTGGACGGTCACCGACACGATTCAGGCAACCTCTGGCTCGCGCCCAGTCATAGGGAAACAGCTCGTAGGCCACGTAGACAATTCATCGTGCCCGCTGATTACCGTCGACATTCAAATGACACTTGTCACGCCAGCCGACGCAAAAGGTCCGGTGCCCGTGATGATCGTGTTTAGCCGTAGCGGACTCGCTCAAGTCACAACCCCGCCCGCTGCCATCGGCAATGACGTTCCAGCGAGTCAACAACTCATCGCCGCTGGCTGGGGCTACGCATACCTCAGTCCCGCCAGCATTCAAGCGGACAACGGAGCCGGTCTGACGAAAGGCATCATCGGGCTGGTGAACAAAGGCCAGCCGCGCAAACCGGATGACTGGGGCGCATTACGAGCCTGGGGCTGGGGCGCGGGCCGCGCCTTGGATTATCTCGAAACCGATAAAGCCGTGGACGCCAAACGCGTCGGCATCGAAGGCGTTTCCCGTTTCGGCAAGGCTGCGCTCGTAACCATGGCCTTCGACACCCGCTTCGCCGTTGTCCTGGTCGGTTCCTCCGGCGAAGGCGGCGCGAAACTGTATCGTCATAATTGGGGAGAAGCCGTCGAGAGCCTCACGGGATCGGGCGAATACCATTGGATGGCCGGCAACTTTCTGAAGTACGGCGCCTCCGATGCTTCGTTCGGCAGTAAGAACGCCGGCGACCTCCCGGTTGACGCTCATGAGCTGATCGCGTTGTGCGCGCCGCGCTTGACGTTCATCAGTTACGGCATCCCCGAAAAAGGCGACTCGAAATGGCTGGACCAGCAGGGGAGCTACATGGCTACCGTCGCAGCCGGTCCGGTATTCCGACTCCTGGGCGCAAAAGATTTGGGCGTTACGGACGATTACCGCACCGCCAAAATGCCTCCTGTGAATTCTGGACTGCTCGACGGACAACTCGCTTGGCGTCAGCATGACGGCGGCCACACCGACGCACCGAACTGGAAATACTTCATCCCCTGGGCGGACAGATTCATGAACCGGGTTAATTGAGCGAAGAGCCCCCCAGCGCGGCGTGAAAATACGCACGACTTGAGCCGATCCACTTGCTTGCCAGCACTTACATAATGGCGGAAAAGGTGCATTTACGCTTCTGCCGTGGCAGTTCACAAGTTATCCGTTGCGCTGGATCGCGATTTCGCGCGAATCGCCGGTCCCACCACCGAGCGGGTTCTCCAAGACCCCTGCCTGGAGCACTTGCGAAAGCTGCCGTCTTCTGAACTGGAAGCCCTCCTCTACTGCACTCTGCGGAACTTATCGCGCTGGGTGGGAGGGGAACCGCAGCAGACAAGCGCCTGCGCGGCATTAATCACAAATCTCTGTTTTGTCCGCTCCGTGCCCCTTTTTGAAGCGTCGTGTCTGCTCTATGCACTCCGCGATACTGTGGTAGAAATCGACAAATTACAAAGACTACGCGCCGGAATAAACGCCGATCCAATCGGCACTGAAGAAGCCGCACCGCATTTCTTTGAGCTGCTCGTTTTCGAACTTCTCAAAGGGTATTAACCTGCCTCAATTGGAATCGTCCGTCGCGGCGTTCACAACCCTCGCCATAGCCTATGCAGCCCTCGCTCTCGGCGGGGCGCCTCTGGTTTGAAACCTCCCCACAAATTGATCGCGCGCGCGAATTCGGCTCCGATCTTCTCGCCGGCCTCGCCGTCGTTTAGCGCCGCGCTGATGCAAGAGTAAAGGTCCTGCTCGCCGCAACAGTGGGAGTCGCGTTCGGCCACTGCAGCGACATTATCGCCGAAACGGCTGGCGTATGCGAACCATCGCGCTCCAGAGCGCCCATCCCGTCAGCAGACCGATATATAATCACTGTCTTAATGCAACTCACCGGAGTCAGCCTCGCAGTAATCCTTTCGATGCACGCCGTGAAAGACGTGCCTCTCACCGCCGATCCCAACTCGGCTTTCTGGAAACTGGCCAAACCTATCTTCGCCGCCGGCGACACGATGGGGAAAGATGTGCCCGGCCACCGTACCGAAATACGGTCGCGCTGGACCGCCGACAACGTCTACTTCCTCTTCATCTGCCCCTATCGGGAGTTGTATCCGAAGCCCAGTCCCGTGACGGACAAAGAAACCAACCAGCTCTGGAACTACGATGTCGCCGAGGTTTTCGTCGGATGGGACTACAAGAATATCCATCGCTATAAGGAATTCGAAGTGTCCCCGCAAGGCGAGTGGGTGGACCTCGACATCGACCGCGATCATGCACTCCCCGATGGCGGCTGGCTCTGGAACTCCGGCTTCAAAGTAAAAACCCGCATCGATCGCGCGGCGAAAATCTGGTACGGAGAAATGCAGATCCCGTGGAAGAGCATCGACGAGCGGCCGCCCCAACCCGGCAACGAACTACGCGTGAATTTCTACCGTATGCAAGGCCCGCCCCAGCGCAAAATGATCGCCTGGCAACCCACGCATTCCAGCACCTATCACGTGCCCGAAGCCTTCGGCGCCCTCAAGCTGGAGTAAGGTGTAATCTCAAGATCCACGAACGCTGTTCAGCCGTTTCGGGAACAGTTTGACCGCGGGCCGAACTGACAATCTCGATTGCCCGCTCGGCATTGACTCCCGAATTTGCAAGAATTCCAGCCGCGATCAAGCCAGAGCGGCCCAGCCCTTGGCGGCAGTGCACCGCAACGTTCTTGCCTTCTTCCAGTGCATCGGAAAGCGCTGCGATTAGTGAAGCAGCCGCTGTCACTGAGATCGGCACTCCTCGATCCGGAATTGGAAATGAGATGAAACGAATGCCCTCGGCTGCCGCAGACTTAGCTTCGTCTGCCAAGCCCAATTGCGTAGCTTCATTTTCTTCCAAGAGTGAAACGACCATATCGAGCCCGGCCTGCCGCCAGCCGCCAGCCTCATCCTCAAGCCAGTCCCCTCCCCTTGGACGAGCAACGATGGCAAGTCGGCCGCGCCAAGGCCCCGGTACCCAGTAGAGGTCAGGCTTCATAA
>JBEKUT010000054.1:0-34059 GCA_049514735.1 Bryobacteraceae bacterium
GGATCGCCTTGCACTTCGCCTCGGACGACCGCGAAGGCTTCTACCAGCCTGGGAATGTTCTTACGGGGGTTGGTGCGGCCGGCGTACAGAAGAAAAGGGTAGTTGATCTGATAGCGGTCCAGAATCCGCTGCATGTCCGGAGGATATTCGAAACCTTGCTCGCCCATGCAGCCGATGGCCGGGGACATGCGCTCTGTAAACGTTGGATCGGGCGCGTTGTAGATGGTGCGAATGCGCTGACTTGGAATGCCGACAACATTCTCCAGATCGCGGCGCGTAGCGCTCGAAACTGCGATCACGCAATCGGCTCGCAACAACCCCTGTCGCAGGCGGTAGATATCGAAGCTGTCGCGCAGACTGCCCTTTTTCCCAAAGACCAGGTTGCCCACGTCGTGAACCGTAACGACGTAAGGCTTGGGCATCCACAGCGGGACCACCTGGACGGGCATGTGGTAGACGTCGGCGGCCTGCCGCTTGAGGAACAAACGGTAACGAAACTGGGCGAGTGCTGTCCGGTCGGATTTTTCATATACGACCGTCTCGAAATTCTCCGCCAGATCTTCGAATTCAAGAGTTGCCGCCGGAGTGCGAATCAGAATGTAGCCATTTAAGCGATCCTGCTTGGCAAGCCCGCGAATGAGATTACGGAGATAGGTGCCGACGCCGAAATCGCCGATGCGGCGGGCGTCAATCGCGATGCGAAGGGGCATCAGACCGCTGCGCGCGCGAATTTCCAGCTATACAGCGGGAAGCGATTCGTCAGCACGGCAACTCGTTTGCGGACCGCGGCAATGGCCCCGGCGGAGGCGCCTGCCGGGAGAGATTCCAGAAGATCCGCGATGAGGTCGCCAACTTCGCGCATTTGCTCTTCGCCGAAGCCTCGTGTGGTGACGGCCGGACTGCCTAAACGGACGCCGCTGGGATTCAAAGGCGGATTCACGTCGAACGGAATCGCGTTCTTGTTCACCGTGATGTAGGCTTCATCGAGCGATTTCTCGGCTTCCTTCCCGCGAACTCCCTTGGCGAAGACATCCACCAGAACCAGATGCGAATCCGTGCCTCCCGAGACAATCCGGAAGCCCCGGCTGCTCAAGGACGCGGACAAAGCCTTGGCATTGGCGACCACGCGTTTCTGATAGGCGGCGAACTCCGGCTCCATGGCTTCTTTGAAGCACACCGCCTTGGCCGCGATGACATGCATCAGAGGGCCGCCCTGCATTCCTGGAAAGACAACCTTGTCGATTGCCGCCGCGTATTTCTCACGCGAGAGAATCATGCCGGCGCGCGGTCCGCGCAGTGTCTTGTGCGTTGTGGACGTGACGATGTCGGCCGATTCGCAGGGATTGGGATAAATCCCGGCTGCCACAAGTCCCGAGAAATGCGCCATGTCGACCAGGAAAATAGCACCCACGGAATCGGCGATCTCGCGGAATCGTTTGAAATCGATAATGCGGGGATAAGCACTGCCGCCCGCGATAATCATTTTCGGTTTGTGCTCTTCGGCGAGGCGCGCGACTTCGTCGTAATCGATAATCTCGTCCTCGCGCCGGACGCCGTAAGGCACGATGTGGTACGTCTTGCCAGAGAAGTTGAGGGGATGCCCGTGAGTCAAGTGGCCGCCGTGGGCCAGGTTCATACCGAGCACCGTATCGCCCGGTTGCAGGACGGCGGCGTAGGCGGCCTGGTTCGCCTGCGATCCGGAATGGGGCTGCACGTTGGCGTGCTCGGCGTGGAAAAGCTTCTGAGCACGGTCGCGCGCCAGGTTCTCGACAATGTCGGCAAATTCGCACCCGCCGTAGTAGCGCTTTCCGGGATAACCCTCAGCGTACTTATTGGTGAAGACGCTGCCGGTGGCCTCGATCACGGCCTCCGAAGTGAAATTCTCGCTGGCGATCAGTTCGAGCCGCGTATTTTGACGGTCCAACTCGCGCTGAATCGCTTCATAGATGTCCGGATCGACTTCGGACAAAGACCGGCCCATGCGTTCGGATGCGTTCATTGCTACTAGTTTAGCTGCCTCCGCGTCAACTGTTCTAGGACAAAATTGAGGAAGTTTTTTGTTGGCGGCGCGCAGCCCAGTATTCGGTGATCCGGCGCGAGACACGGAGCCGTTCCTCGGGAGGCATATGCTTTCTTCCTCGCGTCGATTTCCGGGCAGATCTGGATTCGCGAATCAACGCCTCCAGCCGAGATACAGCGCCATCCAGGCGCTCTCTTTCTGCGTGCAGTTCACGGAGAGCTTTATAGAGATCCATGCGCCAAGTCGTATTAATAGAGCTACGTAAGTATCATGATACATGATCAATATAATTGTAAGGTTCAATCTCGAAATTATTAGAAGTGGTACTAGGAGAACAATCGCTCGAAAATCTCGCGAGTGCGCGCTCGGATCTGTTGAAGCTGTGTTTTCAATGGCATATGAGTCAAATGCTCGGGAGTCCAGCGGTGAACGAGGCTGGTAATAATTACCAGGTGCGACTCGGCGTTCGGAAGATCGCCCTCGGTATGACCATAATGAACTCGTAAACCATGATCCACTGCACGGTAAAAGGTCCCGGCATCGCGTAGGAATTCGGCCTCGGCACGCTCCAAATGGCCCATACGCTCGATGATGTCGATGCGAGCCGGAGTATTGAGCACTTTAAAAAACATCCCCGCGCTCTTGAGCCGCAAATAAAGCAAGGCGAAATCGACGTCGTAGAAGCCGCCCATGCCTGCTTTTAATGGATTGGTGGGGCCCTGTTCGCGCTCCAGGCGAGCCCGCATCTGCCGCAAGTCTTTCTTGGAACGGCCGCTCTGGCCGTAGCGGCGCCAATCCAAGTCCTGAAGTTCCGTCAAGAAAGGTGTGGCCCGTTCCATGCCGCCCGCGATAGCGCGGGATTTCATATATGCCAGCCCCTCCCACGCCTCGGCTTGTTTTGTGAAATAACTGGTGTAGGCGGATTCCGATTGGACCAGCGGACCGGCCCCGCCGTTCGGACGCAGCCGCGTGTCGACCGCAAACAGGCTGCCCGCGCCCGTGTAAGCGCTCAAAATGTCGACGAAGCGATTCGCGACCCGCGTCCAGAAGAGGTGCTCGGATTGATCTTCATCGGGGATCACGAAATTCAGGTCCGCATCGGAAGCCAGGTCGAATTCACGCATGCCGAGTCTGCCGAGGGCAATCACCATAAGACGGTCCATGGGCTGGTATGACCGCTGAATCGGCGGATGCGCTTCGCAAACCTGTTTGATCGCCATACGGTAGGCCGCGGCGATGGCTGCGTCGGCGAGATCGGAAGTGCGGTGTAGCGTCTCGAAGATCGGTACGCGCAGGCATAGACTGGCGGCCTGCAGGCGGAACATCTCGCGCCGAAACCAGCGGCGCAACTCCGTCGCGTCTTCAATGACGGCAGCAACGTCCACTTCGGGCGTTTCGGAGATGCGGCAGATCTCGTTGATCAGATCCGGATAGCGGATGGCTTCTTCGGCGAAGAAGGGCGAGTGTTCGAAGACTTCGAGCGTGAAACGCGCGACGGTGCTATCGCCGTTGAGCAACGACAAAAGGGCGGGATTCACGAGCACTTTCTCGAGGAAATGTTCAAAAGCGCGGGCGCCGTAGCGAAGCTCCGTGCGGGACAGGACGGCAGCCAGCCCCGGCGCCTTCTGATCGAGAAACCGTACGAGATTGCTGGCGATCAGTTCTCCGGGACGGTCGTAGCGCTCCGGTTCCACGATGAGATTCGCGCCGCCGACGGCGGTGTAATACATGGGCCGGTTGGCGTGAATAATGCGCTCGTAGATTTCCTGAACGGATTCGAGATGCGCATTCAGTTCCTGTAGCAGCCGCTCGGCCGAGGGTTTTCCGCCAATGTGCGCGCTGGGGATCTCCTGCGCAAGCTCGTTGAGGGACACCGGATCGGATGGAAGAATGTGGGTCTGCCGGTCGTCGGCAAACTGGAGGCGATGCTCGAGGTTGCGCAAAAACTGATACGCGGAGGCGAGCCGCGAATACTCGCCGGCCGAGAGCAGATCCTTGTCGCTGAGACGGGAAAGGGCCAGCATGGTGCCGGCGTGGCGCACCCACGGGACGCGGCCTCCGTGCAGCCGCTGTAAGCACTGCACCAGGAATTCGATATCGCGGATCCCTCCGGGCGCGAGCTTTACATCGTAAGCCGCTCTCGCGCCGTGCCGCGCTTTCAATTTTTCGCCGATGCGCTCGCGCGTAACGGAGACGGCTTCAATAGCGGAAAAATCGGTCGACGTGGAGTAGGTCAGGGGCTCGACGAACTCCAAAAGCTCGCGTCCAGTCTCCATGTCGCCAGCAGCGACGCGGGCCTTGATGAGCATTTGCAATTCCCAGTCGCGGGCGCGGGTCTTGTAATATTGGGTGGCCCCTTCGAGCGAGATGCAGGCTTCGCCCAGGCTGCCGTCCGGCCGCAGACGAAGGTCCACGCGATAGCACAATCCCTCGGCGGTGTAGGTGGAGAGAGTTTCAGTGTACTGGTTCGCGACCTTCTTATAAAACTCCTTGTTCGAAATGGGAGTTGGCCCGTCAGTCTGGCCGTTGCCCCCGTAAACGAACATAAGGTCGATGTCGGAGCTGTAATTCAACTCGCGGCCGCCGAGTTTGCCGAGAGCGATTACGGCCATGCCGCATTCGCCCTCATTACCCGCTTCGTCCTTGTAGCGAGGCGTGCCGTGCTTCGCGATGAGTTCGTTGCGGAGGACGTTGTAGGCGACGTCGAGGATGCCTTCGGCGAGGTTGGAGAGTTCTTCGGTGATTTCCGAAAGCGTGCCGAAACCGAGAACGTCGCGCACCAGGATGCGCAGGACCTGACGCCTGCGGAACATGGCGAGTCCCAGGGCGAGCGGCGTTCCGGGCGTCTGCAGGTTGAGAAACATGGAGAGCGAGCGGGCGTATTTCCCGGCTGTGAAAACGCGTTCGAGGTCGACCAGATCGTCGAGCCAATCGGGATGCTGCAACAGCTCTTCAGCGAGAAATGGGCTGTAGGCGAACACCGCGATCAGATACTGCAACTGGGACGCCTGCGTCATGGCGAACCGGAATGCGTTCGGCTGGCGCTCGCGAAAGCTGGCCAGGTAATGCAAGGCGCGGTCGGGGACGGGAGAGGAAGCAAGCAGGGACTCTAATTGCTTGAGAACGGTTTCGGAAACGTGGCGGGAAAGATCGTCGAGGTCGCGGCGGGCGCGCACCGGGTCCTGGAAGCCTATGGATAACAGCAAGCGCTGCATTTAGACGGCGTGGTCTTCAGTTATCAGTTCAGAGTTCGCCAACATGGCGACGAGCATGATTTTATCACCTGGACGAATCGGGCCGGTTTCGATGACGCGTGCGTAGAAGCCGCCCTTGGCCCAGCGTGGGGATTCGCTGTTTCCCGCTTTCACCTCGGAATCGTAGACTTCGGACTTGATGGCGGGACCATAGACATCGAGCGTTCCGCAGGGGGCGCGGATAGTAGTGAGCTCGATAATTGTCTGTCCCACTCTGAATTGCTGGCCGGAACGCAGTTGTTTATGGTCCAGACCGCTGGTCGTTAAATTTTCTCCCAACGCCCCGGGGAAAACCGGGAAGCCTTTCGATTTCAAATCTTCGATGACTTCGGAGCAGATGAGCAAGACGGCTCTCGCGGGTCCACCGTGGATGTGAGGACGCGCGTGAGCGTCCCCTTCGATTCCCAAAGGCGTGAGAAAGCCTTCATCGATGGGGCGTTTGGGGACGCCGCCGCGGGAGGTGCTGACCTGTATTACTGTTCCATCCATTTTGCCGCTTGAAGCCGATGGTCGCATGATAGCGTGGGGGGCTGCAAAGCAGGCAAGCGAGCGCGCGGGAGGGAGGTGCGAGGACTGTCGACGTTCTATGTTCTATGTTCTACGTCCTACGTTCCAGGTTTTGTCTCGCAACGTTGAACGTAGAACGTAGAACGCTGTACTCCGTACGCTGCCCGCGCTATCTTCCAAGCATGCTGGCAAGCTGGCTTCGTCATCCCGTGCACAAAATGAAGACCACACGTGCGCGGACGAAGGCGCGGCAGCGGCTCTTTCCCCCAGAACAGCCGGCGCCACGCGAGAACGTTTCTCTGGATCGCCAAGGTGATGCTCGGAAGGCTGCGGAACTGATTCTCCGAGCCCACCGCGCGTATCTGTCCGAGTTCAACGTCTTCAGCGCCATGGCGCAGGAGACCTTCGAAAACCGGACCTGGAAGCTAGGCGCGCTAAACGCCGACCGCCGCGTGCGCCTCTACCGCGCCGCCGTAGACGAGACGTGGCAAACATTGAAATCGCAATTTCCCGGGCAGTTGCCGGATCGAGAGTTCTGGATGGGCGCGCGCAGGGTGTTCCTGGAACAGGTGTTCGACGACTACGATTCGGACCTGGCGCTAACTTTTTTCTATTCCACCATGCGGCTTGCCTTCGACGGCAAGGACGCACCGGTGGAGTACGCGGACGACGGCTTGGCGGAACGATCGCACATTTGGAGTCCGGAACCGGTATGGCGCGTGTACCCCGCTAGAACCGGCCATTTACGGCACTCAGTGGCGCAGGCTTTGAAGAAGTGCGGATTCCGCGCGCCTTTCGAAGACCTCGGACGGGATGCCTTACTCGTTGCGGTGCGGCTGTTCGACAAATGGCGGCAGACCGGAAGCGCGCCCGCTCACGATCTTCAGATGCTCAAACCGGTTTTCTTCCGCGACCGCGAAGCGTATCTGGTGGGGAAGCTGCGCTCGAGTCGAGAGGAATTGCCCGTAGTCTTGGCGCTGCGGCATGGAGACCGCGGAATCAGAGTGGACGCCGTTCTCACCGGTAAGGAGGACATGCGTAACATACTGTTCGTCTCTACGCGTTCGACCTTCCACGTTCGTACGGACGGCTATCGGGAAATCCTCCGCTTCCTCGATACCTTAGCCCCGGAGCGCGGACATCCGGCGATGTGCGCCGTGCTCGGTTTCACGCATCCCGCCCGCGTGGCTTTGAATCAGCGATTGCGCCGCCACCTGCGAGAGACTGGCGAACAGTTCGCTCCCGTTCCCGGCCGCACGGGCATGGCGATGGTGGTATTCGCGCCGCCGACATTTCCATACGTCTTCAAAGTGATTCGCGATTTCTCGTCGAAACAAGGATGGACGGGCCCGGGGCGAATTATGGATCTGTATCGCTGGGTCCATGAAATGAATCGCGGCCGCCTGATGCTGGATGCCTGGATTTATCGCAATCTGCACTTTCCGCGAGAGGCGTTCGCGGAGCCTGTTCTAGACGAACTGATGAATAGCGCGCCGGGCAGCGTTCGCGTGGATGGTGAGACGGTGGTTTTGAAGCATGTCTACGCCCAGCGCCGCGTGCGCCCCCTCAACACCTTCTTCGATGAGACGAAGGATGCGGCGTTGCGCGAACAGGCCGCGGACGCGCTCGGTTTCTTCATCAAGGATCTGGGAGCGATGGGTTTCTTCTTCGGCGACTGTTATGGCCTGCCGTTCAACACCGGGCTGACGCATGGATTCAACGTGGCCCTTTTCGACTTTGACGATCTCAGGCCGCTGCGGGATTATCGCTTCCGGGAGACGCCTCCACTGGCCAACGAGCAGGATGAATGGATGTGGAACAGCGAGGTGGATGGTCCCTGGTTTCGGGTCGAGGAGAACGATGTTCTGGTGGACGAATGGGAACGCTATCTGGGTATCCCGCCGGATCTGCAGGATTTTTTTCGACAGAAGCATGGCGATCTTTTTCAGTTGGATTATTGGTTGGGGGTCCAGGAACGAGTCAAATCGGGAGAGTTGCATTATGTTTTGCCGTATCCGCAGGAGCGGCGTCTTTAGTCGAGGCGAGTGATGCGCTCACTTACGCGCGCGGCTCTGTAAGGCCCGATTGCCGATGTGGCCGGGCCACTCGCGATTGATTCACGTAGCTTCTTACGGGCGCGGTTTGGGACTATACTTGTGGACAGAGCCGACCCATTCGTGAAACGATCCGAGCCGTGACGATGCGTAACCCGCATCCCACGGATCTGGAGGCGAAGAATGGTAAAGGTCGGGCTGGCGATGACCGGCGGGGGCGCCCGCGGTGCTTATCAAGCCGGGGTTCTGAAACGCATCGGCGAAATCGAACGGATTAAAGATAGCGGGAATCCTTTCCCGATTATCGACGGAGCTTCCGCCGGAGCAATCAACGGCTCCGCGCTGGCGTCGGGTTCCGACGACGTTCCCCGCGCAACCGCTGTGCTCGCACGCTTGTGGTCGGAGCTCCATCCCTCGGACGTTTTTCGTTGCGATCTTCTGTCCCAGGCGCATAATTCTCTTACCTGGATCATGGATCTTTCGTTTGGAGGCGCGCTGGGAGGCGGCGGCAATGCCCGCTCTCTCTTGGACGCGTCTCCTTTGAGGCACTTCTTACACCAGCACCTCCATTGCGAGCGCATCCAAACCAACATCGAGCGGGGCCATCTCTACGCCATTACGATCTCCGCGACGAACTACAATTCCGGCAAGAGCTATCTGTTCATCCAGGGGCGGGAGGGACACGCGATGTGGAACCGCAGCCGGCGGGTAACGCTCGCGACAACCATCACCGTCGATCATATCTGTGCATCGGCTGCCATTCCCTTGGTATTTCAGCCCGTCAAACTGAAAACATCGCGGGGCTTCGCTTACTTCGGCGACGGCTGCATCCGCCTGCAGCAACCGCTCAGTCCGATCATTCGCTTAGGCGCCGAAAAACTTCTTGCTATCGGCGTTCGCTGCGACACTATTCAACGGCCCGAGGAAGCCGGCCCGGATCAAAGAGAGCCGTCTCTGGCGCAGGTTACCGGCATTCTATTTAACGTGATGTTTCTGGATCACCTGGCCACCGATATCGAACACCTGGAACGGTTGAATAAGCTGCTCAGCGCCGGCCACATTCAACAGCCGGGTGTAGAGGCGTGTGAAGAAATGCGTCCGTTGAGGACCATGATCGTCACGCCATCCGTTCCTCTTTCGCAGGTGGCGCAGCAACATCAAAGAGACATGCCCTACCTGATCCAATACTTCGTCAACGGCTTGGGCCGCGACGCTGCTTCCTGTTCGGATTTGATGAGCTACCTGTTGTTTACGCCGCAGTACACCAGAGCCCTCATCGACATTGGATATAACGATGCCGATGCGCGAATTGACGAGATTGAAGACTTTCTATATTCGTCGGATGTTCGCGATGGCGAGTTGGCGGCCGTGCAGTAGTCAATTCTAAGACCGCTCCCTTCCGGTCACGGCTCGGTCGGCGTTCGTAGCGGGGAAGCGTTCGTGGTTGTTGTTTCGTGGTTCGTTGTTGGGGAATGGGGGAACCGCTTCCTGCCGGGCGCGGCTCGGAAAAACCGGGCGCGGATGGGAAAAACCCGCTCGCGGATAGGAAATGAAATATCAGTGCGATTAATTGGCGTTGGCGAGGCGCATTTCGCGCTCGACGCGTCTCGCAGCGCGCACGCCGATCAGGCTGGCAACCTTGGCGAGAAGATCCGGAATGTCTTCCGGCTTGATCAGCATCCGCGATGCCTTGCCATGATGGCGCTGCTCGTTCTGGTACGTGGTGACAAGCGCGGTGGCCGGCTTGTAATCCATATTGCGGGCGTGCGCCAGAACTTTGAGGCCCGCTTCCGGCGATTCCATCTGGAGGTCGCTGAGTACTAGTTCGTACTCCGACTCATCCAGCTTTCCTACCGCTTCCGCGGCCGAAGCCGCAGCATCCACCCAGTACCCACCGGCCTCCAAAACTGTCGCTAAAGTAAGCCGGGAAGTGGGATCGTCGTCGACAACTAGGACCCTGGCCACTTCGAAGCCAGTCCGTGCGGTCATCTTTATCATCACCACGATCTCCTAGATGTATTTTAATCGAACCTTCCAAAAATGAAAGGGGAGAATTGGTCCTAAGTAGATAATTGACCCATTTGGTACGTACTCTCGAATACTCTTTTGAAGATCGCGTCCACGTTTTTCAGGTACCGAGGCACCGCAAAGCTTGCGGTTATCTTTTCTTGATTCATGTACTTACGAACTTCGGGGTCGTATTCGATGGCAGCGCGAAAATCCGCTCCTTCTTCCCAAGAGCGCATTGCGTGGCCCTGAACAAGTTTGTAAGCTTGTTCACGGAGCATTCCGGCTGCCGCAAGGTCGAGAAGGAGCTGTCCCGAGAAGATAAGTCCTTTGGTAAGTTCGAGATTGCGCTGCATGCGTGACGGCGAGACGCGCAATCCGTCGATGAGCCACGTCGTCTTGGCCAGCATGTAGTCCACGAGGGTGGTAGAGTCAGGCAACGTGATACGCTCCACAGAAGAGTGGGAGATATCTCTCTCGTGCCAGAGGGCTATGTTTTCGAAAGACGCCTGCACGTTTGAACGTACTATGCGGGCTAGGCCACAGATTTGCTCGCACGTGACCGGATTCCGCTTGTGTGGCATCGCTGACGATCCTTTTTGCCCCGGCGCGAACGGCTCCTCGGCTTCTCGCACCTCGGTTCGTTGCAAGTGACGGATCTCCAGCGCGATTTTCTCCAGTGTCGCCGCAATCAGAGCCAGCACCGAGGCGTAATTCGCATGACGATCGCGCGAAATCACCTGCGATGCGATCGGCGCGGGTTCGAGGCCGAGCCGGGCACAAATCCGCTCTTCCGCCTCCGGGCCGATATGTCCGAAGGTTCCCACGGCGCCCGAGATCTTGCCAACGCGCATCTCGGCCGCGGCTTGTTGGAAGCGGCGGCGATTGCGCTGCAGCTCGTCGTACCACAAGGCGATTTTCAGGCCGAAGGTGATCGGCTCGGCATGAATGCCGTGAGTTCTGCCGATCTGTACCGTATCTTTGAACTCGAAGGCGCGGCGCTTTAGAACCTCCGCCAGATCGTTCAGGCCCTTCTCAATTAGTTCCGATGCCTGACGCACCATAAGGGCCTGCGCGGTATCGACGATGTCGTTCGATGTCAGCCCGTAATGCAGCCAGCGCGAAGCTTCTTCCGCGCCCGCGCTCTTCATGCTCTCCGCTACGGCAGTGGTGAACGCGATGACGTCGTGCTTCACGGTGCGCTCGATTTCGGCTACGCGATCGGCCGAGACAGAGGCATGTTGACGCAGTAGAACGGCCGCTACCGCCGGTACCTCGCCCATTTCCGCGAGGGCTTCCGTGGCCGCGAGCTCGACTTCCAGCCACTGTTTGTATTTGTTCTCTTCGCTCCAGATTTGGCCCATCGCGGGCCGCGTATATCGGCTGATCATTTAATAAACAAAAACTTCGCTCCGCGTTCTGGGATTTGCAATCACCAGACGAGTGAAGAGACTGCGGCCTTCGAGCGCGCGGCTCGCCGACGAGCGGACAATCTCCGGGTGATTGTTATGCTCGCTCAGATGGCCGAGCACCAAGGTGCTGGTAGAGAGGTCCAAATCGTTGCGGATAAAATCGGAAACCACTTCGTTCGACAAGTGACCTCTGCGGCCCATTACGCGCTGTTTCACGGACCACGGATACGGGCCGACTTTGAGCATCTCGGTGTCGTGGTTCGATTCGATCAAGAGCAGATCCGTGCCGCGCAAGTGCACTTTGATGGAATCGGGCAGGTAGCCGAGATCGGTCGCGATTCCGATCTTGATGCCTTGCGCGCGAACGCAGAAACCGACCGGATCGATGGCATCGTGCGGCACCGTGAAGCTGTCGACGTCGATATCGCCGATTGTGAACCTGGTGCCGGCTTGAAAGCAATCGAGGGCGGGCTGGAATTCTTCCCAGTCGATCGCCTGCGCGGTGAGCCGCGAAACGAAAATCGGCTTGCCGCATTTTTTCGCGAGCGTAACTAAGCCCGAAACATGATCGGAATGTTCGTGCGTGATGAGGATGCCATCTAGATCCTCTTCGCTTTCGCCGATGGAATTGAGACGGGCGACGAGTTCTTTCCGGCTAAGACCGGCATCGACAAGGATGCGCGTGCGTTCGGTGGCAATGAATGCCGAGTTGCCGGAACTGCTGCTCGCGAGAATGCAGACTTTTACTATTGGAAGCTCCCTCTATCGATTCTGACGGTCATCGGCCGGGAAAACAATGGGGTCCTGTAAAACAATTTCGGCAACTGTGTCGGGAGCGAAAATTGCATCGGGCCCGTGGATGGCGAAGGCCGCGGCGATCATGCCCATGGGAGCGGGAACCCGCAATGGCCGAATTGGTTCTTTACTCTTGTCTCCCGTCGTGGCATTCTCCAGTGTTGCACGCAACGGGCGCTGCACCCCGTTCGGAAGCGTTAACAGTCCGAGCTTCACGAGCAACTCGGCGCGTCCTTTGCCGCCTTTTTCCTTGCGAACCTCCGTGACTTCGGCATCGATATAGCTTCCCGCCGGAATCACAACGCGGTCGCTGACCGTGACCGGGAAAATGGTCTGCAAGTAGAGCGGGCTGGTTTCGGCGCCGTTTCGCGTGGTCAGCGTATTGATAAATTTTACGGCGATGCGTTGACCTTGTTTCACGCGGTATTCGGAGGAGCCATTCGCTGGAAGTGGATCTCTCGGCTTGAGTTGGAGCGGCGCCGCGAGTAACGAGGCGGCTGGGCAAAACAAGAGTAGGGCTGCTGTCTTGAGCGGCATGGACGCGGGTCCCAGCCCATAGTAACCTGCCATCCCTGTAAAATGAATACGTCTAATACGGATAAAACCATGATCGCCCGTGTGTATGTTTCGATGAAGCCAACCGTGCTCGATCCGCAGGGGCAGACGATACGATCCGCTCTGGCGGGACTTGGGCATACTTCCATATCGGCCGTGCGCCAGGGAAAATATTTTGAGATTACGCTGGCGCCGGGGACCGATCGCGAAAAAGCGCATACGGAGATCGAAGAGATCGCGCAGGAAGTGCTGGCCAATCCGGTGATTGAAGAGTATCGGATTGAATGGGATTAACGCGTATCGCGTACTGCGTACGGCGTTGTTAGTTCGTCGTTGTTGGTTCGTGGTTTGCGAAGAACTCGGTGAAGACCACTTACAACCGGATTGCGGGCCAGAGTGTCGAGCGGTTGGCGGCGTTGAGCGATGGAGTATTCGCGGTCGCGATGACGCTGCTGGTGCTCGATATTCATGCGCCGCTTGCGGAGAAGATTCATAGCGAGCAGGACCTTTGGCACGCGCTGATCGAGCTTTCGCCAAGGTTGCTCATGTATGTGATGAGCTTCACGACGCTCGGCATTTTTTGGGTCGGACAGCAGACGCAGTTGAACCATTTGTCGAGCTCGGATCGCACTCTCACGTGGATCCATTTGCTGTTCCTTTTCGCGGTTACGACTATCCCGTTTTCGACTATGCTGCTAGCGGAGTTTCCTCTGTTTCGAACTGCGCTCTTGGTGTATTGGGCGAACATTCTCGCCTTGGGCGCCACGCTGTATTTGAGCTGGGTCTGCGCGATCGGGACTGGGCTGGTGAAAGGCGACATTTCGCCGCACGTTTCGACCGCCGTCAAACGCCGCATTCTGATCGCACAGGCTCTTTATGCGTTCGGCGCGCTGCTCTGTCTCGTGAACACTTACTGGAGCATTGGATTCATAGTACTGGTCCAGCTCAACTACGCGATTGCGCCGAGGCTGCCCGGCCGCCGTGCAGCCTAGAAGTAGAACTACTATTGGCAAGTTGTTGATTTTGCATTTTAATCCCAATTTTCCTGGATCTCCCAGACCAGGCTTGCCGTATCATAATAGAAGACAATTAGGAGGGAGAGCCATGCGCCTGATCCTCGGAGGGTTAGTGTGTGCCGCCGCAGCTTCGGCTGGTACTGCCCCGTCTCAAGTTACATTCTACAAGGATGTCCTGCCGGTTCTTCAAAAGAACTGCCAGGGTTGCCACCGTCCCGGCGAATCGGCGCCCATGTCGTTCCTCAACTACGATCAAACCCGTCCGTGGGCCAAGGCCATGAAGCAGGCGGTGCTTACGAAGAAAATGCCGCCGTGGTATGCCGATCCGCATTTCGGCAAGTTTTCGAACGACCGGACATTGGCGCAGGCGGATGTCGACACCATCGTGTCGTGGGCCGATTCGGGCGCGAAGGCCGGCGACTCCAAGGACGCACCGAAACCGATCGATTTCGTCGAAGGCTGGCGCATTGGCAAACCGGACGCCGTGATCGAGATGCCCGAGGCTTTCAACGTTCCCGCTTCCGGCGCCATCGATTATCAGTACGTCATCATTCCGACAAACTTCAAGGAAGACACTTACGTGCAGGTGGCGGAAGCGCGTCCCGGCAATCCTGCCCTAGTTCATCACATTATTGCTTTCATCCGTGAGCCCGACAATCCCTGGATGCGCGATATGAAACCGGGCGTGATATTTGTTCCAAAGTCCCGTGCGTCGGACGAGAGGCTCACTCCCGAGCAACGCAAGAACGCGGAAGAATCCGCCAGTGGCTTCGCGGGCGACTTTCTTTCCGGATACGCTCCGGGCACCGTTCCGTTTACGATGCGTCCGGGTGAGGCGAAACTCGTGAAGGCGGGTTCCGACATCGTTCTGCAGTTGCACTACACGGCGAATGGGACGGCGGGAACGGACCGGTCGCGAATTGGCGTCATCTTCGCGAAGACGAAGCCGGAAGCGAGAGTCCTGACCCTGGCCGCGGCCACGGCGAACTTTTCCATTCCGCCCGGCGATCCGAATTATCAGGTGGACGCGAAGCTGAAACTGCAGAAGGACGTGACGCTGGTCACGATGCTGCCGCACATGCATTTTCGGGGCAAAGATTTCGAGTATCGCGTGACGTATCCGTCGGGCGAAAAGGAAACGCTGCTCGTCGTTCCCCATTACGATTTCAACTGGCAACTGACCTACGAACTCGAGAAGCCGAAGTTCCTGCCGAAGGGAACGCTGATCGAATGCACGGCTCATTACGACAATTCGGCCAATAACAAGTACAATCCCGATCCCACTAAGACAGTCCGCTACGGCGATCAGACTTGGGAAGAGATGATGTTCGGGTTCTTTGAAGTGTCCGTTCCTTTGGATGTTACGGCGATGGACATTATGCGGCCGCCGCAGAAACAACAGCCCGCTACGACGAGCGGCAGTGGATTATAGACAGGAGACGTCCATGAGAAAGACTCTCGCCCTTGCATTCGCGGGTGTTGTGGCTGCAATCGCCGGCAACGCTCCCGCCAACGTCACGTTCGACAAGGACGTGCTTCCCGTACTTCAGAACCGCTGCCAGGGATGCCACCGTCCGGGCGAGATCGCGCCGATGAGCCTCATGACCTATAAGGACGCTCGTCCGTGGGCGAAGGCCATCAAGAGCGCCGTTCTACAGCGGCAGATGCCGCCGTGGCTGGCCGACCCGCACTTCGGCAAGTTCTCTAACGACCGTTCGCTATCGCAGTCCGAAATCGACACCATCGCCGCCTGGGTTGACGGCGGCGCGAAGGAAGGCGAAGCCAAGAATGCGCCGCCGGCTCGCGAGTTTGTCGAGGGCTGGTCGATCGGCAAGCCGGACCAGATCTTCGAGATGCCCACGGCGGTCGACGTTCCCGAGAGCGGCGTCATCGAATACACCTACATGATCATCCCTACGAATTTCAAGGAAGACATGTGGGTGCAAGCCGCCGAAGCCCGCGCGGGCGCGCGTCGGGAAATGCACCACGTGATTGCGTTTCTGCGTCCTCCGGGATCACTGTGGTTCAAGGATGAACCTGTAGGCGTTCCGTTCATTCCGAAGAAGGGTGAGCGGCAGCAACAGAAAGACGCGCAGCAGGAAGCCGCCGCGGAGTTGCTGATCGGATGGGCTCCAGGTTTACCGCCGACCGTTCTCGAACCCGGACAAGCCAAATTCGTCAAGGCCGGTACCGACATCGTTCTCCAGTTGCATTACACGCCCAACGGCAAGGCCACGTCAGACAAAACGAGGATCGGCCTGATCTATGCGAAGGAGAAGCCCAAAGAACGCGTCATGACGATGAACGCCATGAACTTCTTCCTGAAGATCCCGCCGGGCGATCCGGCCTACGAATCGCATGCACAGATCACGCTGCATCACGATGTCAAGCTGGTCAGCCTGATGCCGCACATGCACCTGCGCGGCAAGGATTTTGAATACCGCGCCGTGTATCCCACGGGCGAGACTCAAACCCTTCTGAACGTGCCGCGTTACGACTTCAACTGGCAGCTAAGCTATGTGCTGCAGGATCAGTTGCTGCTTCCGAAGGAGACTCGTATCGAGTGCACCGCGCATCACGACAACTCGGCGAACAACAAATTTAATCCCGATCCAACGAAGGAAGTCCGCTGGGGCGACCAGACGTTTGAAGAAATGATGATCGGTTGGTTCGATGTCGCATTCGACGCCAACCTGGACCCGCGTGTGATTCGCGTCCCGCCTCACACCGCGGCCGCAGCTAAATCGGAATAGGTTCCATGAAGCTTTCGACTCTTGCCCTTGTTTTCGTTTCCGCCCCCGCGTGGGCGGGGAGCATTCCCGCGCAGGTGACGTTCAATAAGGACGTCCTGCCGATCGCGCAGAAGCGCTGTCAGGAATGCCACCGCCCCGGCGAAATCGCTCCCTTCTCGATGCTCAACTATAGCGAGACCCGCCCGTGGGCGAAGGCCATCAAGTCCAGCGTGCTGGCGAAGAAGATGCCGCCGTGGTTCGCCGATCCGAAGTACGGCCATTTTGCGAACGACCGGACGCTGTCGCAACAGGAGATCGATACGTTGGTCGCGTGGGTGGACAACGGTGCGAAGGAGGGCGATCCGAAGGACGCTCCCAAGCCGAAGGACTGGATGGAGGGGTGGAATATTCCGACACCGGACCTGGTGCTTGGCATGAAGGAGCCCTTCCATATCGGCGCCAAGGAAGAGGTCCCGTATCAGTACGTCATTATGCCCACCGAGTTCAAACAAGACATGTGGGTGCAAATGGCGGAAGCGCGTCCGAGCGATCGCGGCGTGGTTCATCACATCGTAGTGTTCATCCGCCAGCCCGAAAATAAGTGGCTGCGCGATCAGCCGGTGGACGTGCCGTTCGTCCCGCCCGGCGGCGGCAACTTTAACAACACGTCCGGCGGCGGCAGCGACATTCTGATGATCTATACGCCGGGCATGATCCCGGAGATCTGGCGTCCGGGTTTGGCGAAGAAGATCCCGGCGGGTTCCGACCTGGTGCTTCAGATTCACTACACAGCCGATGGCAAGGATTCCCAGGATCACAGCAAGGTCGGCCTGGTGTTTGCGAAGGAGCCACCGAAAGAGCGCGCCATGACGTTCGGTTCTTACAACCTGACGTTCAAGATACCGCCGGGCGATCCGAATTACCGCGTCGATGGGATGAAGAACACCTTCCCGAATGGCGTCGAGATCCTGAGCTTCTTCCCGCACATGCATGTACGCGGCAAGTCGTTCGAGTATCGCGCCGTCTATCCCGACGGCAGCACCGAGACGCTATTGCGGGTGCCGAAATACGACTTCTACTGGCAGCTCGATTACAAGCTCGCGGAGCCGCTGAAGCTTCCTCCGGGCGCGAAGATCGAGTGTACGGCGTGGTATGACAATTCTCCGAATAACCCGGCGAATCCCGATTCCAAGGCGTTGGTGAGCTGGGGTGAGCAGAGTTGGGAAGAGATGATGATCGGCTTCTACGACGTCGTGATTCCCGCCGACAAGAGTTTGCGTGAGCTTTTCCAAACTAAAAAAGGCCAGTAAAATTGGCCTGCCGGCCTGTGCCTTCGCTCTGCTATACGCGCACGACGTAATCACGACGAAAGTGACCTGGTCGCGGGAGATTTCGCGCCTCGCGTATGCCCGTTGTGTGTCGTGTCATCGCGATGGGGGCAGTGCGTTTTCTTTGACGACCTATGCCGAGGCGCGGCCATGGGCGAAAGCGATCAAGGAAGAAGTGAACGAGC
Organism: Bryobacteraceae bacterium; assembly: GCA_049514735.1. Classification (GTDB taxonomy): domain Bacteria; phylum Acidobacteriota; class Terriglobia; order Bryobacterales; family Bryobacteraceae; genus JAICMB01. Next base: position 17,866 of record JBEKUT010000054.1, read on the forward strand.
GCCGCATGCCTCCGTGGGGCGCTGTCAAGGGCTTCGGCGAGTTTCGCGACGACCAGGGGCTCACGCAAGAGCAGATCGAGCTGATCAACGATTGGGTGGAGGGTGGCGCTCCGGAAGGCGATCCCGCGCGATTGCCTAAGCTGCCCGATTTCGATCGGAAGGATCCTACGCCGAAGACTGGTACGGAGTTGGTTGTCGACGGGCAGCGGACGCTCAGAACGTCATTGACACTAGAAGGCATCCGTCCGAACGGCGTTCCGGAAGGGACGTCCTTGCAGGTATTGGCGGAACTTCCCGATGGCAGTATCGAGCCGCTGCTGTGGCTGTACAACTATAAAGCTCATTTTCAGCACGCGTATTACTATCGCAAGCCGCTCGTTTTTCCGGCAGGAACTAAGGTCGAGATTACGCCGGTGAGCGCGGGCACCGTGGCGTTATTGCCTGTTGTGGCGGAGTGAGACTGGGCTGCGCCCGCTCGCTGTGTCACTTGGCGGCCGCTCCCCAAGAAAACGTTCTAAGAATCGCGGCCATTTCCGCTCCCTGCCGGTCACGGCTCCGTTACGGTCGAAATTCTTGACCACCACAGGCAGCGCAATCCGACTCCGTTCTGAGCCGCGCCCGGCAGGAAGCGGATGCGCTACTTGAGCTCCGAAACGGGTATGGTGAACACCGCCGTGTTCACTACTCCTTTACGCTGAAACTGGACCCAAATGCGATAAGTCCGCGCACGTGGAAAGATCAAGTTGAACTGCAACTGCGGGCCACCGTCGGCGATGAACGGGTGCGTGTGGATGAGGTCGATCAGGTCGTCGCTGGCGGCCAGCATGTGGGCCCAGGCGCCAATGTATTTCTCCAGCCCCTCGGCGGGCTTGACGCGGAAAAACATCAGCGTCTTCATTCCCGCGATGGGCTGTGGCGGTTCCATCGCGAGTTCGACATCCAGGTTCGTGGCGTGCTGCGGCGCGAGGTCCGGCTGCAGCGTGGCCTGCTGCAGAACGCCGCCGGGAACGATGATCGTCTTCGCGATCAACTGCGGCGTACCGGCTGACGGATAAAAATCCCCTAGGATGCGGTAGAGGCCGGGCTTCGGAAGATTCGCCTCATACTTGAACGTCGAATCGGGTTGAATTATTGGATGGTCGTGGATGAAGTAGTTGAGGTCCTGGCTCACCACGAATAAGTGGAACAGTTTTTCGTGGACGATCTCAAACTTCGTAACGGGCTCTTCGGTGTCCGGGTCATTGATACGGAACAGCATCTCGAGCGGCGCGCCGGCCTTCGGAACGCGCGGCGTCAACGTCAATGTCATTGGGTACTCGACTGGATCGGGTATCCCCAATCTGAGCTTCATCCCACAGCGCGGACAGATGCCCGGCACCGCGGATCGAACATCGGGATCCATGGGGCAGATGTAGTCGAGCGGCGCTTGCGGCGGCGGCGCTTGCGCAAGCAGGGGGAGGAACAACAGGATGGCGATGAGATACCGAATGCTATTATTTTACCGAACTTATTCTTTATGAAGAGCTTTTCGATTGCGGTGATCCCCGGCGACGGGGTGGGGAAGGAAGTAACTCCCGCCGCGCAGGACGTCCTGACGGCTGCGGGTGATAAATTCGAAGCCCAATTCGAATTTGAAGAATTCGCGTGGGGCGCGGACTACTATTTCAAGAACGGCCGCATGATGCCGGAAAACGCGCTCGACGTGTTGAAGCCGAAGGACGCGATTCTGCTGGGCGCGGTGGGCGATCCGCGCATCGCGGATAACGTGACGCTGAACGGGCTGCTGCTGCCGATCCGCCGCGGGTTCGATCAGTTCGCGAACGTTCGTCCCGCGATTCTCTACAAAGGCGTGGAGGGGCCGCTTGCGAAGAAGGTTGACATCGACATGGTGGTGGTGCGCGAGAACACCGAAGGCGAATACGCGCAGGTCGGCGGTTTTCTGTATCAGGGGCATCCGGACGAGGTCGCGATTCAGACCGGCGTGTTCACGCGGCGCGGCATCGATCGGGTGGTGCGCTTCGCTTTCGAACTGGCGCGCAAGCGAAACAAAAAACGGCGGGTTTGTTCTATCACGAAATCGAACGCGCAGGGTTATGCGATGGTGCTCTGGGATCGCGTGTTCGATCGCGTTGCGGGCGAGTATCCCGATATTTCGACGGAGTCGCTTCTGGTGGACGCAGCCGCGATGAATTTCATAAGGCGGCCGGACAGCTTCGACGTCGTGGTTGGGTCGAACCTGTTCGGCGATATTCTGAGCGATGTTTCGGCGATTATCACGGGGAGTATCGGGCTGGCTCCTAGCGCCAATCTCGACCCAACGCGGAAGTATCCTTCGATGTTCGAGCCGGTCCACGGGTCGGCGCCGGATATCGCTGGGCGCGGCGTGGTTAATCCCATGGCGGCGATTCTATCGGCTGGAATGCTGCTCGATCACCTGGGTTTGGAAGCGGCAGGCCAAGCTGTAGAACGGGCAGTCGCGGCGGTGTTGGCCGAAGGGAAATTTAAGACTGCGGACCTCGGCGGGTCGGCTTCGACGCGCCAGGTCACCGACGCGATTATCCAGAAAATCTGAGCGCTACTTCAGCTTCTCGCGCAGAATCTCGTTGACCGCGGCCGGATTCGCTTGCCCCTTGGTCGCCTTCATCATCTGGCCGACGAAGAACGCGAGCACCGTGGTCTTGCCGGCTTTATACTGCTCCACCTGTTTGGGATTCGCAGCGATGATGTCGTCCGCGATTTTTCCGAGGGCGCCGGTATCGCTGATTTGTTTCAGGCCTTCGCGTTCGATGATGACGCGCGCCGGCTCGCCTGTTTCAAACATTTTGGCGAATATTTCCTTCGCGAGCTTGCCGGAGATCTCGCCGGAGCGGATGAGCTTCACCAGTTCTCCCAGGGCCGGCGCGGAAACCGGGGATTCACCGATCTCGCGGCCTTTCAATGCACCCAGCAAGTCGCCGGAAACCCAGTTGGCGGCCATCTTCGGATCGCCCGCGGCTTCGGCGGCCATCTCGAAATATTCGGCGATGGCGCGGTTCGCCGTGAGCACATCCGCATCGTATTTACTTAGTCCATAGCTCTCGATAAAGCGCGCGCGCTTGATGGCGGGCAGTTCCGGCATGTCTAGGACGATGCGCTGCATCCACTCCTCGCCTATGCGCAACGGGACCAGATCGGGCTCGGGGAAATAGCGGTAATCGTGCGCATGTTCCTTGCTGCGCAGGGCGACCGTCTCGCCCGTCCCGGTATTGTAGCTGCGCGTCTCCTGCATTACGCGGCCGCCCGCTTCGAGCACGCCCACCTGACGGGAAATCTCGTAATCGAGCGCCAGTTTGGCGAACCGGAAAGAGTTCAGATTCTTGACTTCGGCCTTCGTTCCGAACTCCTCGACGCCCTTCAGCCGCACCGAGACGTTTGCATCGCAACGGAGCTGGCCTTTTTCCATGTCGCATTCGGAGACGTCAAGATATTGCAGGATCTGCTTCAGCTCTGTTAGAAATGCGTAAGCCTCGTCCGACGACCTTATATCCGGATCTGTGACGATCTCAATCAGAGGCGTTCCGGAACGGTTCAGATCGACGTAGGTGTAGCGATCGGAATCCTTGAAGCCGTCATGGATGCTCTTGCCTGCATCGTCTTCCATGTGGACGCGCGTGATGCCGATGCGCTTTTCCGCGCCGCCCACGGCAACCCGGACGGAGCCGTGTTCCGCCACTGGCTGGTCGTATTGCGAAATCTGGTAACCCTTGGGGAGATCGGGATAGAAGTAATTCTTGCGGGCGAATCGCGAGAAAGATCGAACCTCGCAGCCGAGGCCGAGCGCGGCCCGGATCGCCATTTCGACGGCTTGCCGATTGAGAACAGGAAGCGCGCCGGGCATCCCGAGGCAGACCGGACAGACATTCGAGTTCGGCTCCGCGCCAAAGCCGGTAGCGCAGGAGCAGAAAATCTTGGACCGCGTAGCCAGTTGTACGTGAACTTCCAAGCCGATGACCGGTTCATACTTACCGATCTCTTGTGGCGAGGCGACAGGCGCCGTCGAGGACATGATTCGATTATAGGAATATCGAGCAAGGTCAATTCCGTTCCGCGAAGTAGCTGCCCGCCAATTCCGGCATGAGACCGACCGCTTCCCGCCAGCACTCCTTCGCTTTTTCTTCCTGGCCCAGGGCCCGCAGGGCATGACCGAGATTCAGGAGCGCTTCTCCGAATCCGGGCTTTGCTGCATTGGCGCGCTCGAAAGCCTGGGCTGCCGCATCCTGCCTGTTAGCAGTCTGCAAGAGGACACCAACGTTGTAGGACAATTCAGGAATTCGCTCCCCGCTCTGGCTCAGCATGCTTTCCAGCTTGGCGGCCTCCTCCAGGTCGCCCTCTTCCACGGCCAAGACTGCCAGCACGCGCAGGAATTCCGGAGTATTCGGTTTATCCTTGAGAGCCCGCTGGATCAGGCGTTTGGCGGAAGCGGATTGCCCCGACCGCCAGTACGCGACCGCCAGATTTGCCTGCGCATCCATTCGCGAGCGTGGTTTGTTGGCGATTTTTTCAAGGGCTTCGATAGCGCCCGCATTGTCGCCCCGCTCCAGTCTCAGATACCCCAGCCGCTGCCAGACATCCTCGCGCCCGGGTTTGATTTTCGCCAGCTTGGCGTAGCAAGTTTCCGCCTGGTCCTTTTCACCCAGCTTCTGATAGAGAAGCCCGAGATTCCAAAGCGTACCAGGATGGTCGGGGTCGAGTTGGAGGACCCGCTCGTAGCCTTGCCGGGCGCGCGGCAGCTCTTCATTCTCGTAGAGGATTCCGGCAAGGTTCACCAGCGCCTCCCGCCCGTCCGGCCGAATTTTGAGCGCCCTCTGATAAGCCGCCGCCGATTCCTGAACCATTCCGGTCTTCTGGAGCGCCACGCCCTGATTGAACCACCCTTCGTACGACTCGGGCACTGCCTTCAGGTAGAGAGCGCCGTAGTGTGCCGCGACATCGAAGTTGCCACGCAACAATGCCGCCGTAATCAGACCATCTTCAGCAGCGTTTCCGCATAGTCCCGCAATCTCGGCTCGTCTCTGCGGGCAGCCGAAACCGCTACTAAATTTGCATATAAATCCTCGTCGTTGGGATGTAGCTGTAATGCCTTGGTGTACATCTCGAAGGCGTCGTCGTATTTGCGCAGCATGTGCAGTGCGACGGCTTTGCCCGCCAGTGCCCGGTCGTACTCGGGGTCCTTTTCGAGGCAGGTGCTAAACTCCTTGAGCCCATCCTCGGGCTTGTCCAAGTGCAGCAGGCAACCGCCCAATCCCACACGCGCGGCCGGGAGATCGGGATCCAGCCTGGCGACCTGCCGGAAGCGCTCCGCGGCTTCTTCGAAGCGGCCGAGTTTCTCCAGACAAAGAGCGATGTTGAACGTCGCGCCCTTGTTCTTAGGACGCAGCGCCAGGACGCGTTCGTAGGCTTTCTTGGCGTCCTCAAACCGTTTTAGCTCGAAATCGAGTTGTCCGCGGGCCCAGTGCAACTCAGGCGTGTTATCACCCGCCTGCACTGCCGACTCCACTTCCCGCAAAGCTTTGACAGTCTTCCCTTCCGCGTTGAGGTTAATCGCCTTCGCGAGGGCCGGCAGTTCCACTTTCCGCTTCTTATCGTCCGGTTCCAGCGTGTCGGACCCAAGTGGCGCATGGATGTACTGGTCGTCCACAATCCACAACCAGTGGTCGCTCAGTCCCGCCGTCATTTTGTTATTTGCGTCTGCCACGGTCTACTCCCTAACTTCCCTTGTGCTTCTTCCCGAATAGCCCACCAAGTTTGCCAAGTAAGGTCTCCGACTCGGGCGCGTTGTCTGGTTCAGTTGCAGCTTCGTCATCCAAATGAAGCATCGACCTGCTGCCGTGTTTGGGCGCTTCGTGTTTACCCGCGCCATTATTATCGATGGATTTGGGAACCGCCTTGAGTTCTTTGGCCGGATTCTTCCCTGAGGGCGCCGCTGCGGTTGGCGATGGCCGGGACACGGTAACAAGCATCATCTTGGGACGCAGTGGTTGGGTGTTGTAACGCTGCATCCGAGGCAGCGTCTGAACCGGAATACCATCAAAACCCGGGGTCAGCACCGCTGCCGACGGCGCGACCGCCGGAAGACTGATGCGCCTCAATACCTGGCTTGCGGGAGGCGCGATGTGGTCCGCGGCTTTGACGGCCACGTGTAAATTGGAAAGAGCCGCTAGCGCCATGCGGGGGCTGGCTTCGTCCACTTCGGCTGCCTGGGCCGCGTCAACCAATTGGGACGCTTCAGGCGTTTCAGTTACTTCCTGCCCCCCGGCCGGGGTCTCCGCTTCGGGCACCTCCGCGGGCGCAATCTCAATTGCGTTTTCTACCTGTTCCGGCGCCGGCTCCGCTTCAGGTTCCAGGTCCGCGGCCATAATGGTTAGCCCCGCATCGAATTCGCCCTGCAATCCGATCAGGCCGGAAAAATCCTGGAGCAGTTCGATCTCGGCCGACCCTTCCTCCGGTGCGGCAATTGGAAGATCGAGCGCGATCCTGCCGGCCATGGGAAGATCCTCGTGGCTTGGCGATTGGCCGCTTACAGAAAGGCCGCTTGCGGGGATTTCGAGCCGGGGGGCCTGAGGGTCAATGTAGTCCACGCTGGCTGCCCGAATCTCAACAGGCGCGTTGCGCGCTGCCGGACGATCCGTTAAGGGCCGGGCCTGAGCGGCGCCTGGATTTCGCTGTGCAATCGGCCCTTGCGGCAGAGTGGGAAACACCTGCTCCACTGCGGCGCAGCCAATCGCGGGTCCGGTCTCCCGCGGCGTCGCAACGAGTCGCCTAAACCCGTCTCGAAATGGGACGGAACCAGCCTCCAAGTGAGGTGCGGAACTGAAGAAGGGAAGTGCGGGGCGGACGATCTGCGGAACTGCTAGGATATCCACGGGCTGGACTTCAACCGGCCGGAGATTTTCGCTGGCCAGCGCGGGTACGATCTCGAATCGCTGGAATTCGGTGACAAGGGACCCTTTAAAATCCGATTCCTCGGCCGCAACCGCAACTGGCGCATGAGCGAGCTCCAGTTCCGTCTTCTTGGCCGGCTTTGGTTCTTCTGGCCGCGTCTGCGCCTGCAGCAGCCTGCTGACGGCCAATCGATTGTATTCTTCCTGGTACTTGTCCCTGTGCGCGTCCGAACAGAATTCACCCCCGCCAGTGAGCTTTCGGAATAGGGGCAAGTGCTTGCCGCAATACAGGCAGCGCATGTTCTTGTAATCGGCTCTTTAGTACGAATTGTGGAGGGCCTTAGAGCGTTTATTTTCGAGCGTCCTTGCCATAACGTTGCGCGCGAAAGACTGTAGGCGAAAGACATTAGATACGCCTTCCCCGCGACCCCAAGTGGACACACTGCCGCAGTTTACACAATATCGGTTGGAATCCTAAAGTTGCGGGGCTCTCAGACGATCATATTAGCGACAAGGCCAATAACTTGAGCGGACGCGTCCGGTTAGTGACCCCGTCAGGAGAATCATGGCAAAACACGAAGCACTCAAGACGAACATCGAAGCGCTACGCAATGCAATCCCCGAGTTGCGAGGGGTATTATTGGCATCGAATGAGGGACTTCCCGTCGCCCATTCACTGTCAAACGGCACCGATCCGAATCGCGTGGCCGCGATGGCAGCCGCTGCCTCCAGCCTCGGTAGAAGGATCAGCGAAAGCCTCGCCACCGGAGCCCTCTCGGAAGTGAGCATCCGTAGCGACGATGGCGTCCTGTTTATTTACTCAGCGGGACCGAAGGCCGTTTTAGCCGTAATGGGTCCAATGGGATCCAATGCCGGCTTGATCCACCTGGAAGCGCGGGACACCGCCAAACAGATTGGAGATTTATTCTAGAGAAGCCGCCTCGCCGACGCAGCTCGCCGCTACGCCTGCGCGACGGCCTCGCCCGGTGAGCCGAGCCCGCATTCTTCGTGAATGGCTCGAATGGCGCGCTGCAGGCCGTCTCTATGAACGACGATGCTGATCGTCATCTCGCTCGATCCTTGCGCAATCGCGATAATATTGACGTTCTGACGTGAGATGGCGCTGAAAATACGGCCGGCCAATCCCGGCGATCCGCGCATCCCTTCTCCCACTACGGCCAGCAACCCGACTTGCTGATTGACATCGAGCGGCTTCAGGTAGTCGTGAGCAAACTCCAGCGCCAAACCGGCCTGAATCTGTTCGGTCACCCTTTCCACCTCGTCCCTTCGAACCAGGAAGCAGAAGCTCTGCCGATAGCTGGAACTGGAAAACGCCAACACTTCGGCGTTTGCGGCGGCCAAGGCCTCCAAAGCCCTTGCCATGACGCGACTCCCGGTTAGAGCCGCGCTCGCCGGCTCCAACGAAAAGAGCGCGACATCGCTCATGGACGTTACGGCTTTAGGCCCGCGCTCGGATGCGATTCCCGCTGGAGCGATTTTCGTTCCCGGTTTGTCGAGGGCAAAACTGTTTTTACTCCACACTGGAATCTGCTTCTCCGCCAACGGCGCTAACGTGCGGGGATGCAAAACTTTGGCGCCGTTATAAGCAAGCTCCGCTGCTTCGGAATAAGTGATTTCGCTTAGTACCCGAGCGTTAGAAACGAGCCGAGGATCCGCGCTCATGATCCCGTCCACGTCCGTCCAGATCCAAAACTCCGCTGCGTCCAGCGCCGCCGCCAGGATCGATCCCGAGAAATCGGACCCTCCCCGGCCCAGCGTGGTCGGCCGTCCATCAATGGTGGCGCCGTTGAATCCCGTCACAACTGGAATGATGCCCTGTACCAACAGCGGTTCAATTTCCGCCTCCGCCCTCTTACGGGTTTCCTCCATGAGCGGGGTGGCGTTTCCAAACACGGCATCGGTCACGATGACGTCCGCACCGTTCACAGCCTGTGCCGGAATGCCCTCGGCGTTGAGGTATTCCGACAACAACAGGGCCGATAAACGTTCACCTATCGCGACGGCCTCATCCACGGACCGCGGAGGTCTCTCCCCCAGCATGCGAATACCGTGGGCGATGCGCCGAAAATCTGAGATCAACGCTTCAATGCCCGAGCTTGCCGCGGCCCGCTGCTGCGGTTTCAGAAGCAGCCGGCAGGTCTCGCGATGGCGCTCTGCCAGATCGCGGATGCCGGTGTCGACGCCGGCATCGTCTCCCGCTTCGGCGTGGCGCAGCGTGTCGAGCAAAAGATCCGTAACCTTCGACATCGCCGAAACCACTACCACGACGGGGCGCTTGCTCTTCTGCGCGGAACAAATCTGGGCCGCCACGCGCATGCGGTCCGCGGACCCCATACTCGTGCCCCCGAATTTCATTACCAGCACGTTCTGCATACAGTCAGTGTGTTCTTTCCTTGCCGTTGGAAGTGCGGTCCCGGATGATTTTCAGAACCGCCTCTTCTACTTCCTCTATCGGCATCCCCGTGGTATCCACATAGATTGCGTCCGGCGCCTGCACTAGAGGCGACTCAGTGCGCTGACGGTCCCGCGCGTCACGCTCCGCAATCTGCTGTGAAACCATCTCGCGAGGAAGATCGGTTTCAAGAGCCCTACGGTCCGCCCGCACGGCGGGTTGGGCGTCCAGAAAGATTTTGACCGACGCGTCTGGAAACACCACCGATCCTATGTCGCGGCCCTCCAAGACGCACGACGCCGATATGCCGATTTCTCGCTGCTTCTCAACCAGTGCCCGGCGGACGGCCGGTATTTGCGCGACCTTCGAAGCCCCATCGGCAACCTCCGGCGTCCGGATCGCCTCACTGACATCGTCGCCGTTCAATAGAATCGACGTGCTGCCGGGAGTAAACTCGATGAGCGCCTCGCGGGCAAGCTGCTCCAGCCGGTGCATATCGGAGAGGGCGATATTCCTCCGCATTGCCCAAAGCGCGACCGCGCGGTACATGGCTCCGGTATCGACGTAGAGGTATCCCAGCTTGTCCGCGATGCGGCGGGCCAGCGTGCTCTTGCCGGCGCCCGCCGGTCCGTCTATGGCTACGGTAATGCGCTTGTCGCTCAACTAATCATGTTAACCACAAGCGATTTGCGAAACACTATCTACTCGTTCGAATCGGCATCAACCACTTCAAGAACGTCAAGGGGCTGGCCCATTATACGGCCGCGAAAAACGTGCCCAATCCCGAGCTGGCCGTGGAGGCGTCCGGCGCTCTCCTTATATTCGGGGGCGCCAGCATCTTGCTGTGCGTAAAACCGCGCCTCGGCGCCGCGGCCATTGTCATTTTTCTGGCCAGCGCCTCGCCCGTGATGCACGACGAACGGGGCGGCGGGGCGAGTGGATTACTCGAAAGGAATTTCGACTTCGGTGTAGCCGCCGGGCGTGGCCGCAAACTCAAGAACTGTCACAATCTGTTCCCGCTTCAGGTGGAACCACTCCGTGATCTCATCGATAGTCGCCCCGGCCTCGAGGTTTTCAAACACAATCGAAACGGGCATCCGCATGTCCTTAAAACCCACGCGCCGCTCACTTTTCCGGGGACGCTTTCAACGTCCATCGTAGCCATCGCGGCGACTCCCGTAAAATGGAGGTTGCACGACGTCCTTCCTTCGCTCGAAACTGGCGCGGTCCTCTTAACCGCGACCCGCCGGTTGGCTCGCCTTTATCGGCAGGATTTCATTTCATGGCAGCGCGACCGCGGCCGTACCTTCTGGAAATCTCCGCTAATTCTCCCGCTTGACGCCTACGTTCACCGGCTCTGGAACGAAGTCCTTGCAGCGGCGCCTCCTGACCTTACGGTTCTCACTGCCGATCAGGAAGCAATCGTCTGGCAGCAGATCATCCGCGATTCTCCGGAAGGCGCATCGCTACTGCAAGTGGAGGCCACGGCGCGGCGCGCGATGGAGGCATGGACGCTCATTCACTCCTACCGTCTTCCGATGGACGGGCGCTACCAGGCGACGGAAGATTGCGAAGCGTTCCTCAATTGGGCGCGGGAGTTTGAACGCCGCTGCGCAAAGCAGCGCTGGCTCGATTCGGCTCGACTGCCCGGCTTCATTCTGGAACTGGAACTCTCGCTTCCTACGATTTTTTTCACCGGATTCGACGAGCTGTCGCCGTTGCAGTCCGATCTGCTGCAAAAATTCGCGGCACGCGAAGTGCAGCCCGCGCGCATCCACTCCATCGCTCGAACCAAGGTCTGTCCTACTGCTGAAGATGAGATCCGCGGTGCGGCCGCCTGGGCGCGCGATGCACTCGAACAAGACCCGGCTGCGCGCGTCGGCATCGTGGTGCTGAACCTTACTCAGGTTCGCGCGAAGATCGACCGCATCTTTCGCGATGAGCTGCAATCGAGCGAAGCCTTTCACATCTCGCTCGGCCAAACGCTCGATCGCTATCCCATCATCCACGCCGCCCTCGAAATTATCCGGCTGAGCACGATCCCCGGTCACATGCCGTTGACTCGATCCGGTATGCTGCTGCGCTCTCCTTATCTGGCCGGGGCCACCGGAGAACGCGCCGCCCGCGCATCGCTTGACACGCGCCTGCGCCGCCACTGCGGATGGGAAATCACGCTCGACGAATTGCGCCAGCACTCTTACAGCGATACGCCCGTCTTAAACCGGTCCTTGAAATCGCTTTACGATATTCTCGCCGAGATCGATGGCCCGCTGGATCATCATGAATGGTCACGAGCCTTCGCAGCGATTCTCAGGGCGGTAGGCTGGCCCGGCGATCGCACGCCCGACAGCCGCGAGCATCAGTTGCTGGAACGCTGGCCTGACTTGCTCTCGCAGTTCGCTTCCATCGACGCCGTATCGGGACCCACTTCGTTTACGCAAGCCGCCGATCGTCTGCACGCGCTCGCGTCTTCCACGGTCTTTCAGTTCGAAGATACCGGCGCGCCAATCCAGATATCGGACGCCAGCGAAATGGCCGGGGTCCGCTGCGACCGTCAGTGGGTGATGGGTCTGCACGACGAGGCCATGCCTGCTCCGGCCGATCCTAATCCATTCCTGCCAATCTCACTGCAGTGGGCGCATGCAGTGCCGCATGCCTCAGCGGAGCGGCAGTACAAGAGCTCGCGCATCGTGTTCGATCGTCTTTTGTCGAGCGCATCTGAAGTCGTGCTTAGTTTTCCACAAACCGAAGGCGATCGCACTCTCTCGCCGAGTCCGTTCCTCACCGCGACCCCACAGCCGGTATCCGCCAGGCCGTCCGCCTGGATCGCGAAGATTCGCGAAGCTTCGCGGCTCGAAGCCTTCATCGACGAGACCGCGCCTCCGCATTTACAGGAAGGCGTCCAGCGCGGAGGTGCGCGGGTCTTGAAAGACATGGCTGCCTGCCCATTTCGAGCCTTTGCGGCGCATCGATTAGGCGCGAACGAAATGGACGGCATCGAACCGGGGCTGAGTCAAGCCGACAAGGGCATGGCTTTGCATCAGGTGTTACAGCTCGTCTGGGGTGAATTGAAATCGCATGCGGCTTTGTGCGCTTTATCGCCGGACGATCTGACTGGCCTGCTCCGCCGCCACATCAATAGCGTGCTCGATCCCCTTGGCAACACTACAAATGTCAAGGTGGAGCGCATCCGCATCGAGGGACTTTTGAAAGAATGGATGAAACTGGAGCGCTCCCGCCCCGCGTTCAACGTCGTGCGATTGGAAGAAAAGAAGCCTGTCGAAATTGGCGGTTTGCATCTGGACGTCCGCGCCGACCGCGTCGATGAACTGCCCGATGGACGCCAGGTGATTCTCGATTATAAGACCGGAGAAGTGAAGTCGAGAGGCTGGTCCGGCGAACGTCTCGATGAGCCGCAACTCCCGCTATATTGCGTATCGAGCGAAGCTCCGATAGCTGGCTCCGTATTCGCACGCATTCAGGCGAAAGGATACGGATTCACCGGCATCGCAGAAACGCCCCTTCCCGATTTCAAAGAATATACAAGTGCTCTGCCCGTCTCCAGGCAACTGGAGGAATGGCGCGCGGCCTTGACCGGCCTGGCCGTCCGCTTCCGATCCGGGGATGCACGGGTCGATCCGAAGTACGGTCATAAAACTTGCGAATACTGCGCGCTAACGCCTTTATGCCGCGTTCAGGATCGGGAATGAGCGACGCCGCCGCTCGCCTGCGCGCTCTCGATCCGTTGACGTCGTTCATCGTTCGCGCGCCCGCCGGATCGGGGAAAACGGAGTTGCTGATCCAGCGCTATCTGCGTCTGCTGGCGACGGTCGACGCGCCTGAATCCATCCTCGCCATCACGTTCACAAAGAAAGCCGCGGCTGAAATGCGGACGCGGGTTCTCGAGGCGCTACGCAGCGCTCAGGGGCCGCGCCCGGAAGCTGCGCACAAGGCTCTGACGTGGGAACTCGCCCGCGCCGCTGGCGCACAATTGCTCGACAATCCAGCGCGCATCCGGATCCAAACCATCGATTCGCTGTGCGTCACCATCACGCGCCAGATGCCGTGGTTAGCACGCTTCGGCTCCGTGCCCGAGATCACGGAGAAAGCCGGTCCGCTGTATCGGGAAGCTGCACGCATGACGCTACTCGGTACGAATAACCCGGACGCGGTTGCCTGCCTGCTTCTACATCTCGATAACAACTTCACACGGGCGCAGAACCTGCTCGCGCAGATGCTCGAAAAGCGCGATCAATGGCTCCGGCATGTGACGCAGCCCGGCGTTCGATCTGCAATTGAAAGCTGTCTTCAGGAAATCGTTGCGGCCGGCTTGCAGGAACTTCACGACGCCGCTTTGGACGCCGGTCTCGCGCCGGCTCCGGACCCCGGCGGATGGCTGCAACTTGCCGAGGAGCTGCTCACAACCAAGGACGAGTGGCGGAAGAAAAGCAGGCTTGCGCAAAGCCTCTGCTCAAACGATAATCTCCTCGATTGTTTTAAACGTCTCCGCAATCTCCCGCCCCCGCGATTCACCGATACGCAATGGCAGGCCATGGAAGCGATCGTCGAACTCCTGCCGATTGCGGCCGCCAACCTGAACATTGTTTTTCGAGAGCACGCCACGGTCGATTTCATCGAGCTGAATCTGGCTTCATTGAGGGCTCTTGCGAGTCCCGAGGGACCCACCGACCTGGGCCTCGCGCTCGGCTATCGCATCCAGCATGTTCTCCTTGACGAATTTCAGGACACCTCCTACACGCAATTCGAATTGCTGCAACGCCTCACCCAGACCTGGGAAACCGGCGACGGCCGCACGTTATTTCTGGTCGGCGATCCCATGCAGTCCATCTATCGTTTCCGGCTTGCTGAAGTGGGCCTGTTTCTCAAAGCGTGGCGGGAGGGAATCGGCAATGTGGCGCTGGAACCTTTAACTCTCGGCGTGAATTTCCGGTCTGGGGCGGGGATTGTCGATTGGGTCAATACAACATTCCAGGACGCGTTCCCGAAAATCGAGGATGCGATCCACGGCGCGGTACGCTACACCGCATCATCGCCGTCAGATGGTATGCGCAACGCCAACGTGCACGTGCATGCGTTCGCCGACGATTCGAGCCGCGCCGCTGCAGCGGAACGCGCGGTCGATCTCACGGTCGAAGCCCTCAAGCACGGCACGGTTGGAGTTCTGGTCCGCGCCCGCAGCCATCTCCCCGCCATCGTGTCGGAGTTGAAGGCGCGGGGCATCGCATATCAGGCCATCGAAATCGATGAACTGGGCGAGCGCGGCGTCATTCAGGATCTGATGGCGCTGACCTTCGCGCTGCTGCATCCCGCCGACCGTATTTCGCAGCTTGCCGTGTTGCGCGCTCCCTGGAGCGGCCTGACTCTGGAGCAACTCGTAAGCGATCCCCGCGCGGTTTCGGCAGCCGTGTCTGAAGCAGCGGCAAACCGCGGCCGACACAGCCTGCGCGATCTCGTCGAACAAACCTGGATTCATCTCGGCGGTCCCGCCTGCATCACGGCCGATTCCGAACTCGCCGACGCGCAATCTTATTTTGATCTCCTCGAATCGCTCGATGAGGGAGGCGACATCTCCGATTTCGAAAACCTCCGCGAGCAGGTCCGCGGATTATTCGCGCAGCCCGACGCGAGCGCCGATGGCCGTCTGCAAATCATGACCATCCACAAGGCCAAGGGCCTGGAGTTCGACACCGTGATCCTGCCGGGTCTCGACGCACAGCCGAAAAAAGATGAAGGCCAGTTGATCCTATGGCATGAACCAAGCGCTAGCGAACTTTTGTTCGCTCCTATCAGCGAAGCTGGAAGCGACGAAACGGATGGGATCTACAAATATCTTTCACGAGTGGAGCAGCAGAAATCCGATTATGAAGCGGTGCGCCTGCTTTATGTCGCGGCCACGCGAGCGCGAACCAACCTTCACCTGATCGGTTGCGCCCACGTTAAATCGGACAACTCAATCAGCGCTAACTCCGGCTCATTCCTGAGGATCCTCTGGCCGGCCGTGGAGCCGCATTTTGCCGCCCTGCGTCCAGCGTTGCCGCCGCCCGCTACGAAAGAGCTTGCCTGGCAGCCGCGTCCGATCCTAAGGCTGCCTGCGAACTGGAAACTGCCCGACCCTCCGCCGCCGGTTCGTTGGACGCGCGCCGAGTCTGCGGCGAGCGAGACACGCGAGATCTCCTACGAGTGGGTGGGCGATACATTGCGCCACGTTGGCACCGCGGTCCACGTCTATCTCGCACGCATCGCGAAAGACCCCGCCAAGCGTTGGACGGACACCGGCATCGGCGCGATGCTGCGCAATCTCGGTGTCTCTCCAACAGAACTCGATGCGGCGCACCGTCTGGTTTCTCAAGCCTTGAATCGCACCATCAACGACGAGCGTGGACGCTGGCTGCTCGCGCCGCATGCCGAGGCGGAAAGCGAACTGGCCATAGGCGGCGTCTCCGACGGGCATATTTATGAGGTCGCGATCGATCGAACATTTATCGACGAAAATGGAGTGCGATGGGTGATCGACTATAAAACGAGCGCCCACTCCGGCGGATCTGTCGAGCAATTTTTGGCGAACGAGAAGCGCCGCTACCAGGAGCAACTGGAACGCTACGCGCGTTTACTGGCGCAACGCGAAATGCGTTCCATAAAACTGGGATTATATTTCCCGCTGGTCGAGCCAAGCTGGATCGAATGGGAAGCGCCCATCATTCGACCTCGGCAGGCATCGTTATTCGCGAGCGCCGAACGTGGAACGTAGAACGTCTTGCTGTATCATCGTCTCTATGCGTATTTTTCCCGCGTTACTTTTCGCCGCAACACTCTTCGCCCAGGAACCTCCCCCTCCTCCCC
>JBEKUT010000055.1:0-22795 GCA_049514735.1 Bryobacteraceae bacterium
GAATTAATTCCGATGCAACGCCGCATCGCCGCATATCGGGATGAACTGCGACGTTGAGAATTTCTCGTTCCACGCCCTCGATGCCCCGCGACACCAGGAACCCGGCGACGGCGCCATTGTTAATCGCCACGTGGCAGTCATAAGTCAAGTAGTCCTCAGACGTCCATTGCGAAGCCTCGTGCGCGAGCGACTGAATCTCTAAGATTCGTTCGACGTCTTGCGCGCCAGCTCGCCGTATCTCGACCGCGCTGCCGGCGATCTCACGCAACAAGCGCCGCTGCACGGCCCCGATACTTCGCCAATCGAAATTCTGTTCCGCGTGTTGACGGCCGGATGCGGCGATGCGCTGGCAACGATCGCGGTCGCTCAACAAAGTCAGCACGCCTTCAGCGAACGCCGCGGCCGAATCGGCAATCCAGACATTCACACCATGTTCGAGATCGAGGCCCGCGCAGCCCGACGGAGTCGAAATCACGGCGCGATCCATCGCCAAAGCTTCCAGAACCTTCAAGTTCGTCCCCGCCGAAACCAGCGTCGGAACCACCACCAGATTGGTCTCGACGTAGAGCGGGCGCACATCGCTGACGAATCCCAGTACTTCTATACGTTCGTCCACTGGCAGGTCCGTGAGCCCAGTATTTTCGCGCCAATAGAGCAGGGGATCGGGGCCAGCCACAATCGTTACGCGAACGTCGCCCAACAGCGGCAGGACCTTGTCAACGAAAAAACGAAACGCCACGATATTTGGAAAATGCCGGAACGATCCGATGAACAGAAGCCGCCTTCCAGGCCGCTCGATCTCAGGTCGAAAACGGTCGAGGTCCACGCCATTCGGCACAACTGTGGTGTTTCCTGAACCGAGCAGCGCGCGGTCCTGTTCCGACATCACAACGACGTGCGAGTAGCGGCGGACCCACTTGTTTTCGAACCGCTGCCAGCGCCACAGATTCCACCACGCCATCCGAGTACGCTCGCGATTCCGGATCTGGCTATACAGGCTGAACGTCACGTCATGCTCGACCAGCACCTCGCCCGCATAAGGCGCCAGCGCCGTGTACTCCACTTGCACCGCGTCGATCTTATAATCGCGCCGCACGCGAGCGAGCGCTTCGCGCATGGCCGGCGATTCGTACTCGCAAACTTCCGGCGGCGACAGTGTCGACCAGCGTGGCTCGCGATAGCGAGGCTTGTCAACAAGCACCACGCGCGCGCAATATTGCAGCACCTCAGAAGCGCAATTCTCCTCGCCTTCGACAAACGCTAATAGCACCACGTCGAACGAACGCGCAATCTCCCGCAGCAGATAAAAGATCCGCACTGCGCCGCCATGCGAGAGCGGAAACGGGAAGTACGGGGTCACGATGGCGACCCGCTTCCGCCCCGCCACAAACGCACGTCCTTCAAACTCACGAACGCGATTGGAATGAACGGAACGGTCGCGTTTCCACGGAGCTAACCACGATGGCCGCAGCCAGATCCGGTCCAGCGGCACGCCACGCAGGAACAGTATGGAGGCGATCATCGACCGCAATCGCAAATGGTGCCGCTCCAGACGCGCGTTATACGCCAGCACCTTTCCAGGCGCCAGCAGAAACGCCGCGCGACGCATGGAGGCGATTCGACGATCGCCATCAAAGAGCACGGGCGCGAGTCCGATACGATAACCCTGGAATCGCTGCCGTAATCTTCGATAAATAGCCCACGTGGAGCCCGCTTCTTCAGAAACGACGAAGTGCCGACGGTCAGGAACTAGCTCCTGTACTTCGTCTACCATGCGCGCAGCAAGATCCGGATCGCCGCTCGCGAACGACACCACCACCGCATCCGGGTCCTTGCCGAGCCACCCGAAAATGATTTGTTTCAGACGACGCTTCAACGGAACTCGAGAATAGTGGCGTCGCCCACCGTGCCCAGTTTCTTGTCCGGCTGCGCGATGTATTGAACCACAACGCGCCGCGCCGGATTCTGCGCCCCGCACCCCATCATTTTCTCGCCTTGGGTCACGCCGAGTTTTCCAGTGTCGCGCACTGCGAGTTGGGTGGTCCTGCCGTCGTCGGTCACGATCACCAGCCTCCGCAGTCTTCCGAGACAATCGAAACGCTGCAAGACGCCTTCGACCTTGGCCTTCCCATTCAGCTCATCCATCCAGACCGTCGCCGTCGGAATTGGCTCGCCGTTGGGGTTCATTTGTTTACGGGCCGCGTCTTCCGCGACGTGGATTTCCGCGAGGCTCGCCTGACGCACGCGATCCACTTCGCGAGCCTGCTCCTCGGCGGCGCGCTTCCGTTCGGCCGCTTCGAAATCGGAGCGCTCGCCCTCAATAGCCAATCGCGCAGCCTCGATGCTTTCCCGCTCCCGATCGTTCACGGCCGCGCGCTCCGCTCCCGACCAAGCCTTCGCTGCGTCGGCGAACTGATTGGCTTTCGTCGTCACGCTGGCCAGCTCTTTCCAGATTTCGATATTGCGCCGGTCGAGCGCGGCCGCCTTTTTCAAATCCGCAATTTTCTGCATCGGATTGGGATCGAAATTCGCAAGCTGACGCCACGGGTCGCCCCAGTTCGGATTCAGATCGGTAGCCTTATGCAAATCGGTTCGCGATTTCGCCGCGTCCGTTTCCAACAGCGCCAAGTTCAACCACAGCCGCGCGCTCTTGCTGCCGGATTCGGCCGAGCTCGCAAATAGCTGTTTCGCTTCTGTCTTCTTGCCGTCCTTTAATGCGATTAATCCGAGACCTTCCGCTGCCTCGGGACCATGCAGCGCGGTGTACGCAGCGCTCGCCTGCTGCACCTGCCCCTGAGAAAAAAGATAATCCGCCTGCGCCAACTTCGCCGCGTCCGTTTCAACTTCCTTCACTCGGAAATCCTTCATGGGATTCAGCGCCCGCGCGGACACCTCAGTCGTGGAGTAGTTGCCGGCCTTCATATAATCGTCCAACTGCTTTTCGATTTGCGCGGGAGATTTCTCAAACGCATTATGATCGGCCGCGTCCATGTCCGGGCTCTGTTCCAGGTTAGAAAGCATGATTCGCGCACGGCCACTATAAGCCGGATCGGTGGTCAGCATTTGCATCCGCGCCCAATCGCGCGTGCGCTCCGCCGGCGGGACCGGCTCACCCAGCGTGATGTGCGTGCCCGCAATATGGAGCGTGGAAAACAACGCAATCAGGCCGCTCTCAATGCTCTCCGGCATACGATTCGTATTGTCGTCGAGGAGCAGCCGCGCCAACTGCTTCTGCATTCCCGGCGGCAACGTCGAATTTTCCGCGAGCGCGGCCATATTCGCGTCGCGTCCCAGTGCGATTTGCCCTGAGGCGCCCGGCGGCTGCTTCTTATAAATGAGAAGCCGCAGAGTCCGGACCAGCTTCAGGTCCTTCTTGCCGATGGCGTTCCCGAACACTTCACGGAACTGTTCCAGCTCATTCATGCGCTCCCGCGCCGGCTTCTCGCCCGCCGCGGAATAAACTTCAAACGGACCGGATGCGATGAGAATCCAGCGATCTTCGGCTGCCACGCAGGACGCGAGTAACAGGGCAATCAGCGGAAAGCGCACCACGATTCCATCGTACAGCGGTTGTTAGAGAGTCGCGCCCGTGAAATGATCGGCACTCTGCGCTCGGTAACCCTCGCGGCTCTTCAATTCTGTCCAACCGTTCCCGAGTGTAACCGAGCCGCGCGCGTAAGCGAGTGCCCGGCTGCCGAGGCGCTATACTATGGATTCCCCCAAAGAGTTCTCACCAAGGATTATCCACACATGGACGAAAAAGAACGCAGCCGGACCCTCGCACTCACCCTCGGCCAGATCGAAAAGCAATTCGGCAAGGGCTCTGTTCTGCGCCTCGGCTCCAAAGAAGCGATCGTACCGGTCGCCACCATTTCCTCCGGCTCCATATCGCTCGATTACGCGCTCGGCGCCGGCGGTTTCCCGCGCGGCCGCATCTGTGAAATCTTCGGACCGGAATCGTCGGGCAAAACCACGGTTGCTCTTCAAGTGATCGCGGAGGCGCAGAAGGCCGGCGGAATGGCCGCGTTCATCGACGTCGAACACGCGCTCGATCCGCTCTACGCCAGAAAACTCGGGGTCGATGTCGACAATCTCCTCGTCTCGCAGCCCGACTATGCCGAACAGGCGCTCGAAATCACCAGCGCCCTAATCGCGTCCGGCTCTATCGACGTGCTCGTGCTCGATTCCGTTGCGGCGCTGGTCCCCAAATCCGAACTCGACGGCGAAATGGGCGACAGCCATATGGGCGTGCAAGCGCGCCTCATGTCGCAGGCCATGCGCAAGCTCACCGGCATCGTGTCGAAATCGAATACTTGCCTGATCTTCATCAACCAGATCCGCGAGAAGATCGGCGTCATGTTCGGCAATCCCGAAACCACCACCGGCGGGCGCGCCCTGAAATTCTATTCGTCGGTGCGCTGCGATATCCGGCGCATCGCGGCCATCAAAGATGGCGACGTTGTAACGGGTAGCCGCACCAAGGTTAAGGTTGTGAAGAACAAGATCGCGGCCCCTTTCCGCGAAGCGGAATTCGACATCGTGTACGGCGAGGGCATTTCGAAAGAAGGCGACCTCATCGACCTTGGCGCGGCCCAGAACGTGGTGGAAAAGTCCGGTTCCTGGTACAGCTACAAAGGCGAGCGCATTGGACAAGGCAGGGAGAACGCCCGCCAGTTCCTCCGCGAGAACCGCGACATTCGCGAGGAGATCGACACCACACTCCGCAAGGTCCTGGGACTGACGAAGGCCGCTGCAGCGGAATCGCCCACCGTTCCAGCGCCCCTCGTAGAGCCGCCAACGAAGACCATCGCCAACAGCGCCTCGAAGCGCTAGTAGAACGCAGAGCCGTGCGAAACGACGAACAACGAACCACGAACTACGAACGCTTTAACGTGGAACGTAGAACGCCCTTTCCCGCCCCCGCCCCAATGCTCACAATGGCCTAGCCCGATTTACACCTTGTTTGTACCCCGTCCGCCGTGCTATCGTTTAGAGGATTCAAAATCTTGCACGTGGTCCAAATCTGCTTGAAGGTACCTCGAAGTCTGTCAAACACCTCCGCCGTACCGTCCTCGTTTCGAACCGTGTGGGATTTGATCGTTCAAGAAGGAAAGTGAGAAACATGAAAGAAACCGGTACGGTGAAGTGGTTTAACGCTGCCAAGGGATTTGGGTTTATCCAGCGCGAGAACGGGGAGGACGTATTTGTCCATTTTTCAGCGATTGAGTCGAGTGGTTATCGCACCCTCGACGAAGGTGCACGCGTCTCGTTTGTAGTAAAGCGTGGGCCGAAAGGTTTGCAGGCCGAGCAAGTCAGTCAAGCTTAACAACAGCGGCCTGCCGCCGGGTTCGGGTGACCGCTTGATCCGGCGCGCAGGCCGTTTGTGCGTCCTCTCTTCTGTAAGTTTGTGTAACAAACCTGTCTATACTCGTCCAAACGGGTGGAACCCGGCGTGCTTCCGTAACATCTCATCAGCTTGTAGCCGTCTTATCGTTTACCAGGGGATTCAATGACCGCTTTTCACTTTCGCAGGCGCGCCGCGCTATCTGCCGTTTTCGTGAGTGCCACACTCACTGTAGTGCCAGCCACGTTCGCGCAAGATGCTCAGCCAGCCGTTCAGCCCGTAGCCGATACTACGGAAGCGGTCCAGAAGAGTCCGGATCAAACAAAACCTGCCACCGCATCGCAGGAGCCGGTGGATCACCGTATTTTAGGGGTGCTCCCGAACTACCGCACTGCCAACCCGATGGACGTGTATGAGCCCATCACGACGAAGCAAAAGTTCATGATCGCTGTGAAAGACTCGTTCGATTGGCCCAACTATCTCGTCTCCGGCGCATTTGCCGGCTTGTACCAGCTTGAGAACGAGAATCCAAGCTTTGGTCAAGGCGTCAGGGGTTATGTCCATCGCTATTGGACGTCGTACATCGACCAATCCATGGGCAACATGATGACGGAAGCGGTGATGCCCACCATCCTGCACGAAGATCCGCGCTACTTCCGTAAAGCGGTCGGATCGAAAAAGTACAGATTGTATTATGCCGCCACTCGCGTTCTCGTCACGCGGACCGATAGCGGAGGCACGCGTTTCAACTTCTCCGAAGTGATCGGCAACGGCGTCATGGCGTCGGTTGGAAACCTCTACTATCCGACGGATCGGGGCTTCACGGATACCCTGAGCCGCATGGGCACGCAGATTGCAACAGATGCGTTTTCGAATGTGCTCAAAGAATTCTGGCCCGACCTCAAACGCCGCTATTTTAAGAAGCACGTCGACGAGCCTGCGCCTGCCGTCACCGGATCGAATTAACGAGACTTCGCTCGCTGCTGCCGCCGCGCCAGATGTTTTCCCGCTAAGATGGATTTTAATCTTACACCACTCCAGGACTGTAAATGAGAATTGGTTTTCTTGCCTTATCGGTAGTGTGCTTCGCAGGCATCCCCGGCCCGCCCTGCTTGCAGGGTTCAGAGAGAAGCGCGGGCGCGGAACAAGACGCCGCACGGAAGCTGGCCCTCGCGCCGCTTCGCTTTGAACCCGCGCAGAACGACGCTTCCCGCTTCGTCGCGCGAGGCTTTCGTTTTCAATATTCCTTCGAGCGCAACAGTGTTGCCTTGCTTGCGGGTAAGGACACAGTGTGCCTGGCGTTCGACGGTGCATCCAAAACGGCACAGGTAGAAGGGAGCGCTAAGCTTCGTTCGGTCAGCAATGTGCTCCGCGGGAACGACCCCAAGAAGTGGCGTACTTCGATCCCGAATTACGGCCGCCTTCAGGTACGCGAGCTTTATCCCGGCATTGATGTCGTCTATTACGGAAACGGGCGCGAGCTGGAATACGATCTCACCTTGAATCCCGGCGCCGACCCGGCGCGGGTGCGCCTTCGCTTTAACGGGGCCGATGCGCATATCGACAGCTCCGGGAATCTCGCCGGCGGATTCTTCCAGAAGCGGCCAGTGGCCTACCAGATCGCCGCCGCCGGCGGGCGCGTTCCCGTCGAGAGCCGCTATCGGAGAAACCCCGATGGAACATTCGGATTCACTCTCGGCCGTTACGACAAAGCGCGCCCTGTCGTCATCGATCCGGTGCTTTTGCTCTCCTACTATTTCGGTGGTTCAGACGCCGATTACGCGGTCTCCATCTCGCACGACGCTCCGGGCTTCATCTACGCCGCCGGCACTACTTATTCGCCCGATTACTTGAGCACTGCCAATGCCTACCAATCTGTGCTCGGCGGCACGTCCGATATCTTTTTCGTCAAGATCGATCCCAACGCCGCGCTCGACTCCCAGGTCATAATATCCACGCTCATCGGAGGCACCGGCGCCGAAACTTTGGGCGCCATGACCGCCACACCGGAGTCGAAAATCTTCTTGACGGGGAACACCACGTCCAGCGATTTGCCGACCGTGAATCCGCAACAATCCGCCATCGACGGCACTTCCGATGCTTTCATCATGATGCTCGATCCTTCTCAGAGCGGCAGCGGAATGTTGGTCTATTCCACTTACCTCGGCGGCGCCGACGACGATTACGGCAATGGAATTACCTACGATGCGCAGAGGCGCATTGTCGTCGCGGGCACCACGCGGTCTCCCGATTTCCCGTTCGTGAGCGGGGTTCAGAGCGTCAACGGCAGTAACCAAACCGCCTTCGTTTCGATCATCGATACTACGAAGACCACCACTTCCACGCTGGTCTATTCGACGTACATCGGCGGCGCGGGCGGCGAGACCGGAACGGCAATTGCCGTCTCACCCGATGGCACGGTCTGGGTCGTTGGCGGAACTTACTCGACTGATTTTCCCGTGGCCGGGTATACGTACGACTACACCTACCAGGATGGCGGCGATGCCTTCGTCGCGCAAATCAATGTCGGGATCCCCGGATCGGGCGGCATCTTATACGCCACCTATTTGGGCGGGAGCGGCCCCGACGAAGCGAAAAGCGTGGTGGTCGATCCCGCGCGGCGAGTCATTGTTTCCGGCTACACAGGTTCGAGCGACTTTCCCGTTACGGTTAACGCGTTACAGACCGCTTACGGCGGAAACTTCGATGCCTTCGTGACCATCCTGAACACCGTGAATCCGCAGTCTAATCGCGCCACCCAACTGGTGTATTCCACGTTTTATGGAGGTTCTGAGGTTGATATTGCTTTCGACTTGAAGCTCGATCCCGCGGGCAACATTTACGTGGCGGGCCTTACCGATTCACCCAATATTCCAGTTTCCCGCGACGCGTTGCAGCCCACTTACAACCTCACCGATCTTACTCAGGACGGCTTCGCTTTGGAACTCAATCCGGAACGCGCGGGACTCGAGGGCCTGGTCTATGGCTCCTACATCGCCAGCGATGGACTCCAGGCGGCTAACGGAATCGATTACGATTCGCATGGCAACATCTGGGTAGCCGGTTATACCAGTGGTCCGCTCCTTGACGATTTAGGCGGCGCGGTGAGGAGTAGTCCTCCAGGAAACACCGACGCCTTCGTTATGGCGGTCGATCCCACGGCCAACTCTTCGAGCGCCGCGAGCAGTACCGCCGCGCCCGGGGACATTCCCAAACGCGTCCACGGCCGCTAGCGTGTCGCACAATAGTATGAGTAATGAAGATCTCTCGCATGACGAAGATCGCCGGAGCGGGCCTGATCGGTTTCTGCGCCGTTTCACTTGGCGCGGACAAAGTCAATCTCACGCCGATGGCTTCTCAATTCGCCGGCTTCGTCGGAGCTTTTCTCGGATCGTTGGCGGCTCAAAGGCAGCAGAAGAGCGCCAAACCAAAAAAGACGAAGGAAGATAGTCCTCGCTAATCCAATCCGGCGAATATGGCGCGCACGGCCAACCACACGCCATTGTCCCACCAGGCCGCTATCGATATGTTCTGATGCTGTTGTATATCGAACCTATGCGCTTCGGAATGTCTCTACCGATTCTTTCCGCTGAGCCAAAGAGGCTAGGAGTCCTGATCGGAGACCGCCGCCCGATTACCGGCTCGCGCTTGAGTTTCCCCCGACTTAAGTTATCGGCTCTCCACCCAGCTCTGTTAGGGCCTTCTCACATGCCGCGCAAAGTGTCGGAAGATCCACCTGCACGATATCCCCAAGGCGGTCTTCCCCGATCGCGTCGTATTCGTGCCGCAATCGGTTGCCAAGAGCGCGTATGTTGTGCCAGGGTTGATCGGGTATGAACAACGGAGCCCACTCGCCAAGCTTAGACGCGGCTTCACTGATCCGTTCTCGACAGCGCTCGACGGCATCGTAGGTTTTTTGATCCTCTTTGAAACCCTTGAGGTCCATACCGGCGACGTAGCGCTGAATGGCCTGGACGTTTTCGACGATGTCCTCCAAACGCCGCGAGGGTTTTTCAGAAGGCAAGCGCCCGGTCCTTGTCGATTTCTCTCTGGAACCGCGCCTTGCGAACAGGCTCTTCGATAACGTCCACTTTGCAATCGAGAATTTCAGACAAACGCTGCTCGAGATTGTCCAGCCGGACGATGTAGTCGAGACCTGGCGCGGAGAAATTGTCGGCGAGGCGCACCACTACATCAACGTCGTGTGCGGGAACCTCGCCGCGCGCGACCGAACCGATCAGTGATAAGCTCAGCACGCCTGCGGCACGTAGTTCGTGTTCGTGATCTTTCAACGCCCGAATAACCCGCTCGCGGTCCATGGTCTAATTCTCCCCACCTTCCCAGATTCGGTCAAGGCCGCGCGACTACCCGCTGTAATCGCCGGACCGACGGACGCAGCACTCGGGCTCCGCTCATGGTGGTCTTCTGCGCGCGTCCCCATACATGAAGCCGCTGTTTGCGCCCGAGATGGAAGTCTGATTGCTTTGCTCGATTTCGGTAAAAACCGGCGAGTCCCCGCTGGATGCGTGATTAGTGTCGGCGTCTGCCACAACGTAGCTCTTGTGCCCGGCCCGACGTCGGCCAGCGCTTGATGAAGGCGTAATAGTTGTCCAGGCTTCGGTCATTGTGGAGTCCCAAAATCGCGCCTTGCCAGCATGCGTAACGGCCGCATAAGCAGCGGCCCCGGGTCTTTACGCTCCTGAGTAATTGGGGGCATATGCCCCAAACACGCAGTCGATTCCCCCAACCCGCGATGCAAAACCAAGCGATTACAAGGCCTAACCTTTGGTAACTAACGTGCCGAGTACTGTCGTAAATTGCAACAAAAATGAGACGAATCGATCGCCAGCACTACAAAGAACCTGAAAGTGTCGATAAGGACTCCGAATGAAACGGCTCTATTTCGCGTCACGCCTTGCCGCGTTCCTAGCAATCATCGCTCTGTGCCTGGCAGGCGGGACCAAGAAGTTTACGTATTCCACGCATGACAAGGCATTTTACGCCGATAAAGCCTTGGTCGACTTCGTGCGCCCCGGCTTAGCGATCACCATCAATTCCGCCTCGATATCGAGCGCCGGCGTTATCAGCGTGACGTACACCCTCACTGATCCCTCGGGGCTGCCGCTGGATGCGGCGGGTGTGACTACTCCTGGCGCGGTGTCGCTGGCATATGTAGCCTCTTACATCCCCAAGGGCCAAGAACAATATGTGGCCTACACGACCTCCTCAGTAACGGGGAAGGCGCTGGGTACAATCACCCGCCCGAATTTCGAATTATTCGCGGGCAAGACTACCCAGGTAGGTCCTGGCCAATACCAATACACTTACACTGCTCAGGCTCCGACCGGATTCGATCCCACGGTGACCACAACGGTCGCCGTCGATGGCAACCGCGATCTCACGGCATTCAATCTGGGCACGAACTACGCGGGCGCAACTTTCAACTTTGTTCCCAATGGCTCGCCGGTTACCGTCACTCGCGATGTGATCCGCACGGCAAGTTGCAACACGTGTCATGACCAGTTGGCTTTCCACGGCGGTTACGCGCACGGGATGGAGATGTGCGTCCTTTGCCACCAGCCGCAAAACGCCGATCCCACTTCCGGCAACTCGCTGGACTTGAAAGTGATGGCGCATAAGATCCACATGGGCTCGCAGTTACCGAGCGTCGTTGGCACCCCGACAACGCCCGGCGTTCCATACGAGATCTACGGCTACATGAATTCCGTCAACAACTTTTCGACAGTGGTCGATCCAGCCGATCCGCGCCGCTGCGAAGTTTGCCATAGCCAAACTACGGGCGCGGTGCAAGCCAAGGCGTTCCTGACCACGCCGAGCCGTGCTGCCTGCGGCGCCTGTCACGACGATGTCAATTTCGCCACGGGAGTCAACCACCCCGGCGGGTTCCAGTCCGATGACACGCAGTGCGTCAACTGCCATATCCCGCAAGGCGAGACTCCTTTCGACGCCTCCATCATGGGCGCGCACGTCGTGCCAACCGATACCGCCAAGACTTATCCGCAGAACCCGGATACGCTGCTGGCCGGCCTCAACCTCACCATTACCGGCGTGACCAATACTTCGGCCGGGCAAACGCCCACGGTGAACTACACGCTGCAGGACGACAAAGGCAACAATATCGCTTTGTCGAGCACCACAACCCTCAGTTTCACCATGGCCGGTCCCACTACCGATTATGGCTATACCAGTTTCGGTAGCGGTACCTCCGCCACTCCAGGATATGTGACCGAGAGCGTCACGAGTCCCACGTGCAGCTCCAGTGGCGCTTGCTCGTACACGTTTACCCATGCCATCCCCGCGGCAGCCACCGGGACTTACACGATGGGCGGGGAATCGCGTACGACCGTGACGGTCCTAGCCGGAACAACCTCGTCGCAAAGCGTCGAGTTGGGCGCCATGAACCCAGTGGTCAACTTCTCGGTGGACGGCTCGGCGGTAGCGCCGCGTCGCACGGTAGTCGCTCTCAGCAACTGCAATCAATGCCACGTCGCGCTTTCGCTACACGGCGGTCTGCGCAACAACACTGAGTATTGCGTCGAGTGTCACAATCCGTCGAATACCGATGCGAGCACCCGCGCTACTGCTACGGTTGCGGCCGATAAGGCGCTCCCACCCCAAGGCATCAACTTCAATCTGCTGGTTCACCGTATTCACGACGGCGTGAACGTCGTGCCAGCCGGCGGCAAGCCCTACATTGTCGTGGGCCACGGGGGAAGCCACAACGACTTCTCCGATGTACTTTTCCCGGCCATGAGTCCTGCGGGGGATGCCACCTATCTGCAAAACTGCTCTTTGTGCCACGTCAATGGCAGCGAGCAGAATTTGCCGGTCGGGCTGAATCAGGTCACCGATCCGCAAGGCTGGATCAATCCGGTGCAGGCCGCTGCTTCGGCTTGCAGTGGATGTCACGTTTCGAAGGCCGAGGCGTCGCATTTCCTGGCGAATACCGATTCGCTGGGAGAGAGCTGCACAGTATGTCACGCGGCCGGCGCGCAGTTCGCCGTTGACGCCGTTCACACCCAGTAACTAGCTCGTGGGGCAGACGATCGCTTTTTGGTCGTCTGCCTCGCCTGCTCCGAACGCCAGGCCGCTGGTTTCATTTAACCCCAGTTGCGCGGTAAAATCCCTCACCAACTTTTTATATGGTGGATTTTGTGCGGCCCGGCTTAGCGATTACCATCAACTCCGTGACTTATACGCTCACTGATCCCTCGGGGCTGCCATTGGACGCGGCCGGTCGCCTGCACGACCTCGTCTGTGACCGGCAACGCGCCAGGCACAATCACCCGCGCCGATTTCGAATTGGTAGGTCCTGGACAATCCAATAAAATCTACGGCGATATCATGCAACCGTGAGAAACAACATTGTAGTCTTGGTAGTCTTGGCATTGGCGCTCACCGCTGTTGCGCGCATCGGCCTTGCGCAGGCCGCGAAAACGCCAGAGGACATCGCCAGACAGACAATAGCCTCGCTCGTGGACGGAAAATACGATGACCTGTACCAGTCGTTCTCAGCGGAGATGCGCGCCGCCCTCCCCGTCGAGGCCTTGCAGTCCAGCGTCGCTCCACAGGTGAGCGTGCTCGGCAAGCTGATCGAAGTCCGCAAACCTTCCTCGGTTACGCAAAGCGGCGGCAACACTGTAATGGTTGTTCCGGCGAAATTCCAGGCGCTCTGGATCGATTTCACGATCGCTGTGAATAACGCTGGCCAGGTCTCCGGACTCTACATGAAGCCCGGTGAGGAGGCAGCCGCGGAATGGCAAGCGCCCGCATACAGCAACCCGGACTCGTTTACGGAGCGCACGGTAACCGTCGGCGCGGGAGAATGGAAGCTGCCCGGCACGCTGACCATGCCACGTTCGCAGAAGCCCGTTCCGGGCGTAGTCTTGGTTCACGGCTCCGGAGCGGAGGACCGCGACGAGACGCTTCTCGGCAACAAACCTTTCAGAGATCTCGCCGAAGGTCTCGCCTCGCAGGGCATCGCCGTTCTTCGGTATGAGAAGCGGACCAAAGAACACGGCGCGAAGATGGTTGAAATGCGCAAACTAACGGTGCGGGAAGAAACCGTGGAGGACGCCGCAGCAGCCGTGCAATTGTTGCGCGCCCAGCCCGGCATCGATCCGAAGCGCGTGTTCCTGCTGGGCCACAGCCTGGGCGGTTACCTCATGCCAAGAATGCTGGCGGAAGCGCCGGAAGCCGCGGGCGACATCGTGTTGGCCGGGACCGCGCGGCCGCTCGAGGATGTCATATTGGAGCAGTTCGAGTATCTTGGATCGCAGCCCGGCGGAGATTCTCCGGAAGCCCGCAAACAACTCGAGGAAGCGCGCAAGCAAATGGCGGCGGTGAAGGCCCTGCGGCGAGGCCAG
Source organism: Bryobacteraceae bacterium (assembly GCA_049514735.1). Lineage (GTDB taxonomy): Bacteria > Acidobacteriota > Terriglobia > Bryobacterales > Bryobacteraceae > JAICMB01. Next base: position 13,732 of record JBEKUT010000055.1, read on the forward strand.
GAAGACGGTCCGGCGATCCTGGGAGTGTGGCCGCACTACTGGCTCGATCTGCGGGGTTACGACCCGGCCTCGCAAGCGGCGAAGCTCACCAGGCCCTTTCTGATTCTGCAGGGCGAACGCGATTACCAGGTGACCATGAAGGATTTCGGCATTTGGAAGGCGGCACTCGCGGGGCGTTCCAATGTCACGCTGAAAACTTATCCGGCGCTGAACCACTTTTTCATCGCAGGTACAGGGAAGAGCCTGCCGTCGGAATACGTCACGCCGGGGCACGTGTCGAGTGAAGCGATCGGCGACATTGCGCGGTGGATTTCCGCGCATTGACTTCGTCAAAAAAAACCGCCCGGGAGGGGACCCAGGCGGGCACTGAAGTAACTGTATGTCGATTTAAGTGTGGGCTGCGCCCCGAGTTTCTCTCAAACTTTTTGCAGCCGCCAGGACTTCTTCCGGAGCTGGTTTGCCGCGCCGCGCAAACCGGATGACGCCGTCGGGGCCGATCAGGTAGACGGTGCGCTTCACGAACAGGCCGCTGGCGTTATAGAGCGCCGCTACTTTCTGGTCGTCATCCACCAGAAGAGGAAAGGGCAGTTTGAATTTGTCGCGAAACCGCCCGTGACTGGAGGCGCTCTGCGGGTTCACACCGAACACCACCGTGTTCGCGGCCTCGGCTTGGCTCCAACTGTCGCGGAACTCGCAGAGCTGTTGGCGGCAAATCATGGTGTCGTCACCTGGATAGAAAACCAGGACGACATTCTTGCCGCGCAAGGCGGAGAGCACAACGGCCTCGCCATTTTGGGTATACAAAGTGAAATCGGGGGCCTCTGAGCCCACCGCGAGTGGATCGGAAAACAGCCAGGAAAGCATGATCTCGGATCTCCAGGAAGCTAAACTTCTACTATAGCGGCATTTTTTGTAAACCAGTTTCGTTTCGGGACCGTCCAGAATGTGGACGAATATGAGACTCGCAGCCGCACTGTTGTTGTTTTCCGTAGCCGTAGCCCCGCGGATGTCCGCGCAGACGTGGGACACTTCGGGGAATTCTCAGTTGAACGGAACCTATTACTTCCGGCAGGTGATGTGGTTCATCGGAGACAGTAGCGGCGATCTGGCAGACGCCCTTTCGCTGTACGGAAATATCACTTTCGACGGCAACGGAAACTACACTATAAGCAATTTCAATGGTGTCGACGAAGCGGGAAATTCGGTCACCGTGAATACGATGGGGACCTACTCGATCGCAGCCAGTGGATACGGTTTCCTGAGTCATCCGATCGCAACCGGCGACGAGATTTATGGCCTCGTTTCCAACGGAATCTTCATCGGAAGCAGTACGGAGACAGTAAATGGCTATAACGATTTGTTCATCGCGTCGCAGCTTGCATCGCCAGCGCCCGGCAATTCGCTGTTTAATGGCGCCTATACTTTAATGCAAGTAGACTCCCCGACCCTTTCCGTTGTGGATGTACGCGAAAGCAGGGTGCAGTTGACTGCCGACGGGAGCGGGAACATAGGGTCGGCACACGCCAGCGGTTACATCGCGGGCAATGGAACGACGGCCACCAATCAAAGCTTCTCGGGTGTGAAATATTTTTTCAGCAACGGAGCTGCGAACGTCAATTTTGGCGGGAGCCTCACGCAATCGAATTACGACTCAATTCTTTTCGCTGGTACAAAGTATCTGTACTTTTCGCCCGATGGGAATTTCGTGTTCGGCGGCGATCCCCAGGCGTGGGACATGTTCGTCGGAGTCCGCTCGGGAACGGGCTCTCCCAATTTTAGCGGAACCTACTATCAGGGAGGTCTCTATCAGGACGATTCGGAGTTCGCAAACGGTTATGCTCCACTGAACACCTACTACGGGTCGCTCAAGACACTTTCCGGGGGTACCCTTCTCGGACACCAACGAATTCTATCGGATCTCGGTGCCGGCGCTATCGATTACACTTACTCTGGAGCGTATTCTCTGAATTCCAATGGGACGTACGATGACGGGAATTTTAATTACGTTTTTGGCAATGGCGGCGCTCTCCGCGTCGGGCTGGGCGATCCACCGTCGATCGGGATTAATGTTGCCATTCAGGGGCCCACGTTTACGCCTTCCGGCGTGTATATCGATCCCACTGGCGTCGTGAATGCGGCGAGTTCGTCGATGTTTACGGCGGGCGTCGCTCCCGGCGAGTTTATCACGATTTACGGATCGAATCTCGCGTCCACAACGCAGGCTGACGGTAGTTTCCCCACCAATCTCGGCGGGGTCCAGGTGATGGTCAATAATCGGCCGGCTCCCGTGTATCTTGTGAGCCCCAACCAGATTTCGGCGGTGATTCCTTTCGAGACCACCGAAACGATCGCTTCGATTCAGGTAATCGACAACAACATTCCCTCCAACACCGTGCCGTCCTTTGTGAATCTGACCGCGCCAGGAGTATTCACGATTCCCTCCGGCGGCCTCGGCTCGGCGGCCGCTCTGCATGCCGATTATTCTTTAATTTCGGCCTCGAGTCCGGCGCAAATTGGCGAGACCATATCGGTGTACCTAACTGGCCTCGGAGCGGTGAGTCCCGCTGTTGCGGATGGAACGCCTGGACCATCGACTCCTCCTTACAGCACGGCAACCAATACCATCGACGTTTATGTAGACAACGTACAAGCTACGACTACGTTTGTCGGACTCGCGCCGGACTTGATTGGGCTGTATCAGATCAATTTTGCGATTCCTTCCGGCGTAAGCAATGGGTATGTGAACCTCGATATCGCGGGGCCGGACGCTTACGCTTCGGAGGCGCTGCTTCCGGTGGGTGCCGTAAGCGGGAGTGCGCGAAAGGCACCCGGCCAGCCCAAGGCTGAGCGCTCCAATTTCGGTAGAGCGAAAATCAAAACGCGGCCGTAGCCTGGACAAGGTACATCGGTTACGGTTCCGCCGCGCGCGCCAAATTCGCAACGATCTCAAGGAAACGGCGTTCAATGGTCGAAACGGTTCTAAAGGGAAATTCGAGGTCTCGCGCCAAGGCCTCCAATTCCGGACCCCATTCACGTGGAATGGTCGAGTTCGGCGGAAATTTATGAGTGGCCCGCTCTTTGAAGATCTTGCGGGAGGCTTTCGCGGCGGCTTTATAGTCCAGTTCGCCAAGTAAATCGATCAGCAGAATATCGAGAATATCGCGCGCCCTGCCCGGCGAGAACGGGCCAGTACACGCGTGCAACTTCTGCGCGACCTGATCGGCCAGGCTCAAACAGCGCACCGGCGAGATGACGGGAATGCCAAGTTCGGCGAGTCCCCGGACTCGCGGCTCGATCAGATCGACGTGCCCAACTTTGGCTGGCCCGAGGTCGACTTCGATGGTCTGCCAGGAGCGCGTTCGATATTGGAGCACCACCTGAATCCTTGTAGTGTCGGCCTGCTCCATGTCCCGAGTCTGCGCTTTGACTCGGAAGGTGAACCGATCGAACCCCGGGCGCAGAGCCGTCGATAGCGCTTCGAGCCTGCTGGCGCGGTTTCCGTCAATGCCCAGATCGAGGTCTTTCGTCGCGCGTGCCCGCTGCGCAAAACGAAGTTCCATCGCGACGCCGCCCTTGATGTAGTAAGTCCCGAGAGTGCCCTCACTGAGAGCCCTTTCGAGAACGCCACAGAGCGCCAGAAACGACACCCAGCGCCGCAACCGTTCCCGATCGACGCCTTCTTCCCTGGCGACACGCGCCAGTGCCTTCTCGAGCCGCTCAGGTGGCCGCGATCCGGACATTAGCCGCCGGATTCCGTGCGTTCGCTCAATTCCCGAAAGTGCGCATCCACTTTGCGGCGTAACCGTTTCGTTTCAGCTTCGCCAATGAAGCCCTCGCGGCGAGCGCCGGAAATCGCCTGGCGAATTAGGTCGATTCTCGCGTCGGAGCTAAGAAGGTCGCGGACAGTTCTGGCCACGGTGGTCAGCGGTATTCCTTCGTGCAGAGTAAGGTCGCCATCGGTAAGATCGCTACGATGCACCACCACCCCTTGCGGCGTCTGCCTCCGAAGGCGGGCGTGTTTCGGAACCGTGACGTGAATTAAATCCGGGTTGGCGTCCGAGATACCATACAGGCTCAGGGCGGAGACATGAGAAATGGCCACCTCCCCGGGGCCCCGGTTGGCCTTTGCCCAAAGTACTGCTTCGCGATATTGTGAAAATTGACCGGGCGGGAAATTGGGGAGCCGATACACGCCCCGGGAGGCGCGCTCAATCCGCCCCCGTTGCACCAGACGCGCCAGGACCGAATCGGTGAAACCCGACTGCCGCGCCAACTCCGCGGTCAGCAGGCCGTCGTGGTCTTCGGCGATCGAAACCAGGTCGTTAAAGCGGGACCGCCCCATGTCAATATCTTTCCACATTGGAACTATATTGACAAGCCCCCAAATTCAAGAATCCGCCTCGCCAAGCCTCTCGAAACCCCAATCGCTGATACAATAACCTGCGTGCATCAATGAGCAAGACAGCGCTGGTTTTGTCCGCAGGCGGGATGTTCGGGGCCTATCAAGCCGGTGTTTGGTCGGTCTTGGCAGACTGTTTCGAACCGGATTTGATCGTCGGCGCATCCATCGGAGCCGTCAACGGATGGATCATCGGCGGCGGAGCGCCGCCCGCTGAACTGATCGGCCGCTGGTTGACGCTCGACGCCGCTGCGAGGTATCGTTTTCAAGCCCCCAGAGCGCTTCACGGCGGCGTGCTCGATAGCCGGGCGTTGCAGGCGATGATCGACGAGGTCTTTGCCGCATACCACCCGCGGGTCGAATATGCGCTGGTGACCACCGAGATTGCGCGGCTGCGGCCCCGTATCTTCCAAGGTCCGGAAATCACCGCCGATCTGCTCAAAGCGACGACAGCCATCCCCTTCCTATTCGACCAGGTTCGCGTCGGCGGGACCCTCCATTCCGATGGCGGCGTGCTCACCCCGCTTCCGATTTGGGCCGCCATCGAGTTGGGCGCCGACCGGATCATCGCGGTGAATGCGCTGGCGATGCTGCCCGGTCTGATTCCGAAGATCTTCGTCCGCGTGGTCCGGTCAATGGCGCGTTTCCGGCCTTTGGAAACGGCCGGAATAGACCTGATTAGGATTGAACCGCAAGGCGTGCTCGGAAATGGCCGCGACGCCTTATGCTGGTCCCGCGCTAAGGCCGCGGAGTGGATCGAACTCGGCCGCCGCGACGCGCTTCAACAAAAACATTCCATTCAGAATTGTTTTGAGCGAAAATAGATCTACCATGCCGCTTTACCGCATCCATCGCATGAAGGACCTGCCCCGCCAGCAGTTTCGCTGGGCGCCTCACACCGCCGGAGTAACAATTGTGAAGCCCAAGGATTACGAGCCGGCCGATACCGTCGAAGCGCCAACGGCATACGCAGCCTGGATCGGCCGGAGGGGGTCGGACACGCCCCTGGATATTGGTGACATACTAGAAGCGGAGGGTGAACTCCGAATCCTGAAGTACATAGGATTTGAGGAGGCACGCTGGTTTGTGCCTGAGCCTGCCGCGCCGAAGGGGTCTGGGGACCGTAACGTGGTCCATGGCGAGACAGGAACTCCGCTTGGGACGGAAGCGGGCGGGGCCAGCGCGTAGAAAATACTTCGTATGTATGTTGACCCGTCCGGGGTCGAGTACCTGGACACTTTTGCGCTCGTAAGCTACATCCCTGAGCCGCTTGCGGGATTCCTGGACCAAATGCGGTGTGAACTGGTCCCGAACTGCTTCTTACGAGCCCACGTGACCATCCTGCCGCCGCGTTCGCTCGCAGCGTCGCCAGAGAAGGCCTGGACGGAGCTTCGCGAAGCCGCCTATCGCCTCAAACCCGTGGACATCACCCTCGAGGGCATCGAGATCTTCCCGGTCTCGGACGTGATCCACGTTGTGATCGGCGAAGGCCACGAAGAGTTGAAGCGGATGCACGATATCCTCAACAACGGCAAACTGTTCTACAAAGAACCTTTCCCGTATCATCCTCATGTGACGCTGGCCCAGAATTTGAAACCGGACGAGGTGGACGAATTGGGCCGGGCCGCCCGGCGGCGCTGGGCTGAGTTCAAGGGCAGCAAGTCCTTCCGGGTGGAGACGATCACGTTCGTCCAGAATACGAAATGGCACGGCTGGGTCGACCTGGCCGAAACCGTTCTGGGACGCGGCGTGGAGATGGAGCCGGAATTGGTGGGTAGCTCGTAAGAAAGCGTTGTCAGTTCGTCGTTGTTAGTTGTTAGTTCGGACGGAAAGAGTTCGTCGTTGTTAGTTGTTGGTTGGGAGTTCGGCCGGGAAGATCTCCAGTTGCTCCTCGGGCGTGGGCTTTTTGCGGGTCTTCCTTAGAGGGCTGCCTACTACTCCCAGCACCTGCACTTCTGTCAGGGCGGCCTTGGGAACGAATACCCGTTGGTTCTGAAAGCCGGGATCGGGCGGCACCATCAAAAACCCATACGTTTCGAGTTGCAGCAGGTTGTTGGGCAGTAAACCGTCCAGGGCGTCGCCATCGCGAAACTTCATGCGGACCCAGAGGCCTTCCATTTTAGGGCGGGTGTTGAACTGGCGATGTTCGCGGCGCGCCTCCACCTGGTCGAAATCCCTAACAAAAGAAACGGTTTTCACCTCGCTATAGGGGAGCAGTAAAATGGTTCCCACGGTGGTGAGAAGCTCTAAACCATCCGCCAATAGATAAGCTTGAGGATTGACGAATCCCGAAAGCGTTTCCCGGTCAAATCGCGCGACAAGTACCTTTTTGTTGGTTGAACCGGCCAAATCACCCTCTTAGGCCCGATTTTCTTTCAAACATTTTGGCGAATATTGTATCATTGGCACGATGCTCGAAGTCGCGCCGCTTACCGCGCAGGTCCAGGCCTTTCTGGACTTTTGTCGAATCGAAAAGGGCCTCGCCTGGAATACGGTGGAGGCGTACCGGCAGGATTTGGACCGGTTTACAGAGTATATGGCCGCTTCCAAACAAGACCTTTCGAGCGTCGAGACCGTGCGAAGCTATATCGACACGTTGTACCAAGCGGGCCTGGCCAGCCGTTCGATCTCCCGCCATATCGCCACCTTGCGGAACTTTCACTCCTTCCTCGTGGAGCGCGGCGCGGCGCAGTCCGATCCCACCAGTTTACTCTCTACACCCAAACAATGGCAGAGTCTTCCTAAATACCTGAATAGCGAAGAGATCGGCAGGCTGATCGCGTCTCCCGACACGTCCAGACCCGCCGGTTTACGGGACCATGCGATGCTGGAGTTTCTTTATGCCACGGGGTTGCGCGTCTCGGAGCTATGCAAAGTCCGTGTATCGGACGTGGAAATGAGTTTGGGCTACGTGCGGGTGCTCGGGAAAGGGAATAAGCACCGCCTTGTGCCAGTGGGTGCGGCGGCGCTCAAAGCCGTCGAAGAATTCGCCCGGTCCGGCCGTCCCGCGTTGCTGCGGCGCCGCTCCAGCCCGTACCTCTTCGTCACGGCCCGGGGCAGCGCCATGACGCGCCAGGGTTTCTGGAAGCTGCTCCGCGGCTATGGACGTCAAGCAGGCATCTTTCACGATCTTACCCCGCATGTTCTGCGGCACACCTTTGCCACCCATCTGCTGGAGGGCGGAGCGGACCTCAGAAGCGTCCAAACCATGCTGGGGCATGTGGATATTTCGACAACGCAGATATATACGCACGTCATGCGGGCCCGTCTGCGCAAGACCATAGATGAGCATCACCCTCGTGCTTAATGAGCCAAGATATTGCTGCGTCCGTTCCAGGGGGCTGGGGCGCAGCGTACGAGCCGCGGAAACAGCCTCCGCTTTGAGAGCTGACCGATGAGCGACTACATGTTTATGCTCGAAAGCCACCTCAACTCGGATCAGAGCCGGGTGGTTTCGGAAGTGCAGGCCGCGGCGCTGCAGGCCAACGTGAACCTGTTCCTGACGGGTGGCGCGATGCGCGACATGCTCGGCCGGTTCCCGATCGTGGAGATCGATTTCACGGCCGAAGGGAACGCCGTTAAACTCGCCAAGACCATCGCCGAGAAAACCGGCGCGCAATTGCTGCGTGTGGACGAGACGCGCAAAGTGGCCCGTCTGCTTTTTCCAGGCAATGTTCCCGCGAGCATTGGCATGGCGCGGCAAGAGAAGTATGCGAAGCCCGGCGGCAAGCCCCAGGTTCAACCGGCCACCATCCACGAAGATCTGCGCGGACGCGATTTCACTATCAATTCCATCGCGTTGTCTCTGAGCCCTGCATCGCGCGGACTGTTGCTCGATCCCAACAACGGCGTCGGAGACCTGGAGCATAAAGAATTGCGCGCCGGATCGAATTACACTTTGTATGACGACCCGGTACGCCTGCTGCGGCTCGTCCGATTCCGCGTACGCCTGGGATTTACTGTCAGCGAGCGCACCAAATCGCAATATGAGAATGCCCGCGAGGCCGCACTGGAGCAAAAAATCTCGCCCCAGTCCCTGCTGGAGGAGTTGCGCCATATCGCGAACGAGCAGAACGTGGCCGACGTGGTGCACGCTCTCGACGAAGAAAAGTTGATGGTGCTGTTCGAGCCCGAATTGACGGGCCCCAAGCTCAATATGGCCGGTCTGCAGAAACTGCAAAAGGTCCGGCAATTGGCTCCGTCCGCGGGAGGATTCTACTTCGACGCTTTTGGCTTGTTCGTGTACGTCCTCACGGAGAAGCTGTCGGCGAAGGAGAAGGCCTCGCTGATCTCGGCGACAGGGATGGAGAAGGAGGACGTCGATGAATGGCAAAAGCTCGAAGCGCGGGCTAAGAAGCTGGAGAAGGACCTGAAGTCGGCCAAACTTTCGAAACCGTCCAACGTGTATCACCTGCTCTCAAAGTCGAAGGGCGAGGAGATGCTGTTTCTGCTGTATAAGTCGTCCGAGCGCACGGTGCAGGACCGCATCAAGAACTACTTCCAGAAGTATCTTCCGACGGCCCAGGAGATCACCGAACGCGACGTGGTGGCGGCGGGTGGAGTGCCGGGTACACCGAAATTCCAGAAGCTGCGCGATGAGCTGATCTCGACGCATCTGGATGCGCGGCCGAAGAAAGTGGTTCCTCCGCCGGAGAATGAGCAACC
>JBEKUT010000056.1:0-22551 GCA_049514735.1 Bryobacteraceae bacterium
GCCGTTCGGGGTTCCTAACACGTAAGCAAGGTATCGCGGACCTGCCGTCGCCGTGGAGTTTGGAACCACCTGCTCATCGATCAACTGAAAAAGCCGATCGACGCCGAGGCCTTCATTTGGAAATGACCCGGCGGAGAGAGCGGTTAGAACGGCTCGGTCTAATGGCGGAAACACGGCGCGATCCGGAAGCGACTTTTCGTAGCCGCGCAGGAATTCCTTTAAGAGATCGCCGGCGCGCTGGATCTCAACATCGGAGAGGTTGAGCATCCACTTATTTCAGCAACTGGCCTAGGGAGGGGAGCGGAACGGCGCTCTCTTTCAGCGCGCTGGCGTGAAAATCCGTGAGGTTAAATGACGAGCCTTTCTGCTTCTTATACTCGTCGCGCACCCCCAACCAGCCACGCCAGCCGACGAAGTACATGGGCAACTGGCACGACGACAATTTTGCACGCTGCAACTTGGCCACGGCTTCTTCTTTTTCCTGATAGCCCTGGTTGATCATGAGATCCATGGCTTCTTCGTCGCTCATATCCATGGTTTGCATGCGAATGTCCATGATGGCGTTGGTGGTGACGCGGAGCATTTGCTTGAGGAAGGTCATGCGAAGGGGCACGCTGTTGTTCAAGTAGCCTTCGTCCGACATGAATTGCTGCGTGTAGACGGCCCAACCTTCGACGTAGGGCCCGTTGGAAAAGAGACTGCGCAGCAGGCGGCGCGTTTCCGGCTCGACCTTGTTCGCGTACTGGAACTGAACATAATGTCCCGGCATGGCTTCGTGAATGGTCAGCTCCTGCAGGCCATAGGTGTTGTATTCCCGAAGCTTCGATCCGACACGTTCGGGTGGCCAGGAAGAAGGAATCGGAGTGATCCAATAGAAGGCTCCGAGTTGCGGTTCAAGGGCCGGCGCGGGATTGAAACCGCCGACGCCATAAATGCCGCGCATGAACTCCGGTGTGTCGATGACTTGAAGATTGTTGCCGGCGGGTAGCGGGACCAGGTTTTTCGATTTCACAAAATCGGTGGCCTGCTGCAGGTCGTGCTTGGCCTCATCCATGTAGGTTGCGGGAGTGGCGTGCTGTTGCGCGATCTCGTTGAGCGCTTCGACGATCGATTTCGAGCCGGCCAGCTTCTTCATTTCTTCCTGGACGGACTTCAACGCCGCTTCGGCTTCCGCCAGCACCTGCTCCGGAGTCTTGCCGACATCCAGCGTGGACTTAAACTTCAGATCGTACTTTTCTTTGCCTAAACGCCAGCTCGCAGGTTTCTTCGACAAGTCGGTTTTCAAAAACTCGTTGTACTTTCGGAGAGCGTCGATAGCCCCGGCTGCCGCTTTGTCGTAATCCGCTTTCAGCTCAGGCGGCGCGCCCGCACGGAGGGTCTTATCGATGAGGTCGATGTTGCCTTCGTTCTCTTCGAGCGCCACCTTGATCCATATTTCGGGAGAATCCTTCAACGCTTGCCGGCCTTCGAGCATGAGCACGGGAATGCGCTCGAGGCGTTTGACGATATGCCGGTAGCGCTCGGGTTTCGGCGCGTATTCGAGAACGAAAGGAGAGAACAGCGCGTTGCCCACCAGTTCCACATAGACGGTGGGGTTGTGGGTATAGCTGCGGATTAAATTGACTTCCATGAGCGCCAGCATGACCTGGCCGTCCATCAAGCGATAATCCGCTTTCTGCTCGGGATCTAGGCTGTCCTGCTTGATCACTTCCATGCGATCGTGCAGGGAGCGGAAGAAGTGGCGCTGCTCACCGATTCCGGAGGGGCTGAAGTCGTCCAGCATTTCGTCGAGGCGCTTGCCGTTATGCACGTGATATCCGGCGGCGGTCGCACTCACGGGAGAAAGCGCGAGCGCGCCATGGACGAACTCGTCTTCGAGTTGATTGAAGTCCTGATTCTCGCCCGGCAATTTGCAGCCAACCAGCAGGAGGGCAAGCATGGCCGCCAGCAAGATTCCACTTTTCACGGAAGCTCCTTCAGCTTAATGTTGCGGAACTCGATCTGGTAATACTCAGCTTCGAGGCCGGCGTATCCGCTGGTGCGGTCGCAAGTGAAGCGGCTGGTTACTGTGCCGTTCACGTTAAGTTCCACCTTGGAGCCGTCGGCCTGAATCTCGTAGGTATTCCACTCGCCCGGGTCCTTCACGGGATTGGCAGTCATATCCTTTTTCAGATTGGTGCGCCTCCCTTCGGTATCTACAAAAAAGAAGTATCCGGCATTCGATGGCGCGCCGACCTGCGCCTGGTACCACGCGGTGTTGCCATCGGCGGTATTGCGGACAAAAACGCCGCTGTTGTATTTTGTTTCGCCTTCAATTTTGGTGAAGCGCCACTCGACATGCAAAACGAAATTCGCCAGTTCGCGATCATAGCGCAGGAACTCATGACCCTTGTCGTGGGATCCATCGCAGATCAGCGTTTCCGCCGGCGTCACCCTCCACTGCGAGGGAGTCACGAGCTTTTCGGTTGGTTTGATGGGCACCCGCGTCCATTCCTGGAACGAGGCGTCGGGTTGGATGGAAACCCAATCGGCAGCCATGAGGCTACCGGCGAACAAAACGCTAAGCAACAGCCGCATTTAACTTCTCCCGATCTTTGGCTTCTCCGAACTTCATGCCTTGAAGCGTAGGGTCGATGTTGCGCAAGAGGCCAGTTAACACGGCTCCGGCGCCGACCTCGACGAAACGCGTTACGCCCTCCGAGGCGAGTAATCGGATGGATTCCGTCCACCGCACGGGATTGGGCACCTGTCGAAAAAGGCCCTCGCGAGCTTCGGCCCCGGTTCGCACCAGACGAGCCTGCCAGTTGTTGACGAGAGGCGTGGCCAAATCGTGGAATTCGGTGGCATTGAGATCTTCCGCGAGGCGCTGTTGGGCGGGCGTCATCAACGGGCAATGGAAAGGAGCGCTGACGGGGAGCAGGACGGTGCGTCGCGCGCCCGCCGCTCTGGCCGCATCCATGGCGCGCTGGACGGCGGCGGCATGGCCGGCGATTACGATCTGGTCCGGGGAATTTAAATTGGCCGCCGTCACGATATCGTTCTGCGCCGCTGCGGCCAGGATGAAGGCGAGCTTCGCTTCGGGCAGGTACAGCAATGCCGCCATGGCGCCGACGCCGGGTGGTACGGCCTCCTGCATGTACCGGCCGCGTTTTCGCACCAGGCGGAGCGCGTCGGCAAATGCCAACGATTCGGCAGCGACGAGCGCGGAGTATTCACCTAGACTGTGACCGGCGACGTAGTCAGGCCTCAGTCCTTCGTCAGAGAGGATGCGGAAAGCGGCAATCGATACGGCGAGCAGCGCGGGCTGCGTATTTTCGGTGAGTTTGAGGGCAGCTTCGGGACCGTTGAAGCAAAGCTCGGAGAGGGCGAATCCGAGCGCGTCGTCGGCCTCCGCGAAGGTGTGTCTGGCGATGGGGAAATTGTCCGCGAGGCTTTTCCCCATGCCCGGGAACTGCGATCCTTGCCCGGGAAACAAGAAGGCTGTCTTCATGCTGGTGAACGCAAGTTTAAGGATAACGCGGACTGGTGTGGACGCTCCTGGGCAACCGCTTCCTACCGGGCGCGGCTCGGCTACGGCGTTCGTAGTTGTTGGTTTGTAGTTCGTCGTTTGGAAATTGGGAGCCTCTAGCTTGGACTGCAAAGCGACGGCTACGGAGAGCCGAGTGTCGATAAATTTCACGGACCCTGCTGGGCGCGCAACTCCCGGTTAGAGGGCCAGCGCCACGTTTTTTATTTTCTTTACAAAAACAACAAATCGTTTGGCACCCTGGCTGCGTCATAAATATCGAGTAAGGAGGGGACGCAATGGATCCTCGAATCAGACCAAACGAAATGAAAGCGCAACGAGTCCCGGCCACGGTCGAGTTTAGTACGCCCGTGCACTGCCCCATGTGTACACACAACGTACAGGCCACGGTTGTTGCGCATGGGAGAACCCAGAAGGTGAAACCCGGTCAGAAATGCCCGCGTTGCGCGTCGACGCTGGATGCTGCCTATGTACTAAGGTACGACCGCGCAGCGTAGGGTTTAATCAGCCTGGAATTGAACCTAAGGGGAGCTGTCTTTCGTGGTAAGGTAAGGACAGCCCATGAAACGGAAGCCGCTGCCGGAAGAATCGATTATTGACCAAACGCTGCTGGAAAACGCGAAGAAGACGATCCAAACGGACAAGTTGTCGCGGGTTTCCAAGTGTGTGGTGTGCGCTTCCTCTTGTGCTCCCAACTCGGCTGAAGGGCTCTGTTGGGTCTGCCGGCGGCTCAAAATCAGCGCGTGGCGCGATTCTGATCAGCAGGCTGTTCAGGAGTAGGGCGCTCATTCGCGCGCAGGCAGGCCACGAAAACCGATGACCTGCCCCACGGCCTGCGCTACTGCTTGCTCGTAAATAAAACCAGCGGCGGCCACATCTTCCACTCCAAGCCCGATTGACTTGAAAATTGTGATGCGGGCTGGTCTGTAGTCCGGCTCCACATCCTTTAACTCGACAACGTTTTCCCAACTCTCGGCGAGGATCAGATCGCCCGCTTCGATTTTCGCCTGTTCGAGAGAATCCACCGCAACGATGCCGGCTGAGCGGACCAGATCCGCGGGCAGTTCGCGGCGGCTGGCGACGTTCGATCCCATGGCGTTGATATGGGCTCCTGGGGCGATCCAGTCCTTCTGAATTACGGGGTCCTTGGCGTTTGTCGCGGTGACAACGATATCGGCCCTGCGGACGGCGGCCTCGGCTGAGTCCACCGCTATCGCGTTCATCTGCGCCGCAAATTGTTTGGCCTTGTCGGCTTTTCGACTCCATACGCGGACTTCCCGGATCTGACGAACCGCGCGCATTGCTTCCACTTGACTGCGTGCCTGAAATCCGCTTCCGATCACGCCGAGGACCTGGGCATGGGGATTCGCCATGAGATCGGTCGCGTAGCCGCTGGCGGCACCGGTACGGATCTGGCCCAGGTAGTTCGCTTCCATGAGCACGAGCGGCTCGGCGGTATTGGCGTCGAAAAGGGTGCAGTAAAAATGCACGCCGTGTTTGGGATTCGAGGCGTAGATTTTCGTTCCGAAATAATCGCCGTATGCGCCGGCGAGGCTGTGGAGGACGGAACCGGTCTTGAGAATCAGCCGGCGGCGAGGCTGGTTCTGAGCCGTGCCTTCGCGCAAGGCGTGGAACGTCGAGCGCATTATGGGGATACAGTTTTTTACGGACAACAACTGTTGGACTTCCGATTCCGTCAGGTAGAGCATCGTCTGCCGATGGTAACAATGGCAGTAACGTTCGCTGCCGAGATAGGTCATCTACAATTGTTACGAACCCGAGTATTTTCGAGGGACTCCGATGCCAGTCCGATCCCACGCGAGCGACGGCGCGCAGTCGTATTTTGTCGCGATCGCTCTAGTCGTCGCGTTCTCGCCGTTGCTTGCGAGGGCGCAGACGCCAGATCCTCAGCCACCAGGCATAGTATTTCAGCCGGCCCGGCCGCCATTGAATCCGCTTCCGGCGGAGCAGAACTGGAGCTTCCTCGCGGACCCATCGCAGCGTACGGACTTTTTCGATCCGGTCAAGTATGTTCGCCTGGGGAACAACCCGCAATGTTATCTCTCATTCGGCTTTGAATATCGGATCGAATACGAGTATTTCGATAACTGGATGTTTGGCGCCGGTCCACAAGATCACAACGGATACGTCATGGACCGGGTCATGCCGCATTTCGACTGGCACTGGGGCAGGGCGTTCCGGCTCTTTACCGAGCTGATGTTCGATTACAATGCCGGAAGAGATGGCGGCCCTCGGCCGGGAATCGATGAAGACCGGGGCGACGCGCATCAGGCGTTCATCGAGATCGGGCCTCACGTAAGCAGCGATGCAGGCGTCAGTCTGCGAGTTGGCCGGCAGGAGGTGGTGCTTGGTTCCGGACGCTTATTCGATAACAACGAAGGCCCGAACGTAAAGCTGAGCTTCGATGGCGTGCGATTGATCGAAGCAACCTCACATTTCAGAATGGATCTGTTCGCTTTGAAACCGGTCGAAGACGATTTGGGTTTTTGGGACGATGTGCCCAATCACCAGGAGAGCGTATGGGGGAGCTACTTTACCGTCCCGGCTCCGATCGCTCCACACGGACAGATGGATCTTTACTACATTGGTCTGGATAGCAAGTCAGTTAGCTACGACCGGGGAACCGCCCGCGAAATTCGACACACGGGCGGTGTCAGGCAAGGAGCAGAGAAAGGCGAGTTGCAAGTATGATCTTGCAACCCGCCGAAGAAAGCGAAGTCAGACCGACTTAATAGGCGGCGATTCCGTTGTACCCAGCGTTGGATGCGGGTAGAGCCGCTCCAACAATCGGAGTCAATACCCCAGTGCTCTGATTGATGGTCCAGGCTCCGATGGAGCCATTGCCCGAATTCAGGGAATAGAGAAACCCGCCGCCGCTCGATACGGCCAGATCGAGGAGCGCGGCGCCAGGGATACGGGCGGCTTCGCCCGTTCCGATTGGAGTTAAAACACCTGCCTTGGAAAGCGAGTAGCCATCGATAATGCCCGCTCCGCCGGTCGAGGCGTAGACGAATCCCTTCGGCGTCACAACCACCCAGCATGCACCGGAAAAGATAGGAATGTTGTCTACTGCCGTGAGTTTGGCACTATCGGCCACCGAGGTTGAGCCGATGGTGGGACCGCCGACGGTAATGAGAAGGCCGTTGGTCACTGATGTCGTGAAGTCGAAGATGCCAGGAGATGAGGTGACAGTAGCAGCGCCCAAGGTTCCGTCTGCATTGACCGGAAACGAGTCAATCAGGCCCGTGGTTCGTTCCGAGACTAACAGAACTTTGCCGTCTGCCGAAAACGTAAGGGAACTGCCGCCCGAAAGTCCGGTAGTCAGATAGCCGGTAGCGTTCGGAATTCGAACCAGGTGGCCGTTTTCCACGTTGAAACCAACGACGTTACTGTTTCCCGACGCATTGAGGACGTATATAAGGTTGCCCCACTGTGCGATCGCATTGGGGAACGCACCACCACTCGATTGGACGTCCGCCGGTATCAGAAATGCACCAAACACTGCAAAGGACGAAATAGTGCCACTTGCTGCATTGACTGCCAGCAGAAAGCGGGAATCTGAGGTAAGCAAGAGCGAATTCTGAGAGGCGAGAGGATCAGTTGTACCGCCACTGCCATTTCCGCCAGTAGGCGTCTCTCCTACTTGAAAGAGAGAGCCATTCGGATTTCGTACGAATTGCAAAATTTCATTACGAGTGTTGCTGTTTGTCATCACGAACACAGCACCGCTGGTCGTGCTCGTTTCTTGTGCATTCGACCGGACGGCGGCCGTCAACGAGAGGACTGCCAGAAGCGCGGCCGATTTATAGGTGAAGAGTTTAGATATCAATGTGTTTTCCCTTTCCAAAGTGGACTTATTCGGAAGAAGCGAAGTTGCTTCCTATGGTGGATTCGGCGAAGGACGTCAGAAGTTACGGTCTATGCAATAGAAAAACTCGGCTGGTTTCTAGCACAGCGGCGAACAGATGTGCCTGCTTTACGGACCCACCGCTCGGGTCGTAAATCGGCACGGTGGTTTTCAATCGACGAAGAGCTTTTTGCCGGCCTTGTGTTCCTCGGCGCAGCCCACACCCTGTTTGCGCCGGCAGCGCTGATACCGCTCGCAAAAACGCGGGAGCGATAGCCATTCGCGTTGGCTTGCCGGTATTCCTCCCAAAGCAACTGCTGGATGAGTAGTTCGACGCGAGCGCGTAGAGCTTGTCGGCACGCCAGGAATACTCTGGTGAACGCGGTATTCCCCCGCGACACAGAAGCGGAAGGTTTCGCCCGCAACGGCCGGATCGGCGGAACTGAAGCCATTCGCGATCTGCAAACGTCCTTGGGCCAGATGGGCCGGCCGGTCGATATCGCCAATGTAGTAGCCTTTCTAGCGTCCAGTGATACCGCGTGGATTACGGGTCAGCTCATTCCCGTATCTCGTGGCTTCCACTTAAGCAAAAAAACCGCGATCGCCGCGTAACTTGCGCCGGCCCCGAGCGAACTTGTGAGTAGTGCCGATACTCCGCCGAATTTCACATCAGAGGAAATCACATGAATCGTGTATTGCTGACTATGGCCGCATTCGCCACCGTGCTCCCGATCACAGCGGCAGCGCCGCCCACCGTCGGCGAAAAGGCCCCGGACTTCAAATTGTCGACTCCCGGGGGCAAGACTGTCCAACTCTCGGATGTCGAAGCGACAGGTCCCGTCGTGTTAGTCGTTCTTCGCGGCTATCCCGGGTACCAATGCCCTTACTGCAACCGGCAGGTTCAAGATTTCATTCAGAAATCGCAAGACTTTGCGGAGGCAGGAACTCGCGTCGTGCTGGTTTATCCCGGACCGCCCCAGGATCTCGGCGCAAAAGCGAATGAGTTTTTGGCCGACAAGCAGCTTCCTGGGAATTTCGATCTGGTATTAGATCCGGGCTATGAGTTCACCAATATGTACGGGCTCCGATGGGACGCAGCACACGAGACCGCCTATCCATCGACTTTCCTGATCGACCGGCAAGGCGTCATCTTCTTCAGCAAGATCGTCAAAGAGCACGGCGGACGGACTACGGCCGCGGAAATCCTCGACGCACTGCCGAAACGAAAACCTTCGAACTAACCATCGATGACGTTCGACTGGCATTGGCCGGCTTTCTTCACGCGGGTAACCGGCGGGATATTGTTCGCGATGGCGGGCGTTCACAAGGTGTTCATCATGACACCACAAGTGCACGCCCGCAAGCTCTATCTCGAACCTTATCAACATACCTGGATTCCACACTTCCTGCGGTGGTCATTGGGCCTAGGGATTCCTGAAGCTTCATGTCCGTTCCATACTTTCGAGATGCCATCGCCGCGATTCTGCGATCTTCCTACCCGGGCCGAAGGCACGCGACTTCGGTGTCTTTACCGCTGTTGGACCGGAGTTTTGGCAGCTCGAGCAGCAGACAAGTGCACGCCTCCGCCTCGTATTTTGCGCCGATCGAGAGATCCTCGTCGTGACCTGTTCGCATGGGGATGTTTATCGCCAGGGTCTTTACGACATTGATAAGTCCCGGATTGTCGCAATGTTGCCCGATGGAGAGTACCGCATTCAATAGATCTCGTTAAGAGGACGGGACACGCTCATGGCGGCATTGCGAACAGAATACTATACGCCGGACAATGACCCCTCAATACTCGAAGCAAACCTTTCGATGTACACGGCGAACGTATAAGACGGAAAGACAAGAACAGTCTGTCGAACATACTCGGTCATGAAACAGTGTTTGTCGACTATGTTCATGTTCGCCCTAAGCGTAACGGGCGTATGTGCACATACTGTGAAGGCCGATGAATGGAACATCGAAATCAAGATCACTATTAATCAGCTTATCGAAGCCGCCGGGCACTGTGTTGTGGGTTGGGTCGTATGTACTTATGCTCGTCGACCTGCCCGCGGACCGTTCCACGGTTTGCACCTTGAAGGCAGTCGAGCACCACATTATTGCGACTGTATTCGTTAATCCCAATTTACCGAACTGAGCCACTGGACAAAAGCGAGTTCAAGTTTACGAATCGAGGCCGGCCAGCGGCCCGCGCTGCACGCTTGGTCCACTCCGGTGACTCGATAGGACTCGAGTTCAGTGAAGTTCATGGAACCTCCACCGTTGATGCGGCGCACCGCCCAGGCACGACAGAATTCAACTCATCTTCCAACTAAGCGGCTCAGTTCATTTGAAGTTGGCGCCTGCTCGGATCAAATGCCCAGCGGGCGCTTGCCGCTCTACCTTCCTCACGTCGCCAGCGATCAAGTCGAACGAGATCAAGTTGAAGCGCCCGCCAAATGTTCGGCAGCTTTTCGTAACTTTTCCGGAAAGGTAGGCGAAGGAGTAAACAGACCCGGTCGCATCAGAGCACATCGTTGCGCAAGACCGCAAGTCTAAAGTCTTGGAACAGGAGAATCTCACCATGAGTTGTATGACTTCGAAACCTCGCAGTATTTCAAGGGCCACAATGGCTGCTGCAATCGGCGTTTCGCTGAGCATCTGTGCTCTGGCGCAAAATTCAGGGCCGCTTCGCACGCCGCGGAGGTCAGTCCAAGGAAAAATCGAGCCGCCGTCTAGGCTTGCAGATGCGGGCGCCGCCACGTCAGCTGACCCCAACACGGCACAAGGCCCCGGAGGTGTTCCGTTGGGCCCGGGTCCGGGCTGCGACGTGTTTCCCGCCTCGGCTAATATTGGCACGGCAGTTCCGCTTTCTTACTTCGGACCGTCGCCTTCGACGGTGAATCCAAGCCTCGTAGGCCCCGTTCAATTGCTTAACACCGGTCAAATTGATTCCAAGACCGGCACGATCACCATCCCCCTTTATCTCGGACATATGAAAGACGGGAGGAATGTGTGGTACATCCTGACAGATGTCGACGATGCGAATGTCGCGGCGGAGCTCGGACTGAACTTCTCAGCGAAGATGACCTTCATGGCCAACGCCGCACGAACGGCGAATTTTGATTACAACAACGACTTGGTGTTCGACGGGGGCACGGTCGATTTTTCGCCGGTCCGAAGTGTCACGCCCGGCCCTTCGGGCAGTGAGTTCCCCCCTACCGCTTATCAGCCTGGCTCTGTCGGTGACGCCAACTATAGTCCGTACGTTCAGATCGTGAATGCCGGTGGTGTGATCTACAATGCCCCGATTGTTGCTTTCAATGTGAACGCAAGCGATATCGAATTCCCGAATGGCAATGTGGATTATTCCAAGGTTCACGATGAGGTTGTCGCGATTGATCCGGCTAACATGACCGTGACCCT
Organism: Bryobacteraceae bacterium; assembly: GCA_049514735.1. Lineage (GTDB taxonomy): Bacteria > Acidobacteriota > Terriglobia > Bryobacterales > Bryobacteraceae > JAICMB01. Next base: position 10,809 of record JBEKUT010000056.1, read on the forward strand.
ACAACTCATTAACGGCTTTAGCTTCGGAAGGCCGGTCTGGTACATCTCAATGGATGCAAGCATACCCTTGGCCGCCGCGATTGAGCACAATACTTTTGCCCCTCTGATGGCGGCACTTCACCTGGGCGATGACGACAGCTTTTCCAGCCCGATTGAGCGTATCTTCATCGCCACCAACGGGCCCGAGCAAGGAAGCTGCGCAAATCCGCTACGGCAAGGCCTGTCCGCCGATCTGGCGGACGGTTACCGGCCCAATAACACCTTGGGAGGAATCCCAACGCTGGCGTTGGATTACAGTCCTGCCTGGGACGCCAACTTATATGAATGGACACCAGCCGCCATTACAAACGGCTATCGGGGTCAACTTCGCGAGGAATTCAATATCCTGACGTTTGTGGCAGATGGCCTGCTGACGGGCCCGGGTGGTGCGCCATTCGGAAGCGCTGGATTCTCCATCAATTGTCCTATCGTCATACGGCTCAATTGAACTTCCTTCGTGCCCCGTTGCCGGCCTCAAGTCGAGCAACGGGCACAGTTTATTCGATCTAGATCTGCGTCAGCACAACCTTATGCGCCCGCAACCGTGATTCTGAAACTCACAATGACGATTCCAAGAGTCTTCAAGGAGGTGAGCACGATCAATCTTGACAGCGCGACATAAACAACACCCAGCGTGCCCCAGTGCTCGGTCGCAGCGAAGTCATAGGTAGGGGAGTTGTAAGTTCCCCCAGGAGGGTGTTTCAGAAGCGCGCAAATGCCTTTGGATTCGTGCCCAACTTACTAGAGGCGTGATGGCTGAGGCGCCCATTGCGCTGAGCGCGTATTATAGATCTCACAGGTTTGCTGGGCAAAGCCAGTCTGAATGCCGTCGAGCAACAGGTGATGATGCTTACAGCAAGCTATGCGAATGCATGCGGCTATTGCGCTCTTCGTAGTCGAAGTTATTAGATCTCGGGACGCGTGATGGCATCTGTCGGTACCCGGCGATGTCGCGATGGAGGAGTCTGACAAGATCGGCCGAAGGCGAACGAGACGCTTCTAGATTTCCCGTCGTGTCTCTTACTTCAGCGAATCCTCAACTTTGGCGCAACCCCCGCTTTGGTTCCGGATTCGCTGTGAAAACTGAAGCGCAGACCCCCCCGCTCACATGGCCGTGCCACGCGCTGTTCTCCCGTCGTAACGCGCGAAGCGGAGACCCGCTCCAACTCCCCCGTCAAGCGTAATATTACGGAGCAAGGGCGACAACGGGCCGCCTTGCGGCGTCCCTATCTACTTCTCAACCTGTCGATATATTCGACGGTAGCGCCTAGTAGCGCGCCCGTCACGGAGCTGATCGCAACCACTCCCCCGTGCCATACGAGAACGTGAAAGACGTCCAGGTTCGGGCAGTTCATCTCCAACACGCTGAGACCGATTAAGCCGGCCAATCCACCGGCAGCAGCTCCGATCAGCTTGGGGAAAAGTAGGGCCCCGCGCCGAACCAGCAGCCAGAAGAGCAACGCTCCCGGGATCGAATAGGTGAGCCCGCTTTTCATACACGTTAGACCGTTTTCCGCGAACGCCGGGTCGGCCTGAGGACGAAAGGTGGCCGCGATCAGGATCATCAGAACAGTCAAAATGCCAACTGGCAATGCCGCCGGAACCAACGCATATTTGTTTCCAGGCGCCATCTGACCAACCATGGAAACGCCCAGTAGCACTGCGCTCGCAGCAAGCGTCGCAAAGACAGCGACTCTTTGTCCCATGCCAAGCGCGGCCCAACCATACATACCGGACGGCATCACTCCGATCGCCGCAATAGAGAGGAAAATAATCGCACAGGCGAAGAGGAACAAGCGGGCGGGCGCCAAAGGCCGGACCGGCTTGAGAGTTTTGACGATGCTGGCCTGGATTCGCTCTAACTGCACCGCCGGCAGATCCGCAAGCTTCCGTTGTTCGTTCAGCACGCCGATCAAAGCGCGGCATTCGTCACACGCGTCCAGGTGGGCAGCGGCTTCCGGCGCCGGCAAGGCATTTCCGGGTTTCAAGCTTATCAAATTATCGATATCGTGACACGTCATCTCGCCGCTCCTTTGACTGCCACTTGCGTAAACTGGTGCTGTTCGAGCAAATTGCGCAACTGTCGATAGGCGCGATGCGCCTTTTGCTTCACCGCTCCGACCGTCGAAGAGGTAGCGCGAGCCACCTCTTCCAGATTCAGTTCATTCACTTTCAGCATCGTCAATACCTCGCGTTGGCTCTCCGGCAAGGAGGCAACTAGGTCTTCGAACGCGGGAAGGTCTGTTTTCACTGCGTTCTTCTGCCTTGGCGGTTCGGGCAGCACCTCGGCGGCACTCTCGCGCGAGGCGATGCGCTGGCGCTTACGGTAGTTGTCCACCCGCACACGCCGGGCGATCGCGTAGACCCACGGAAGCAACGGTTCGCTTGGCCGATACGTGTGGCGGACGCGATGAATCCGCAGCCACACATCCTGCAACATATCTTCCGCGTCAGTGCGGCTACCCATCTTGCCGGCAAGAAATCGATAGAGCTGCGGGCTGAGCATAACGACCAGGGCTGCTGCCGCCCCCGGGTCGGCTTGTTGATAGCGGCTCATCAGGAGTTCTATTTCAGGACCCGTCGTCGTGCCGGTCTCGTTGCCATGCTGCATCCTGAGTTTCCTCACCCTGTATTTCGCTGCACCAGCGCAAATGTTACGCACAGTTTTCGAGATCCTTGGTGCGTAACCTGAGGCATCGACCGAACGAATGAAAACGTATGAGATTCGCCTCAAACCACACTGTCAAGGATGTCGAACGCGACCAGTTCACGCAGGAGATTCCTTACGGCAGCGCTTGCGAGCGGTGTCTTGGCAGGGTGCTCGTCATCCGCCACGCATGCCGGGAAATTGTCCTCCTCAAATCGTAAGGTCGCCCATACCTCGTCGAAGTCCGGGAGCCCGTGCAGGAGATCGTCGTTCCCAGGTACGTCGAGACGGAACGCCCCACGGCTCCAAAGGTGGCACCGCCAAAGCCGCCTCTGTTCGCCAACTCGTCGGATGATGAACTTCTTGGGTATGGGGTACCGGCGGAATGGCTGGCCGATGTCCAGGGAGGAGGCTTCAAACTGCCGGAAGCTGCTTCAGTCAAAAGCTGCGTTGAGAACATACGGCCGCAGCCTGAACTCGCGGGCCAGTCTGAGTTCCCGGAATGGACCGGCGAAAAACCACTTGCGCCATTTACGATTCATGGGGCTGCGAGGCGATAAGAAGACACGGGACATCACCCGAGAATGAAGAAAGTCGTCCCTCTGTTGACGAAATCGAATAGCCCACATCGACGACGATCAGGAATGGAGGCCAGCCGTCCCAGCCGATTTTCCTGCCCTGCACCAGGCCAGAGCGTAACCCACGCGCTGGTCCCTTTTATCCCGCCGAAATGGCCCAGTTTTTCGGCGCGATCGACAGCGACCTTTCGAGATCATCGCCCAGAATCGAGTCTACGAGAACGACAGACACGGCCCTCACGGCCACTGAGTCAATTTGCCGGCAATGGGCTCTATCGGACGTTTCCGCCATTGAGCAAGGAATTCCTCTCGATATTGTGGCCAAGGCCGCTGCGGGACGTTCACCACGACAACTGCGAATTCTGGAAACTGCTTCAGCGCTTGGGAAGCGGATTCGCCAAACCATTGGACAGACTCTTCCACCCACGCTGCCCAGGGGTTTATGTGACGCTTACTCGAAGCCGGCTAAGACGGAAACAAGATGCACATCCATGTTGGCGTCAAGCAGCCACATGAAATGAATCGGTGATCTCGGAGGCGACCTTCAAAACTTCGGGCAAGGCCTGGCGTGGAAAAGTTCCACCGAAAGATTGGTCAATGTCATCGAAAGACATGCCGCTGGCCAAGCATTCGAGGATGAGCGAGACCGCAAGCCGGGTGCCACGAATTGCCAGCTTCCCGCCAAGAAGTTGGGGATCGGCGACAATCCATTGATATTGCCGATATGCCGTTGGCTGCCAATTCCCCATTGAATCCTCCTCACCTCCGATTGTAGAGCAGCTCACGGGCGGAGAGGAAAAGCAGAAATGCGTGTGGGCCGTCAAAGCAGACCCAACACAAAATCAATATCTTAAATCGGTCATTCCGAACGATTCCGAAACATGTTACCGGGCGTAATCGAGAAGGCGTCGAATCTAACAACCGTCGGGTCCAGCAATGGAAAACTCGATGTGGCAGCGCGATCAGCCGCGTCCGACGAGCTTGCATCCGTGGTGTCCGCACCGGGAATTGGTTGGGACATGCGCAGGCTCAAACATTTGCTCGATCTGCCAGACTCCGGCACCCTTAAGGGAAACGGGACTCCGCGATTCTCTCGCTGCTGTTAGGATGTGCCTTGCACCGGAACGAACTCTCAATATCGGCCATCGAACATATTCAGCTTCGCTAGAACGTTGGGTCGTATCCGATCTTATAAGCAAGAATGATCGAGTCCGCACGATCGCCATCCCCGAGTGGAGACAGCTTACAGAATGTCTGACGATGTCCCGGCGCGAGTACAATTAATATCACATGCCCAGGAGAACGGAGACTTCGCAAGTTCAAACGAAGCGCTCAATTTCCGTCTACTTCGTTATGAGGAAGGAACAAGGAGGAGGGGCCAACGTTGTACCCGCTTGGCTAGTTTCCTCCTTTTTGCCTACCTGAACCATGTTTGGAAGCCGTGCTGGGACCCGGCGACAGAGTGAGCCCAGGTCGAGCGTCCGCCACCAATCAATGAGCGGTTTCGGTCTATCTCTACACATCGAAGAGCTCGTTAATAGCAGGCAGTCTACAGGAGGGGTTTGCAGACCGGTACCGGCCCAATAGCCGACTGATGAAGCCTGTCGGAGAGCCGGATGCTCGAAACGAGCACGTCCGGTTTGATGAGCGGGGAAGGTAAACCACCGGCTGCCTGTAGGTCCCTGGTTATTGTGCTTCATGTTGGCGCCGTTCCTGGCCCTAATTCGATAGCCTCCGAGCGCCAGTAGTTTGCCCCCGAGGCGGTCCTCTGGATAGCATAGTGGGAATGCCATCCGGAGACCGGCCGCCAATCTCGAAGCGGAACCCGTGCCCGCGCGAGGATAGGGCAGTTTACCGCGGGATAGTAAGCGCCGTTTGCGTTGCATTGCTTTCGTTGCTTTTAGAAGGCTGCACTCGGCCACCTGTTCATGAACCGGTCACATTAACTCTTCTGGAGGAGTGGACGGCCAAGACAATCAACGAAGGCCGGGAGCAGGAGTTGCGGCAATTCACTCAGGAAACAGGAATCCAAGTCAAGCTCCTTCCGTCTCCGGAGTCCGCGCGGGAAAAACTGGCATTGTGGCAAGAGTTACTTCGGTCAGGATCATCGAGTCCCGACGTATACGGTATCGATGTGATCTGGACGCGGATTCTGGACGAATATTTCATAGATCTCAAGCCGTATTTCGCCAGCGACATCTCTCGCGATTTTCCGGCGATAGCCGCCAGATATTCCGTCGACGGGAAGCTAATTGCAATGCCGTATCATGCCGACATCGGGATTCTGCTTTATCGCACCGATCTTCTGCGGCAGTATGGATATAGTGAACCACCCCGGACCTGGGATGAGCTAGGGCCCATGGCGGCTCGGATTCAGGCGGGCGAACGAGCCAAGGGCGACAAAGCGTTTTGGGGTTTTGTATGGCAAGGGGCCGCTGCCGAAGCGTTAACCTGCAACGCCCTGGAATGGCAGGCCGCCGAAGGCGGAGGTCAAATCATCGAAGCGGACAAGACCGTCAGCGTGAATAACCCGAACGCGATCCGGGCTTGGCAAAGGGCGGCGCGCTGGGTCGGTTCTATCTCACCACCCAGTGTAGTCGGATATAAAGAGTGGGACTCGCAGAACGTTTGGGTTGCGGGAGAGGCGGCATTCATGCGAAATTGGCCGACATATTACGTTGACGGCCAAGCGGCCGGCTCGCCAATCCGAAACAAGTTCGAAATCGCGTTGCCGCCTGGCGGTAAGGCGGGCCGCTTCGGTACGCTGGGAGGAGCCGGCTTGGGAGTTTCCCGATTCTCGGCTCATCCGCGTGAAGCTGTAGAACTGATCCGGTATCTCAGCCGCAGCGACGCGCAGAAGAAGCGGTCCCGCGTGCTTTCGGTGCCACCCACTCTACCGGAACTCTACGACGTGCCTGGGGTACTTGAAGCAAATCCTGGTTTTGCCCTGTTGCGTCAGGCGTTCCAGACCGGCTTAGTTGCGCGCCCCTCGGATGTCACTGGCCAAAAATATCCGGACGTCAGCGAGGCTTACACGCGGGCAGTGCACTCCGTGTTGACTGGCGAGAAGAGTGCACCGGAAGCGGCGGCAGCCCTGGAGGTTGAATTGGTTCGCATAACCGGCTTCAAGAAGGGACCGCCCGTGGGGGGGATCGGCGCACCCCTGAATAGAATCGGAAGCGGTCCGATAACCTCTGCCCGATAAACTTCACGCAAAAACGGTGAGAGGCGTGGCGTGAGCAGGAGATCGGCGATAGCTTGAAAGGAACAACCGATGCAGCGTAACACTGCGACGGAATTCGGCCGTTTAGTAAAACGGGTTGAAGAGAAAACTCTCCATCCCGCTCGACTCAACATCGGTTCCCGTTTGATCCTGGGCTTCGTGTTCATTATCCTGGTGATGCTCGGCGCCGATGCTGTCGTCCTTTGGCAATTCCATCTCGTCAATGCTCAGGGGGAGCGCCTGAACGGTATCGACCAGAAGCTGGTCGCTTTGTCACGAGTTCATACTAGTCTTTTAGCGTTTTACGCCGGGTTGGCAGGACTCGCGCAGACCCACGATGCCAGTCTACTGGTGACAGGGGCCGGACCCTTGAGTACTGCCGCCATGGAGGAGATGCAGCGCGCAAGAACCGCCCTCAGTCTCCTGCCTTCCGGCCTCCAGCGAGATCCCACCGTCCTGCCTACGCTGCAGGTTATTCAGAGCGCGCTGCCACCGCAGCTTGAGGCCATCACCACGCTGGCCGCCTCCGGCGATTGGCGGGCTGTGCAACTGCGCCTTTCGAACCAAGTACGGCCGCTCGAAACGCTAACTTCGGCGCTGGTCGAGAAAGTCGATCGTGAGGCCGCCGAACAGCGGGTCGAAACCGTGCTGAACGTCAGGCGTGTGCAACGTCTGGTTTTTCTGGTTGTGCCGATAACCGCCGCGGCCGCGCTGCTAATTGCCGCTGCACTCGGTCTGGCTATTACGCGTAGCATCACGGGGCCACTCGCCCGCCTGGTGGAAGGCTCCAAGGCATTAGCGCGCGGCGAGTTTCAGCATCAAGTGACGATCGAGGGGGAAGATGAACTCGCTCACCTGGGGCAGGTGTTCAACGATACAGCCCGGCGCTTGCGGGATCTCTACGCGGTTTTACAAAGTAGCGAAGATCGGCTGCGGCTGGTCATCGACACAATTCCGGCGCATGTCTGGAGCGCCGCGCCCGACGGCTCCGTCGATTTCATCAATCGACGCTGGCTGGTATCTACAGGTTTATCCGCGCAGAATGCGTTGGGCTGGAATTGGGGCTCCGTAGTTCATTCCGACGACCTGCCGAGGTTCGCCGGCGGATGGCAGCGAGCCCTCGCGGTTGGAGAACCGATGGAAAGTGAAGCACGGCTGTGGCAGGCCGATGGGAAGTATCGATGGTTTCTGATCCGCAACGTCCCGCTGCGCGATGAATTGGGCAACATCGTTAAATGGTATGGAACCAGTATCGATATCGAAGATCGAAAGCAGGCCGAAGATGCCCTGCGGCAGGCGGAGGCGTATTTATCCGAAGCACAACGATTAAGTCGCACCGGCAGCTTCAGCTGGAGGGTTCCCAGTGGTGAGATCCTGTGGTCGGCCGAGATGTATCGAATCTTCCAAAACGAGCGAGCGGCAAGACCATCCGTGGAACTCGCCTTCCAACGGACTCACCCGGAGGACGCGCCCGGCCTTAAACAGGTAGTAGCGCGCGCATCCCAGGATGGGAAGGACTTCGATTTTGAACATCGATTACTGATGCCGGATGGTTCCGTCAAATATGTCCATGTTGTCGCTCACGGCAAAAGAGATGAATCGGGAGAACTTGAGTTTGTCGGAGCGCTGATGGACGTCACCGCGGTAAAGGAGGCAGAAGGCAAGATCAAACTCGCCGAAGAGGCGTTACGACAAGCGCAGGCGGAACTGGCACACGTCAACCGGGTGACCACCATGGGAGAACTGACTGCTTCCCTTGCACATGAAGTCAACCAACCGCTGAGTGCGATTGCCGCCAATGGTCACGCCTGCCTGCGCTGGCTCTCAGCGGATCCACCTAACCTGGCCAGGGCTCGCGAGGCGGCCGAAAGAATCATTCGCGATGGCCAGGATGCCGGAGAAATTGTGCGGCGTGTCCGAGCGCTTTTCAGGCGAGCTCCCGGTGAGAAGGACGTCCTCGACCTGAATGAAGTCATCGGTGAGGTGCTCCGCCTCCTGCGAGGCGATGCAGGAAAAAGAGGCATCGCCGTGGAAACCGATTTGGACAAGGAACTTCCATCCGTAGTGGCCGATCGTATACAGTTGCAACAGGTAGTTCTCAACCTGGTCCTCAATGGAATCGAGGCAATGGATCAAGTTGCGGACCACCCCAAGACAATCCTTATCCGCTCGGCCTGGGATGGCCCCGATGCCGCTGTGGTTGAGGTACGGGATAACGGAGCCGGATTCGAGAATCCGGAACGAGCGTTCGAGGCCTTCTTCACAACGAAACAAAACGGAATGGGCATGGGCCTGGCGATTTGCCGCTCCATCGTCGAGGCGCATCACGGCCGACTTTGGGTTGCACCCGGCGAAGGCCCCGGGGCCACGGTCTGCTTCACAATTCCACTCAAGTCAAGCGGGATGCAATGAAGCCGGACGACCCCATAGTCATCGTGGTGGATGACGACTATCGAGTACGCGAAGCGCTGACCAGCCTGATAGAGTCCGTGGGACTTCGAGTAGCCGCATTTGGGTCGGCCGCGGAATTCCTGGAATCCGAAAAACCCGATTCGCCCGCTTGCCTGGTCCTGGACCTGCAACTTCCGGACGTCAGCGGTCTCGAACTCCAGCGGGAACTGGCAGGCGGAGATGGCCCTCCGATCGTTTTCATAACGGGCCATGGCGACATTCCTTCTTCGGTGCGCGCGATGAAGGCCGGGGCGATCGAGTTCCTGCCGAAGCCGTTCCGCGAGGAGGATCTGCTGCAGGCGATCGAGGCCGCAATTGCCTTGGATCGGGAAGCGCGCCGGAAGAGATCCGAACTGGCCGAGTTGCAGAGGCATTACTCTCTTCTCACGCCTCGCGAACGGGAGGTACTTCCCTTCGTGGCCGCGGGCTTCGCCAACAAGCAGACCGCCGCCGACCTTGGCACCAGCGAGATTACGATCGGCGTTCACCGGGGCCAGATCATGCACAAGATGGGTGCGCAGTCGCTGGCGGAACTTGTGAGGATGTCCGACAAGCTAGGACTGGTGCAGCGCTCCCGGCCGATCTAAATAAACATATAATAGGCAACTTTTTACCTTTGCCGTACTATCAAGGCGTAGATGGAGATGCCCTCGGTTATGACCGGTGCTGGGAAACATCTCGTGGTGGGAGTGGACGACGATTTTCGGCTTCGAGAATCCTTGAAAAGCCTGGTAGAGTCCGCTGGGTATGCCGCTGCCGTATATTCGTCCGCCGAGGAGTTCCTACAGTCGGGTGCGCTTGCGGAAGCGACTTGCCTAATCACAGACGTACGGATGCCAGGGTTGAATGGCATCGAGTTGCAGCGCCGCATACGAGTCGAGCGCCCGGCGTTGCCGGTCATTTTTATTTCAGCCCACCATGACGATGAAACCCGAAAGCGAGCCCTGGACGAAGGGGCCATGAGGTTTCTATATAAGCCCTTCGACGGCGCGGAACTGCTGCGACTGATCGAAGCCGCTTTGAAAGACTTTCCGGAGGATTAAGCAGGAGTTGAGATCGGTTCGGCAAGGAGGTAACTATGACTACTGCAAATTTTGTCGGGTCCAGCCCGGAATGGTTCGAGATCGAGGACACGAAGCCGGCGAACCACGCGTTCCACAACAGCGAGCGCCGCGACGAAAGCCTGCCTAGGATAATCGGCAACAGCGCCGCGCTCCAGGGAGTGCTTCGTTTGGTGCGCATGGTAGCCCCCACCGAGGCCACCGTGCTGATCCAAGGGGAAACAGGGACCGGCAAGGAGCTGATCGCAGAAGCCATTCACAAAGGCAGCCAGCGAGCGAGGGGTCCGTTTGTGAAGGTGAATTGCGCCGCCATTCCTGCGGGTTTACTCGAAAGTGAGCTGTTCGGTCACGAGCGCGGCGCATACACCGGTGCGGTCACGCGCAGTATCGGACGGTTTGAGCGGGCCAATGGCGGCACCTTATTCTTAGACGAGATCGGCGACTTACCCCTTGAGCTGCAGCCCAAACTTCTACGTGTGATACAGGAAAGGCAATTCGAGCGTTTAGGTAGCACTGCCACGATTCACTCGGATGTGCGTGTGATCTGTGCTTCACATCGGGATCTTGTTGGGATGGTCTCCGAACGTCAATTTCGCGCCGACCTCTTCTATCGGCTCAGTGTGTTCCCCATTGAATTACCGCCCCTGCGTGCGCGCCCCGAAGATATCCTTTCGTTAGTCCAGCACTTCGTAAGGGATTACGCCGATCGCATGCGGAAGCCGGTTACATCCATTGCGGAAGAATTCATGATGGGTCTGGAGCGTTATTCCTGGCCCGGCAACATCCGGGAATTGCAAAATTTCATCGAGCGATCGGTAATTCTCGCGGACGGTGCGGTGCTGAATGGCTCGCTGCCGAAACTCCATTGCACGTACGAGTCGGCCGCGCCTGTCACATTGGACGAAGCGTCGCGTTCGCACATCCTACAAACTCTCAACGAAACGGGCGGGGTGTTGGGTGGTCCGAACGGCGCTGCCAGACGACTGGGCATGAAGCGGACGACGCTGATCTCCAAGATGAAACGGCTGGGAGTTGGTCCTTTTCAAGGCTCAGCGGGGCTCGCGCGTGCAACAGCGTCCGTGGGGTGAGCTATCGTGCTTGGGGCGACTTTGCGCCCTGGGCTTCACAATTTTGTTCGATCAGTGCTGTCAATCATAAAAAAGTTAGATAAATGATTGCATTTCATATAGATACAGACTAGGCGTGGCCCGCCATCGCGAACACGCAGTATGATTGAGTAATTATGAGTGTCAGCTTCACATTTGACCAGGAAAAGGCAATTGCAGCCGTGGTTTTCCTCGCGTCCAAGGGAATCCCGGATCTCACCAAGGGGAAGATCTGCAAGCTGATTTTCTTGGCCGACAAACATCATCTGGTTAGGTTTGGCAGACCCATCACTAGCGATCGTATTTGCGCCATGAAAGATGGACCAGTTCCATCGTACATTCTGAACATGCTCAATGATGTCCTAGCCAATCCAGGGGAGTCTTCGTATCCGCAGTTGGAACAGAGCATCTCGGTCAACAGATCATTCACCAACCCTCATTTCGAAGCGGCGAGTTTCGCGTTGGAAGAATTTCTATCCGTCTCCGACCTTGAAGCATTGGCTGCGGTTGTGCAGGCGTTTGGCGACAGAACCTTCGCCGAGCTTCGCGGGATGACCCATGACATGCCAGCCTACAAGAAAGCATGGGTCGATGAAAGGCCGCACAATTCGCCCGTAATGGCCTTTGAGGACTTCTTC
>JBEKUT010000057.1:0-22385 GCA_049514735.1 Bryobacteraceae bacterium
ATCGGCGTTAATCGGCGTTTATCGGCGGCTCAAATTTTTGTATGCCGCCGACTAACGGCCCTCGCTCGACGGCGGCACAACGCTCTTCAACCGCAAATACACGGCCATATAGCCGTACTCTTCGTTATCGTGAATCACTCCCCGCATCAACGCCCCAAAATGCGTGAATTCCCGGGGACCCAACTTCACTACTTCCTTCCCATTCGCTTCGGTAAGTCCTTCGAAGGCGCTGTCGCAATCCGCGAAGGAGTCCTTGAGCGCCGCGACGATGTCCGCCTTCGCCGTCTTCGTGCCCGCTGTCGCCGCTTTCGTCTTGCCCATCACTCCATTGCACAAACGCGTCTGCGAATCGGCGATATGCGCCACCAGCGCGCCGAATGTCCGAATTTCAGGCGTTGGCTTGAAGCCGTAATCCTCCTCCGGCATCTTGTCGGCCGCCTTCAGAATATTGTTCTTGATGTTTGTGTACGCCTGCTGCGCTTCGCCGCTCAGCGTAACTTGTCCCTGCAAGGCCACCGTTCCAGCGGCCATTGTCACGAATAACAATCCTCGATTCACCATTGTGTCCTTAAGCCTTTTCCCTTTCACCTCTCCGCAGATATGCATCGTCTTTCGTCAGCCAATCCGTCCGGATCGGCGCAAAGATGTCGAGATCCAGAGTATCTTCCAGCGCCACGGCCCGATGCGGCACGTTCGAAGGAATGTGCAGCACCTCGCCTTTGCGCACCACCACTTCTTTCCCTTCCAGTTCGAATTTCAGCGCGCCATCGATGATGTACGTGATCTGTTCACTTTCATGATGGTGTTCCGGCACCACGGCGTCGCGCTTCAGGAAGACCTGCGCGACCATCGCCTTGTCGCCGCTAATGACCTTACGCGAAATCACATCGCTCATCTCTTCGAGCGGTACCGCATCCCAGGTGAAATGTTCCATGCCGACCCATTGTACTCAGTAGCCGTCGAACTCAGTAGCCGACTTCGGCCGTGAACGCCACGACGTTTCCCGCCGGCTCCCGCACGAAAATCTCCGCCCTTCCGTACGTCGTCTGCCGCAGCGGCACGATCACGTCGGCGCCCTCCAGCCGCTCCGAAGTCTCCTCAATGTTTGAAACATCAATGTACAGAATTGTCGAACCCGGGATAGAGCCGTTCGCCAGCGCTGGAATATCGCCGGCCATCAACGACCGCGTCTGATACATGATCTGAACGCCATCGCGGACCAGGATCACGAACCCCAGGCGATCTCCATCGGGCATCTCGGCGACCTTGGTAAATCCCATGCGATCCACCCAAAACGGCAAACACGGCTCAATCTCTTCAACCAGCAATATCGGCGTTAATTGTTTCACGGCTGCAGCTCCCTCACTCCATAATCCAATATCGGAACACCGCAACCGTTCGAAACCCCATCCGTTGATACAGACGCTTGCCCGCCGAAGTCGAGCGCAGCGTCGCCCGCGTGAAACCCGATGCCGCTCCGGCAGCTCGCAGCGACTCTCTTATGACTGCCTCGCCGAAACCGCGCCTCCGATAATCCGGATGGGTCGCCACCCAACCCACATGCAGACGTTCGTCAATCAGAAACGTCACGGCGCAGCTCACAAGTTGCCCACCGAAATATGCCAAGGTTCCAAATGCGTCCTCGCCGAAGCTGGAGTACGGTTCCAAAATCTCGCGGCCCCATTCGGCGGGAAGGCCCCATACCAGCGCGTTCAGATCCGCGACTTCTCTTTTTGACGCGGCATCAGCCACGGTACGATATTCCAATCGCGGCTGCGATTTTGAAGACGGCAGCACGCGCTCGGCGATCATCCCAAATCCTCCCGGCGCTTCACGCCAGCCCGGCCGCACGCCTTCAGGCAGCAATTCATCGCACGTGACGAAGACCCATTTCCGATCTCGCACCGAAGCAAACTCGACAGCCGCGGTAATCCTGCGATCCAGATCGTCGCGATCCAACACCGGCGTATCGACAATGCAAGCGTTCATCGAAGGCCATCGCACGTTGAGCCAGCGCACCGCGACGCCGCCAAGACTAACGCTTGCAGCGTCCGGAAGATATCGCGCAAGAAGATTGCAATAACCGAGCCATTGCGAGATCGATTCTTCAGGGCCCATGGCAACAGTCTATGCGACAGTGTCTAAAGATGTCCGATCCGCAACTCTACGACATTCGAACCCGCGCCGCAGGCCCGCAGGGATCGCTTCCTCTCACGCCGGAAATGCTGCTCACTCGTCCTTCGGGCGACCTCTTCGGCCTTACGCAAGACGCCGGCATGGGATGGGATCCGGCCAAACTCACCGGCAAAGAATTCCTGATCCTGAGCACTCACGGCGGCATTCGCGCGGCCGATGGAACGCCCGTTGCCCTCGGCTATCATACTGGTCACTGGGAGGTCGGCCTGCTGATGCAAGCCGCCGCGGAAGAATTGAAAACCGCCGGCGCGGTTCCCTTCGCCGCTTATTGCACCGACCCGTGCGACGGCCGGACGCAGGGCACCACCGGCATGTTCGACAGCCTGCCCTATCGCAACGATGCCGCTATTATCTTCCGCCGTCTGATCCGCTCACTCCCCACGCGCCGCGGCGTGATGGGTGTTGCAACGTGCGACAAAGGACTTCCCGCGATGATGATGGCGCTTGCGGGCACGCGCGATCTGCCCTGCATTCTGGTGCCCGGCGGAGTCACTCTGCTCGCCGACGGTGGGGAAGATGCCGCGCGCATCCAGACCATCGGAGCTCGCTTCGCCCATAACCTGATCACGCTCGAATATGCGTCGGACATGGGCTGTCGCGCCTGCGGGTCGCCCGGCGGCGGCTGTCAGTTTCTAGGTACTGCGGCGACATCGCAGGTAGTCGGCGAGGCTCTCGGCATGAGCCTCACGCATTCCGCTCTCTCGCCGTCGGGTCATCCCATTTGGCTCGACATGGCTCGCCGCTCCGCGCGTGCGCTCATGAATCTCGAAGCACGCGGCATTCGCATGCGCGACATACTCACGGATGCGGCGCTTCATAACGCCATGGTGGTGCATGCGGCGTTCGGAGGATCGACGAACCTCATCCTGCATCTCTCGGCCGTCGCGCATGCGGCGGGATTGCGTCAACCGGAGGCTCAAGATTGGGCCCGCATCAACCGGCTTGTTCCCCGCATCGTCGATTGCCTTCCCAACGGCCCCACGAACTACGCGACCGTCCAGGTTTTCCAGGCTGGCGCGGTGCCCGAAGTGATGCTGCAGCTGCGGCACGCAGGGCTGCTCGAAACCGGAGCGCTCACGGCATCGGGTGAGACACTGGGCAGCACGCTCGATTCGTGGGAAACGTCCGAGCGCCGCGCCCTATTGCGCGAACAACTCGAACTGCGCGATGGCGTCAAACCGTCCGACGTAATTCTCGATCCTGAAGACGCGGCGCAGCGCGGGCTCACCTCGACGGTTTGTTTTCCAACCGGCAATCTCGCGCCGCAAGGCGCCGTGATCAAGAGCACCGCGATCGATCCGAGCGTTGTGGACGCCGATGGCATCTATCGCAAGACCGGTCCAGCCCGGGTCTTTCTTACTGAGCCGTCCGCGATCGCCGCGATTAAAGCGGGCGAAATTCACGCGGGCGACGTGCTGGTCTTAATGTGCCGCGGACCGCTGGGATCGGGCATGGAAGAGACCTACCAGATCACGTCCGCATTGAAGCACCTCGCCTTCGGCAAACACGTTGCAGTGCTCACCGACGCCCGTTTCAGCGGCGTTTCCACCGGAGCCTGCATCGGACACATCTCGCCCGAAGCGCTGGCCGGCGGCCCCATCGGCAAGGTCCAGGACGGCGACCGCATCGAGATTATCATCGATCGCAATCGGCTCGACGGAACCGTAAACCTCATCGGCCCCAACGGCAGCGTCGACGAAGGAACTGAAATTCTAAACCAGCGAAAGCCCCGGTCCGATCTTGCGCCCGACCCTGCTCTTCCCGCCGACACGCGCCTGTGGGCCGCGCTTCAGGAAATCAGCGGAGGACCGTGGTCGGGCAGCGTTTACGATGTCGATAAGATTCTGCGAGTGATTGAAGCCGGGAAACGATCCTTGACTCTGGTTCTTTAGCCGCGCGCGAACAAAATCTCCGCGACATTCCGCACATACTGCTCATCGCTGAGCTGCTCCGTCGCTTCCGCTGGAAACTCCACCAAGCCGCGAAAATATCCAGCTAGATCCTCAAACAGCTCTACGCGCGCCCGCGGTTGAAACTGATCCCGGCGCAGAATAGCATCCAATGCGAGCGTAGCGGCGGCCGGTGGAACGCGCTGCCGCAAGCGCGCCGCCAGATGCCGGTATTCGAGCATCGAGTTGTACCTCCCTCCCAACAATTGACTCAAATCCGGCTGCGACTGCTTGATGTCGCGCACCACAATCGTGTTCGCGGCCAGGTCTCCAAGCCGTTGCGAATATTTCGTGAAAAAGCACGCCGCTCCACCAACCAGATAGAAAAGCGGAAGGCCATCGATGAATCGCAAAAGATTCCGCACCACGATCTGGCTGAACTCCAGCCGCAGCGCGTGTTCATCCATCACGCGCAATCCCACCACGCGTTTACCAAGCGTTTGCCCGCGCCAGAACCATTCCATGGCGATGCCGTAGCCTACCGACAAGACGAAATAAAGAATTGCGAAAACGGCTTGGCCCACGCCGAAAATCTTCAACATGCCGAGCAGGCGGTCGATCAATTCGGATGCGGCGGCGATACACGCCAGGTCGATGCAGAGCGCTAGAAACCGGCTCATCGGACCCGCCAGCGGTAGCGAAAACACAATCCCTTCCGGCGTCCGCAGCGGCAGCGTCCCGGTCTTGAACCCAGTCACGCTTGTCGTCCAGCTCTGGCAAAGAACAGCGTCAACGCCGCCAGTTCCGCGATTCCGAATCCGATTTTCACGGCGTAAGGAATCACTGGCGCATGGTACTGCGACAGGAAAGCCTCGATAATTCCCGCCCAAACCAGCATCAATGCCGCTCCGAAAATCAGCGTTAATAGATCCGGCAAAATCTGCCGCAGCCTCATGCGTCGAGTCTCGCGGCTGCGCCATCCGACCAACGCGCTTGCCAACAAAAGTCCCGCTTGTCCGCCGACCAGAATGGCGGGGATCTCGATCGCTCCATGCGGCAGCAGCCATCCGAATAGAAAAGGAGATTGTCCCGCGTGGATGTAGTCGAATGCCACCGCGCCAAGAATCACGCCGTTGTAAAACAGCACCACGATGGTGCCAATCCCCCAAGTAATTCCCAGCGCCATGGTGAAGGCTGTGACCTGAATATTGTGCGTCATCAGCATGGCCGCGAAAGGGCTCTTCTGTCCCGCCAAACGATCGTTCTTCGCGCCCTCCTCTCGTTTCACGCGCTCGGCCGGAGTCTCATCCAATGCCTGAAACGGCATGATGTTGCGCTTGGCATCGGGATCGAACTTCAACGCGGCCGCGCCAAAAACACAACCAGCCACAGTGAGCGTAAACGCCAGCCAGAATGGCGCGATGCGCCGCCGGAATGTGCTCGGAAATGTTTGCGTGAACCAGCGCCAGACGTTCAGCTTGCCTTCCCGCTGCGCCGTCGAGTGGATTTCACCGTAAGCCCGCGCGACGATTCCCTCCAGATAATGACGCAAATCCACCTCGCCGGAAAACGTCGCGATCTTCGCTAAATCGGCCGCGCAGCGTTGGTACAGTTCGTGAAGCGTCAGCACGTCACGCAATGGCAACTTCCGTTCCGGATCGCGCTCCAGGTCCTGCAGCATTCTCTCCAACCGCTCCCACCGCGGCCGCTCATCTTTCACGAACCGATTCAGGTCGATGATCATAAGAGCTGCCGCTGCTTGATGTCCGCGTACAACGAGGCCAGTTGCAGGCCTTCTCTACCGGGGTCCAGCATTGCAAATTGAACGCCCTGGTGTTCCAGACCCTTCGCCAGTTCGCGCAACTTCGTCCACAGCAAATGCCCGGCCAGATCGCGATAAACATCGTCGACGCTTTCCGCTTGTTTTCCCTTGAACAACGGCTGTGCGCCGGCCGGTTTTGCCATGCCCACAATCACCAGATGCTGCCGCCTTAAGAGATGAATGTTTTGGACGAAGCTCTCGGCCAATACGGGATCGTCCAACTCCGTAAGAAAAACGATGAGCGCTCTCCGCCGCAGTTTGAGCCGCAGCATGGTGCAGACGTCATCGAAATCGGGACTGACGATGCGCGGTTCGAGCGTATAAAGCGCTTCCCTGCATGCACCGTAGTGCCCTTTGCCGTTGCGCGCGCGCACGAATCCGTGGACGCGATCGCTGAACGTGACCAGCCCAAACAAATCGCCGCGTTTTTCCGCCGCGAGCGCCAGCAGCAGCGAAGCCGTGATGTTGCGCTCCAATATGCCGGTCTGCTCATCGCCGAGCGGCCGTGCTGTCAGCCGCGAAGAATCGAGCACGATATAAACTTCCTGCGTGCGCTCCACCTGGAACACGCGCGTGATGGGATGCCCGCGCCGCGCCGTGGCCTTCCAATCGATCTCATCGAATCCGTCGCCGGGGGAATATTCGCGCAGCTTTTCGAACTCCCGGCCCTTGCCAACTTGGCGGTGAATCCGCAAACCGGTCTGAGGCCGCCGTAAAAAAAGGTTAGGAGCATTCTTCTGTTCCGAAGCGAGATTTGGATATACGCGAATCTCCGTCTCGAGCGGAAGCAATGCCCGCGCCTGCCAGAGGCGCAAAGGCGATGCCGTTTCCACTGCAAAGTGGTTCAGAAAATACTGGCCACGCTTCACGGGTTTGCAGGTCCACTCGATGCGTGAAAATTCTACGCCAGCCGGAAGCGTAACCACCTTATCCTCCGTGGCCGCTCCCATCTCATCCGCCAATACCGGCGCAATGCGGACGTTACGCCCGCGCTGGTCCTTGCATCGGAACGTGAACTCGATGGACCCTGCGCGATCTTTCCAGAGCCGAACTAACTGCGGTCCCGCGACTTGAACTTGCGACAACGCCCGGCGTCCCCGCGCCGCATCAAGCAGCACCGCGCCCAGCAAGACAGCCAAAACCGCGGCTGCCGGAATCGGCCACACGTCCGCGAACAGCAGCGTAAGCGCGGGGATCCCCGCCACAGCCACCACTGCGAGCATCGCGGCCGAAGGTACGATTCTCACCGCGGCACCGCGACCTCGCCCAGAATTTTCGTCACTACTTCGCCGACGGTCTGCCCTTCGATCTCAAACTCGGGGCGCAGAATCAGACGATGCTCCAACACTGGAGTCGCCATGGCGCGGATGTCGTCGGGAGTGACGAAGTCGCGGCCATCAATAGCCGCGTGCGCCCTCGCTGCCAACAGCAGCGCCTGCGTCGCGCGAGGCCCCGCGCCCACCAAAACACTTTCGTGCCCTCGCGTGCGCCGGATCACGTCGACAAGATAAGCGACGAGTTCTTCGCGGATCAGCACATCGTTCAAGCACGTCCGCAATGCCGGAATATCCGAAGCGCTGGCGCAGGCCTGTACCGCGCCGCGAGCCAGCGTGTCTTCAGGCGAATCTACGCCCAGCATTCTCTGCGCGAGCAACAGCTCTTCGTCCCGGTCCGGCCATGTCATCGAGATCTTCAGCATGAAGCGATCCTTCTGCGCTTCCGGCAGTGGATAGGTGCCTTCGTACTCGATCGGGTTCTGCGTCGCAAATACGGTGAAGTTCGAAGGCAGCCGATGCGTCTCGCGGTCGATGGTCACGGTGCGCTCCTGCATGGCCTGCAATAGTGCCGATTGGGTCTTCGCTGGCGCGCGATTAATCTCGTCCGCCAAGAGAAAGCTCGTGAAAATCGGCCCGCGCACCAGCGTAAACTCGCTGCGCTGCAAATTGAAAACGTTGGTACCCGTGATGTCGGCGGGCATCAGGTCCGGCGTGAACTGCACGCGCGCAAACTCACAGCCGAGCACATGCGCCAGCGTCCGCGCCAGCAGCGTCTTCGCGAGTCCTGGCACACCTTCGATCAGGGCGTGCTGGCCTGTGAAGATCACCACCAGGCATTGATCGACAACCTCATCCTGACCGATGATCACCTTGCGCACTTCGCGGCGGACGTCTTCGAATGTGTTCGTCAGTTTTTCCAGATTTGCGTTCATCTCAGTCCCGATGAGTAACCACGCTTTGCAATCTTCGATAGATCTCCAACGGTTTTCCTTTCCCTTTCGCGAGCTGGCGAACCACATCTCGCTTGTCTAAGCTACGAAACTCCCCGCTCTTCTCCCATTCCGCGAGGCACGTGGCGATCAACTCCGGCTCCGGAATATTCCGCCGCAAAAGATGCTGCAGCGGGGACGCGAGCGCGGGCCGAGCTTCATCGGCCGTTGAGGTTCGGCGCGGCGGAAGTAGCGAAGACGAATTCCTCCAGATAAACAATACTGCTAGTATCGGCAATCCCAAACCAAGGCCCGCCAGCCGGTATTTTCTCGCAAGCATCACCAGGCTCGCGGTTTCCGACAACCCCAGATGATGCTCGTCGAAGACGATCGTCCGATTCGTTGCCAACACGCGCGAAAGCAGCTCCGTATTGCGTTCGGATGCCAGCGCCTCATTGCTAAATGGATACGCCGAATCCACCAGCACAACCGCCCCCTTGCCAAACGGCTTCTCCACAACGGGAGTAACTTGCCCAGCGGTTTTCATGACCAGCGCCGTTTGCTTCGGTATCCCGCCTTCTCTTTCGGCTTCTGGCTGCAGCCTGCGGACATAAATGAACGACACGCCCCAGCGCTTTTCAAGGGGACTATCTCTCACTTCCATCTGTACCGATGCACGCCTCACAGGCGTCAACGCGATCACCACGCGTATCCCGCGCGAAGCGATCTGCTCGAACTGTACGAAATCCTCTTCCGGCCGCAGCACAAAAGAAAACGGGTCTTCGCCAATCCACAACATTGTTGCTGAGTGTTCGCGAAAATCGTCGAGCTCGTGAAAATTCCGCTGTACTGAATAGCCCGGCAAGGCCGCGAGGCTTTCGAACAGCACCTTCGAGCCAAGCGGGTCCGCGCGGAACGACGAGTACACGGGATAGATATCTCCGGATGCGAGGCGCAAATCGTAGAGCTGCACCAGGCCCCACGCAAACGCCACGCAGACGATCGCGAGCGCCGCCCAGGAGAGCTTACTGTTCGACACGCGCCCTCGTCGCCGTAAGATTGTCTTCCACCCGCGTCACCTGTTCGGCCGTCACGTCGTACATGCCGTACCAACTCCGCTCGAACACCGCGACCGTGTCGTTGAAGACCGGCAGAATCTCCGGCTTCGAGCGCGCGCGGCGGCGCAATTCCCGCGCATAATCGTTATTCGATTTGCTGCGGTCGATCGCGATCAGCGAACTGCCGCCCAGGTATGCGAGATTCGCAAGAAACAGCGCACGTACCGCCAGCCGAAGTTCGTTTCGCGCCACGCATTCGCGTGCCGTGCGCAGCCACTCATCCGGCAGTAATAGATCGGCCTGTGTGTTGTCGCTCGCCAGATCTGGGAGCGCAATCGTGACCGGCTCAGCCGCCGCGGTGTTTCGCGATCTCCGCTGAAACGCGCGCGCAAACAGCACCAGAAAAATTAGAATCGCGGCGCCCAGCAGCACGTAGAACCAGATCCGCAAGGCCGGCAACGGCTGCTTCTTAGGATCCTCCGATCGTTTTGGCCGAAAGCGTTCTTGCAACCATTTCGACAACTTGTCCAGCCATTCGTCCACCTTCTTGCCCGCCGTGTCGAGCGAGCGTGTCATCCAATTCTGGACGGGTGGGGCTTGCGTGCGGTGCGGCAGACGCCACGCGAATTCGGGCCGCTTCAACACGTCGTCGATGGCGCGATTCATGTCCCTGGCGGCGGGCTGCGCGTGCAGCACGCCAATAGTTAAGACAATCAGAGCCAGCGCAACTTGCGCCGCGATGGACTTGAGCTGCGCCTTCAGATCCTCGCCCGAGGCGAGCGATTCGCCATAAAAGCATCGCAAGACATAAACCGTTTTTATCAGGGGATCGACAATGGCGTACGTGAGCGCGGCCGTGATCGCAAGAAACGTGGAGTTGAGCGCCAGCAGTTGGTTTCGCGCGAGCTCGGTCTGGATGCCGAGATACGACTTGAGCAACTGCGGAGCCAGCAACAACATGACGCCAATGTTGGCGCAGACCACGATCGCTAACAGCGCGATTAATCCGATAACGCCCCAGTTCTGAGCTGGCCACAACCCCGCTTGGCGCCGCGCCGCGCCAATCAACTCGCGCGTGCCTGCGCCTTCATAGGAAATTGCCGTCAGATTTTGATAAAACGCGAATGCACTGCCGAGCGGAATCGTGATGAGCGCGGCCAATGGAAGAATAACGAATTTCGTCGGTTGCAATGTCGCCTGCACGAACGCGAGCCGCCAAAACGAGGCCGGCCGGTTGCCCGTCAACACAGACCGTAGCGACTGCGCAAACACGCCCTGCCACGCCGACATCCACACAAACAACACCGCGACTCCAAACGCAGCGGGCGCGGAATGTTCAAACGCGAAAGCGTCGCGGCTCATGTCGGCCCAGAAAAATAGAAATGCCAGCAGGAACGGTAGAGTTCCCATGTAATAAGCCGCGAGAGCGCCGGACGGAGCGCTACGCAAGAGATACGTGGCTTCCTCAAGCAGATCGAGGGGGCTCTTGCCGCGTGCCCGTGTCATCTATTTGCTCCACGCCGTTCCATCGTGAACGTCGGCGGGAATCAATGTCAGGATGCGGCCGGCGCTGTAGAAAACCAGCCATGCGAGCAGCAGCCCCGCAATTGGCAGGACTCCAGAGACCAATCGCAACAGCTTCCGCTGCGAGGCGCCCTTCGTACTGTGCAATTGTTTTAAACACGCGGTGCAGACTACGCGTCCTTGATGTTCGGTGACGCACTCGCGGCAAAACGAATTACGGCACACCGGACAGCGCGCCACGGCCTCGCGAAACTCGTGGATGAAACAACGCTGTTGTGCGAGGGTCAAGTTGCCGTCCTGTGTGAGAGCAAAGCGAAAATTCCGATGATGCCGAATACGCTATAAGCGACGGCATTCGCGATCGCGACATCCCAAATCGGCTCGCGCCAGTAATCGAAGCTCATGGGATTCCGGAAGGCTGCCTGAACGTCGGTTGCGACGATTACCTGTTCGCCTAAATACGAGACGGCGGCCCACGCCAAGGCTAACGCGATCGCGGCGCGCGCAACCCGACTGATGGTGCTGCCGTGCTGCTTTACCGCTGCGATCACCGCAAACAAAACCATACCGATATGTGCGCCGGCCATGACGTTCCCAATCGCGCCGCCACGCGAGTGCAGCCGCAGCGGGGTCAGAAGCGCAACGGCGAACATGGCCCCGAACGCCGCGTAGTGCATCCCTCCTTTATAAGGATGCAGCGCTGGTGGAACCGTGGGGCCGTCGACATGGGGATGCGCGGCCACCCACTCGGCTGGCAGAGGCCCCTGATGTTTTTCGATCTCGGCCTTCAAGGTCGACGCGAACTTTCTCGCCGCCTCCACGTTTCTCATAGTGGGCAGTTGCTGGGTGCTGACGCGAGTCCGGAGTACGCATTGGACCAAAGGCCTGATCCACGCAAAAATAAACAGGGTGGTTGCAAACCACCCGCACAGTACCGCCCAAATATAATGGTCTGTCGCAACGAGTCCCAGGGTAAAAACAAACGCGATGGCCGCCATCACGAAGCCGTAAAAACGAGCGGCATCTTCGACTTCGGCCACCACGAGGCCCTGAATGTCGCGAAAGTAAAATCTGCGATATTCCTGCGCCAATAAATTGGATCTCACCAGCAGGAGGTGGTCCGGGCCGAGCCACAACCGCTGCCGGAATATGAGTCCAGCCGAGCCCGCGAGACGCCGGTAGGAGATCGCAGGCGTCATTGAAATCTGGCTCGCTGCGTCAACCAGAACGCGTATACCAGGAAACCCCATCCCACGAGTTGGAGGACGGCGATGAGCCCGGCGAAGACGAAACGTACCTTCGTGCGAGGCACGATGGTGGAAGTCTTTCTCCAGTAACGGAACACTATGAACAGCGTTGCCGGAGCGGTGACAATCGTCACAGGCCACACCAGAATCGGCGCGGCCGCAAGCAGCAGCGCCATATTGTCGTAGAGCATGCGGCGGCTGTCTAGCGTTGCCAGTTTACCCTGCGTCCGATGCGCATGGATACAGGCAGGACACCAGTTCTGCCCGTTTAGTTCCACCTGGCACAATGCGCACAGAAACCGGCCGCATTGATCGCACGGAACGTGGGCCTTCTTGCGGGAGTGGTAAAAACAGGTTGCTTCCGTGCCCTCCACCGCGAACTCCGCCATGGCCGCGCCATCGCCGCGAAGAAATGCCGGGAAAACCAGAACTGTGATTGGCGCGCGGCAATTTGGACAATACGTCTCATAGTCGAGATTCCAGGTATCGGGCGGCAGGGCGCGCGTACACACCGGGCAGGCGATGGACTGAATAGCCGGAGTCACGCGCGGATCACTCGGGTATCGCAAAGGCGATCGTGCAGGGCCTGTTTTTCGTCATCGAAAGCGGCGATGATATAGCCGATCATGAAAGTAAAATCGTTCAACACCTTCGCGAGATAACGGCACAACGACCGCTGATAGCTCAAAGGCCGGCCGTCGGGCCGAACCACTTTCAGATGGCAGACCATCTTCCCTGGAGTGGCGCCGAAGCGGCCCACGAATAACGTTTCATAGATGCCGCGAAGAGCGATGCCGATCGCGCTGAGGATTCCGATGGCGATAAAGACCCGCGCCGGTTCGTGCGGATCGTACGCCGTCATGTTGACAAAAGGCGTGTAGAACAACGAGACCACCAGCATGATGAGGCCGTCGATGAAGACCGCGACAAAGCGAATCCAAAACCCGCCGTACTGATGGAGTCCGGTGTTCAGCACCCCTTCGCGAAGGCGTTGCGCGTAGATCGGCTTGCAATTCGCGCAGACTAGGGAACTACCGAAGGAGACGAGTTCGTCGGTTGAAAAAGCCCGTCCGCATTGGGAGCAGATTCGCGTGTCGGGAAGCGGAGGCGCGCCCGCCGAGGTGGCGACTCCGGTTTGGAGCGTCCCATAAGGCTGCCAGTTGGCCATCCCCGGACTCCACACCAGAGTGTCGGGCGCGATTCGTCCCGAGCCGACGAGGCCTTGAAACGTTTCGTCGTCCACGGGACCGGCCTGGCGGCCTGCTTCTGCGTAATACCACTGCATATTTTGCGGCTTATGTTTAATGTAGCGCGGGCTTCCCGCGAGTTACAGGCAAGTTGCCAATATGCCGATGCGCTTGCGTAGAAAATGGGTCCGTTTCTCGGGTGGAAGACGCAGGAGCTGGCGGATCTGCTCGCGCAATGCGAGATCGCTCTCGTGCTTCAGCGCGTCTAGTTTATTCTTCCTTGTGGTCTTCTTTTTCATCCAGCGCCTTTTTCAGGATCTCGAGCACAGCGCGATCTTTCGCGCGACCCGCCGCCCGCTTACTCTTTATGATATCGGCAAGACCGGCTACCAATATCGAGTGACCGCCCAGATCGATCCGCTTGGCCCGGCTACGCAGCCCTTCGAAGGATCGGATGCCGTGGATAGTCGCCATGAAATCGAGCTGCAGCGTATCTTCATCACGCATGAGCCGGAAGAGATCGGAGCTTGGATAATAGGGCTTCAACAACACCCCGCCTAGCTCCTTCGCGATCGCCTTGAGCTTCTTTAAATTCGCGGGCGTTTTGCGAAAAAGAAAATCGATGTCGATGGTGGTCACGGGAGCGCCTTGCAGCGCGGCTGCGGAGTTGCCAATCATGACGACTTCAAGCCCGTGTTGGTGAATTGCCTTCGCGATCGTGAAGAGAACCGGCTGGGCATCCATCGCCTTACCTCGCGACTTTGTGTATCTGTTGCAGCTTGCTCCACAACGCACCCAACAGATCCAGCCGCAATGCATTCGCACCGTCCGATAGCGCCCGCTCCGGCGCCTCATGCACTTCGACGAAGATCCCATCGACACCCGCCGCAACCGCAGCCCGCGCGAGCGGCGCGATGAATTGCGGTTGACCTCCCGACGAAGTCCCCGCAGAGCCGGGCATCTGCACGCTGTGCGTCGCGTCGAAAACGACGGGCCAGCCGAACTCCCGCATGATGGCGAGTCCGCGCATGTCAACGACCAGATTGTTGTAGCCGAACGATGTCCCGCGCTCCGTCAGAATGATTTTGTCGTTGCCGGTCGACGCGACCTTTTCCGCTGCGTTTCGAATATCGCGCGGCGAAACAAACTGGCCTTTCTTGATGTTCACCGTTTTGCCGGTGCGGCCGGCCTCGATTAGAAGATCCGTTTGACGGCAGAGGAACGCCGGGATCTGCAGAATATCGACGGCCTCCGCGGCTGGTCCAGCCTGCGACGGTTCATGAATATCGGTCAGCACCGGATACCCGGCCTGACGCACGCCGGCCAGTATGCGCAGGCCTTCCTTCAATCCCGGACCGCGATACGAGTTCACACTACTGCGATTCGCCTTATCGAACGAAGCCTTGAGAACGAAAGGACCAACGATGCAGCCAATCTCGCGCGCCAGAAAATGAACGTGCTCCTCGCTCTCAATGACGCATGGGCCGGCGATTAACGCGAGCGCCTGGCCCGATCCGAAAAATGGCAGATTGCTCAATCGGCGTGTGAGAATTCTTCGGAACGTTTTCGCCGCTCGTTCTCAATACGAGCATGCTGCTTATGCGCCGCGCCGATAAACGCCGAAAACAGCGGATGCGGCTCCATCGGTTTCGATTTGAACTCGGGATGAAACTGGCAGCCGAGATACCAGGGATGGTCTTCGATCTCGCAAATCTCCACGTAAACTGCGTCCGGAGTCTGGCCGGTCAGCTTCAAGCCATGCTCCTTCAAGACCGGTTCGAACTCGCGATTGAACTCAAAGCGGTGGCGATGCCGCTCGCTGATTTGCGCCGCGTTATACGCCGCTCGCGCGAAGCTGCCCTCGGCGAGATTGCACGGATAAGCTCCCAGGCGCATGGTGCCGCCCAACTCGTCGACCCCTTTCAGCTCGCGCAGTTTATAGATAACGCGGTTCGGCGTGCCGGGATCGAATTCGGTGGAGTTCGCGTTCTCCATCCCGCAGACGTTGCGCGCATATTCGATCACCATGGTCTGCATGCCGAGACAGATTCCAAAATACGGCACCTTGTTCTCGCGCGCGTAGCGGATCGCACAGATCATGCCTTCTACACCGCGCTTTCCGAATCCGCCCGGAACCAGGATTCCATCGAAGCCTTCCAGCACACGCGCGCAATCCGGCCAATGCAACTCTTCCGATTCGATCCACGTAATGTTGACCTTCAAGCGGTGCGCCAGGCCGCCATGCATGAGCGCTTCTTTGAGGCTCTTGTAAGAATCCTCGTACTCGACATACTTGCCGATGAGCGCGATGTTCACCTCGCCTTCGGGATTCTGCATGCGCTCCAGCATGCCCGTCCAGCGGCTCAGATCGCGCGGCTTCGCTTCTACGTGAAGCAGCTTGAGAATGATCTCGTCGACGCGCTGCTCGGCGAACGTGAGCGGCACTTCATAGACGGACTGCACATCGCTCGCGGTGATCACGGCCTGCACATCCACGTCGCAGAACAGCGCAATCTTCTCTTTCATATCGGGAGCCAGAGTATGATCGGAGCGGCACAACAGAATATCGGGCTGAATACCGAGCGCACGCAGCTCTTTGACGCTATGCTGCGTCGGTTTCGTCTTCAACTCCTGCGCCGCGGCGATCCACGGCACCAGCGTTACATGCACAAAGGCAGTGTTGTCGCGCCCCAGTTCGTGACGAAGCTGGCGAATGGCTTCAAGGAACGGCAGCGACTCGATATCGCCGACAGTTCCGCCGATCTCGACGATGACCACATCGGCATCGCCCGCAACTTTGCGCGCGGCCGCTTTGATTTCATTGGTTACGTGAGGGATCACCTGCACAGTCTTGCCGAGATAATCGCCGCGGCGTTCCTTCTGGATGATCTGCTCGTAAATACGTCCGGACGTCAGGTTGTTGCTCTGCGTCAGTGGCGCGTGCGTGAAGCGCTCGTAGTGGCCGAGATCGAGATCGGTCTCCGCGCCATCGTCGGTTACAAACACCTCGCCGTGTTGAAACGGGCTCATAGTGCCCGGATCGACATTCAGATAAGGGTCGAACTTCTGCAGCGTGACTTTCAGGCCGCGGCTTTCCAAAAGGCATCCGATGGATGCCGCCGCGATCCCTTTGCCCAGCGACGAAACCACGCCCCCCGTAACGAATATATATTTGGCCGTCGTCGACATGTCTACCTCAGTAAAGATGCTTCAAATAGCGTTGACACGCGTTCCAGATCCTCCGGCGTATCCACGCCGAGAGAATCGTAATCGGTTTCGGCAACCCGAATCCGAAATCCGTTTTCGAGCGCCCGCAACTGTTCCAGGCATTCCGCCTGTTCGAGCGGACCAAGGGGGAGATCGGAATAGCGTAGCAGAAAATCGCGCCGGTAAATGTAAAGACCGATATGTTTGTAGTGTGCGTGCGTGCCGCCACGCACAAAAGGAATTGGGCAGCGCGAAAAATATATGGCGTTCCCGGCAAGGTCCGTCACGACTTTCACAACGTTGGAATTCGCGACTTCGCTGGGATCCTCGATGAGCTTCTTCAAGGTAGCCATCGGGACTTCTTCGTCCTCGATCATGGAGAGTACCGCTGCGTCGATCGCGTCGGGATCGATCATCGGCTCGTCACCCTGAATGTTCACCACGATCTCCGCCTGCTCTGCCGATGCAACCTCGGCTACGCGATCCGTTCCCGAGATGTGATCTGAACGAGTCATCCTCACTGAACCCCCAAATTCACGGGCGGCGGAGTAGATACGATCGTCATCGGTCGCGATCACGAGCTTGGTCAAATAGCGCGCCTGCGAAGCCCGTTCATACACGTGTTGCAGCATGGACTTACCGGCGATGGAGACGAGTGCTTTACCAGGAAAACGGGAAGAATTAAACCGGGCAGGAATCACGCCCAGAATTCTGGGTGGCACAATCGATCATATCATAAAGGCCCCGGCAGTCGAGCACTTTCTCGACGAATTTTTGCCATGCTAGTGTAGGGCAGGCCATCGTTTTTCGTGGCCTGCCTGGTCGCAGAAAAGGCAGACGACAATAGGCGATCGTCCGCCTCACATGGAAATGTTGAACCCCATCCGAGTAGCTGTTGTTGGCGCGGGCGCGTTCGGCCGCAACCACGTTCGCGTGCTGCATGAAAGCGCCCAGGCGCAATTAGCGGGAGTCGTTGATGTTATTCCGGACCGCGCCTCCGCGGCGGCCGCGCAGTTCGGCTGCTCTACCTTCATTACCCACGCCGATCTGATCGGCAAAGTGGACGCGGCCATCGTCGCGGTTCCGACTTCTTCGCACGCCACTGTCGGGTGCGAGTTGATGGAAGCCGGTATCGATGTGCTTGTGGAAAAGCCGATCGCTCCGGATCGCGAATCGGCCGAGCGACTGATCCACACCGCGGAGCGTCACGGCCGCATCCTCATGATCGGCCATCTGGAGCGCTTCAATCCCGGCGTGATGGCGCTCAAGAAAATCGTGACGCACCCGCTATTCTTCGAAGTGCACCGGCTCAGCCTGTTCTCGCCGCGCAGCCTCGATATCGACGTCGTACTCGACCTCATGATTCACGATCTCGACATTGTCCTCGACATGGTCGGCCAGGCGCCCGAAGAAATTCGCGCCGCCGGGATTCGAGTTCTGTCCGAAAAAGTCGATATCGCAAACGTGCGGCTTGCGTTTTCAACCGGTTGTATAGCTAATCTCACGGCCAGCCGCGTCTCGACCGAACGCGTCCGCAAACTTCGCCTGTTCCAGCCAAGCCAGTACATCTCGCTCGATTACAGCCGCCAGGAAGGCGCAGTTTTTGCCGTGCAAGGCGATCAAAAGATCGATTTTCAAATGCTGGCGGTCGAAAAGAACGAGCCGTTAAAGGTCGAAGTGGAGCATTTTCTGGATTGCGTCGCGACCCGCCGGACGCCGCTCGTTACGGGTAAAGATGGACTGCGCGCGCTCGATGCGGCGCTCGCCATTCTTGCTAAAATCGAAGAGCACAAACAGGTGGTCGTTAGTCAGCTAAAGTCTCTGTCCTAGGCAACTTCAGGCTCTGGCGCAGCGTCTCTTCATAGAACAGCGTGGCGGTCCAAACTCAGACGGAGACAGACTCCGGCCCCGATTTATTACTTCACTGGCAGGAACGTCCCGATTCGCGCACATTTTTTCGCGAAGCCGCTGCATCTCTGGCCATTAATGTCGTCCTGTTCGCTGCCGCCGTTCTGATCAACAGCATTCCGACCGAGTTGACGCCGTCGCGCAGGGTTGAGATCGACCTGCATCAGGCCGTCCACTTGGTGGCTCCGCTGTTCAAGGAGCTGACGCAGAAGGAACCCAACAAAGGCGAGGTTCCGAAAGAGGTGAATGTCGAAGGGCTGATGGCGAAGCGCGCGATTCAGCCGAGCCTGCCGCAACCGCCGAAGACTTTCCATCCACCGGCGCCGCCTCCTCCCGCCCCAGTTCCGGCAAAGACGCCCCAGATTCTGCCCGAGCCGCCGAAGCTCGATGCCCACCTTCCGGTCGCTCCTCCACAATTCGGGTTCCCGGACGTCCCGGCACCCAAGACGCAATCCGCGCAACCGCCCAAGCTGGCCTTCGAGACTCCCGGCCAGAACGGTGCAACCGTACAGCGGATTCCGGGCCAGGCGAAGATCCCGCTGCCGAAAACTTCGCTGAACGACGCTATCGAGAGCGTGGTGCGCGGAGGCGCCAATGGTCCAGTTAACGGGACGATAGTGGGCGATGAGGATCAGATGCCGTCACCCATCGAAACGCAGCGGCAGCCCCCGCAGCCGGGCCGGCTCCAGAGCAGCCTGCAGTTGATCAGCGATGCGCAAGGCGTCGATTTCAAACCGTATCTCATCCAGGTTTTGTCAATCGTCAAACGCAACTGGCTCGCGATCATTCCGGAAAGCGCCCGTATGGGACGCCGCGGCAAGGTCCTGGTGCAGTTCATCGTAGACAGGCGCGGATATGTACCGAAATTGGTGATCGCGATGCCGTCCGGGACCGAAGCCTTCGACAAGGCGGCCGTCGCGGGCGTCGGCGCATCGCAGCCGCTTCCCGCCTTTCCTGCCGAGTTCAAAGGCAACGAAGTGCGCCTACAGTTCGCGTTCACCTACAACATGAAATAATTGGACGGAGCCATATGGGATTCGAACAATACCACGAGCCTGCCGCAGAGTTGTCTAAAGAAACGCGCACTTTCGCGCGAATGATGGCGTCGCTAGGGGAAGAAGCCGAAGCGATCAATTGGTACGAGCAACGGATGTCGATAGAAACCGACAAAGCTGCCGTCGCCATCATGAAAGACGCCCAGCATGAAGAGTTCAAACATTTTGGGATGAATCTGGAGTTTCTGCTCCGGATGAAACCAGCTTGGCGCGACATCCTGAAGGGCATTCTTTTTCAGGAAGGCGACATCGTCGAGCACGGCGAAGATGCCGAGAAAGAGACCGAGGACGAGAAGTAGCAGGGGCCGCTCAAACGGCCCCAAGCGACTGCGTTACCACGCGCTGAGCGCGGTGCGAAGCCATGTGTTTTGCGTGACGCAGACGTAATAGAAGTTGGAGTCGGACGCCCACATCCCCGGCGAGCAACTCGAACTGGACGTACTGGGAGCCGCGGCGCGCATGCCGAGCACCGATGGATCGGCTGCAATCGTCGTGTGCCCCAGGTTCTCAGTAGTGAGTATTCCGGTTCCCGGAAGCACGTCTTTTGAGCTCAGAAACGCCCGTTGATCGGAACCTTGACCGTCCCATGTCCCGCTGGTAGCGTGCCACGTGAACAGCGGGATGGCATCGGTGGGGAACGCTGTGATTCCGCTTTGCGCGCTGCAGACTCCGGAGCACGTTAAGGTCAAGCTGTGGCCGATGGTGAGCGTTCCCGAGCTTGCAAAATAGACGAAAGCGTTGCCGGTTCCTCCCGCAAGCGAAACGGTCACAGGGGCGGTGAGCGAATACGCCAGACCTCCAAAGCGGATATTGCAGGGAGTGTTGAACAGACAATTCGCCCCAATGGTCAGCGTCACACCGTTGGTGAGCGTGACGGAAAAATCGCCGAGTTGCGACGCCATGGAAACGCCCGAACCGCCGCTGCCGCCAGTGACGGTCTCCGGCGTCCAGCTTGTTCCATTCCAAACGAGCGCCTGTCCGGTTTGTGGAGCAGTGGACGCGACGGAATTCCCCTGGATTTGCGTCACCATGTTGGCTCCGGGAGGTCCAGTGACGTCGCCTGCGAGACTCGCCAGAGTTTGCGTCACCCAGGTATTCGGCGCGACGCATGCAAAGAGATTCGCGCCCGCCGGAGCATTGGTGTTGAAGAAGATATCGCCCGCGTAGCAGGTGCTTGGAAGCGTGGTTCCAAACTTGACGGCGCGCTCCGTAGTAGCCTGCGCCGGACCAGTGGCCGCTAGCGCCAGCAGGCAGCCGCCCGCGATAATCAAAGATTTGCTGAATCGATTCATACGGTTGAAAACTCCTGGTCTCAGCCTACGGGCGGGCACCAGACGCCGCGCCGGACGTCAACCGCAATCCATTGAATCGATTCGCAATATTTCCACATTGTTTCCGTGAACGGCTTTTTCAGGCCGCAAACAAACAAGGCTGCGTCGGCCGATCCGTGCGCAGACCGGCCAGTTCCATCGGAAACCGGCGGGCCAGATCCGCGGGCGCACGGCGGCGATCGTCACCCAGCAGTTCCGCCAACTGGATGCCGTTCACTACCGCCTTGCCGCCGATGTCGTTGTTGGTGAAAACGAATGTAAAGGCAGTGTAGCGGTGTATGCGCTCAATGCGGTCCCTCCATTCAGCCAACTCCTCGGCCGTATAGAGGTAATCGTGGCGCGAAGCAGCGTGCGCGGACGCTCCGAACTCCTGCGTCCAGTCCTGGGGATTGCGTCCGTGCAGCCTGACGTAGCCGATGGGCGAGGTCACGAACTCGGTAGGAGGCATGGCCTTCGTGTAGGCGGCCTGGTCGATGTTGCAGAACCCGACCCTGTGATCGATCAGCGTGCCGATGGCCTCATCGTGCGACCAACTGCTGTGGCGCATCTCGGCGACCAGCGGAAACTCCCGGAACGTCCGGCGCAGTTTGATGAAGAACGCACGATTCTCTTCGGTGTAGCGGAACGTCCAGGGAAACTGCATGAGTAGACAGCCCAGCTTTTTGGCGCGTAGGAGCGGCCAGAGGCCGTCTTTAAATGCCGTGACCTCGGCTGTATCCAGTACGCGGTCATGCGTGAAACGCCGGTTGAGCTTGGCGGAAAACAAGAACTTTTCGTTGTTCTCCACCTTCTTGATCCACAGGCGCGTAATTTCGGGCCTGATGGCTTGATAGAAGGTGGTATTGATCTCGACCGCATCGAAATAGCGGGAGATGTATTCAAGGGAATGAAAGCCGCGCGAGCGGTTCTTGGGGTAGACGGTTCCGTTCCAGTGCGGGTAAGACCAGCCGCATGGACCGCAATAGAGATTTTTAGGGAGGGACATGGGGGCTTCTCCTTGCGTTCGCCTTTTATTCGCTAAACTTAGTATAGGAGAAGAAAAGGAGAAATGCAAGGGCTAAAGTGACCGTCGTCGGGGTCCGGCGAGCTGCGAGCACGTCGGGGTCGCGGTCTAGTGCCGCCGATCCGCAAAAAAGACTTCCCCGTTGAAATCCGGGAAGTCCCGACGGAACCGGTCGCAGTACCGCTCGGGAATAATTGCCCGGACTACGTCGCCTAGTGAGAACTCTACGTCCTGACAGACACGCCATTCGCGCTCCATATAATAGTTTTCGAGATCCGAGTCATCCAGCCGATGATCGAAGAATTTCAGCTGACCGATAACATGGAACTCCAAGAACGTGATGAGGCGGCGGAGGTCCTCCATGAGCGAATCCGCTTGTTTCGTGTGTTCGCGGAGTGTTAAGGCGGCATCTACCCGATTGAAAAGTTTCCAGAACTCGTCGAACGAAACCCTCTGGAATTTCACACGACCGCGCGAGTATCCTTCATAGGGTAGGGCGGCTGGGCGACCACGAGTTGGCACATAAAGCATCGGTGTGGCACCCTGATCGGCCAAAAAATCCTTCGTAAAGGAGATCCCAAAGTCTTTATACTTGGTCATGTGCAGCGGTAGGTCGCTGAGCGGTATGTCACAGAAGCATACTGCTGGAAGTGTGCACGCCTCGTTGGAGGACAAAGGGCGCTCAGGGTTTTTTTCGAGAGCGCGGTACGGATCTGCCATCTGCGGCAACCGCGGCCTTGCCTCCAGCAACC
>JBEKUT010000058.1:0-22363 GCA_049514735.1 Bryobacteraceae bacterium
GGGCTCGAGGAAAGAATCGGCGAAGCGGAAATAGAGGATGTTCATGATCGCCTCTTTCCCGAGGAAATGGTCGATGCGAAAGATCGAATCTTCCGGGAACACGGTCCGCGCAACGTGGTTGATCTCCCGCGCGGAACGAGGGTTTCGAGCGTTGCTTCAACCACCGCGGCAGGCACCATCATCCAGACTGCACGAGGCGATTTTAGCTTACCGGCAAACTCTTTGAGCGATGCCGTCCCAACGGCTCCTTCTTTGGCGATTGTCTGTACCGCCCCCGGCTGGAGGTCGTAAACAACGCAGTGGTGGCCAGCGCGCATAAGACGCCGCACCATGTTGGTTCCCATCCGGCCCAATCCGATCATGCCCAGTTCCATAGATTACCTCTCTCTTGAAAATGTGTGTGTCACGCGCGTAGCGGGACTTGCGATCTATGGTGCAGTTTGAGCGTGGCGCTCTTTGACTCGACGCAATCGAGCAAGTCTTTCCAGGATGAGACAAAGGCCTCGGCGCCTTCCCGCTGAAGATCGCCGGCGAGCTTTTCATCGTCGATGCCGGCCCTGTTGAACTCCGCGATTACCCGCTCGGCATCGCCGCCATCGGCCTGCAGGACCTCATCCACCGCGCCGTGACCGGCGAACGCAAGCAGCGTCTCTTCGGGAATTGTATGGATGGTATCCGGCGCGGCGAGCGCCTTGACGTAAAGAACATCCGAGGCAGCAGGGTGTTTGGCGTCCGTGCTCGCCCAGAGCAGACGCTGTGGTTGAGCGCCGGCGCCGGAAGCTTTCAGCCAGCGCGGTGAAGCGAGCAGATTGCGGTACGCCTTGTAAGTACGCTTCGCGATGGCAATCCCCAGACGATTCTGAAGTTCCTTGGGAACCCTCCCCATGACCGCTTTGTCCCAGCGGCTAATGAACATCGATGCTACTGAGCGCACCTTCGGATTGAGCCCCGCGGCAATGCGGCGCTCGATCCCGCGCAGGTACGCTTCGGCTGCCGCGATATATTGCCCGCTTGAGAACAATAGCGTAACGTTCACCGGCACGCCGGCGAATATTGTCTCTTCAATCGCGGAAAGGCCTTCCGTGGTCCCGGGAATCTTGATGAAGAGATTGTGCCGGTGCGCCTGGGCGCGGAGTTGAACGGCCGCTTTCACCGTGCTGGCGGCATCATACACGCGTAACGGAGATACTTCGAGAGACACCCAACCATCCAGGCCTCCGGTGGCTTCATAGATCGGGCGAAACAGTTCCGCGGCCTGCGCAAGGTTCTCGATGGCCAGCTCAAAGAAGACCATTTCGCCGGACTTGCCTTCTTCAGTTTTGCGACGGATCGCTTCATCGTAGAAGTTCGATTTCCCGATGGCCAGATCGAAGCTCGAGGGATTCGAAGTGAGCCCCGTTATTGAGAGATCGGCGACATAGTGCCGCAACGTGCCACTCGTCAGGAGTCCTCTCGTGATGTTGTCAAGCCAGAGGCTCTGGCCAAGGTCGTGGAGCCGTCGCGTTGGGTTCACAGCTTCACTGTAAGAGAAGCATTGTCAAAATGGCATCAAATCGACAAACAATCGTGGCCATTTATCCCCCAAGCCTCAGAATAATCAGACGCTCAAGACCGGTATTAGCGAATGCCGAATAATTCCGTAGCCCTCGCCGTTGTCGCCAAGATGGCTTCGTCCGGGAATGTGCCCGACGACCAGGACGTCAGCCTTCGTTTGCTCCGCAGCCCGGTTCAACAACTCCGGGACATTACCGCTAGCGACGATGACCTCGGCATTCGTGCCTGCTTCCTGTTGAAGCCTGGCGATCTCTTCGATGGCAAAGCCAACGATCTTTTCCTTCCACACGGGATCGACATGAAACCCGCCGGGACCGTAGACATCCACGCTGGCCGTGACATGGACCAGCGTAAGCGTCGCATCGGCGGCCGCGGCCAGCGCGGCAGCCAGCGAAACGGTATGAAGGCTGTGCGGGTTCAACTCCACCGAACAGAGAACGTTGCGGATCGAAAACTCACCGTCCGGCGCCTCTTCCAGGTGAGCGCCTGTCCAGACCGGGCACTGGGTCTCGTGCAGTACCTTTGCTGTGACCGATCCCAGGATCAAGCGGTAAAATACTCCGTGACGATGCGTCGGCATTACGATCAGGCCGGCGTCACGGTTGTGAGCCGTCTCGACAATTTCGCGGGCCGGGTCGCCGCGGAGCAATAAGCGTGTGACCGCAATCCCATCGAACTCCGGGAGCAGCGCCTGGTCCAGATCTTGCTGCGCCCGCTGCACGATGTGCGCGTGCAAATCTCTCGCCGTGATCTCGTGTCCGCTCTCGAGCGAGCCGGCCAGATAGCTGAGCGGAGGTACCACGTGCAGCAGGATTACCTCCGCATGAAAGCGCCGCGCCAACCAAGCTGTCTGTTGCAAGATGTGGCGGGAAGTCTCCGTAAACACCACGGGGACAAGAATTCTGTGAATGTTCAGCACCACACTACGTGGCCCGGTGTTACCACACAAAAACACTGGCGCCGCCGGACTGGCGCACTCGCCCGGTCAGGACCGGACTATCGACCAGAGGCGTCATGTTTTTGCCGGCTGGATCGGGTAGCCGCGGTTCCGACCCAATGAGCTCTTCGACTTCCACTGCGCCGTGCCGGTTCATAATATTCCCGGCGGCCGCCACCTTCTCGTCAGAACCTGTCGCGAACGCGAGCGCCCCGCCGCGCCGCAGTCCTGCGATGTACGCCCGCGTCTCGGGTATGGTCGCCCCGATCCGGGTAAGTTCGCGGCCCAAGTCCACTTCGAAATCGACTCGCGGGAAACTCATTACTCCCGTAACCTCGAAACTCGCTGGCTCCGTCATGGTGCGAACCTCCTGCACCGGAAAACCCAGGGCCTCGATCTCCGTGACGGCATTTTCCACGAGCCGGGCATTCTCAAACAATCCAACAACAGTCTTCGGCATGTATAACCTCCATTGCAACTCAACCTTAGTATGAAGCGGGGAATATCAAAATGCCGTCAAAACGTTTTCACGGCGTCCCGATCAATCGCGGCGCAAGCTTCCTGAAACGCGGATTCCCTGGCAAGGTCCATAGTCGGGAACTCTTTCGGCCCGTGATCGATCATTATGGTTCGTTCAGGATGATTTATGAGTGTGTAATCGCACTTCCAGTATCCGTGCGTTAGCTGATGCAGCTCCATTTCGATCTCGATGCCTTTGTGCGTGGCTTGAATCATGAGGACCTCGTTTTCTCAGGGAAACGGGCTTGATAGGCAAGTTCCAACATCTTATCGACGTCCGCCGCGACATCGCAGGATGCATCCGCTACCGCAATTTCCTGTATCGGCCACGGCGGCAACCCGGATTCCGGGGGTGGAGTAATTTGTATTTTCACGCTGTACTTCCCGAGAGCCGTTTCCTGAACCTTCACCGACATTTCCCATGCTAAGAGGCCGTGCCTCTCTTCGAATTTCTGCAGCGCGGTCCGGCAGCCGTTCTGCCGCTCTTCGGAGAGCCCTCTAAGAGTTTGATCCATCGTTCACGCCGCCTTAAGCGCGTCCCACTTCCATGTCTTTTCCATGTCAGCCTGATACTCGCCACAGCGGGCGGCGCGGTTACACCTGGCGCGATGATAAAGTACCTGCTGTGCAGTAACCACATTTGCCCCCTGGCCTTTCCAAGTCTCCAGAGCCGGTTGTTGGATGGCGCGGGCAAACGAAAATGCGACCGCCCAGGGCAGATGCGACTTGAATCTGAAATTCATCGCATTCAAACGTGCCGAGGCCAACTCACACGATTGTCCGCCCGACAGGAACGCCACGCCTGGAACGGCTGCGGGCACCGCTCGCAAGAGACATTTCACGGTTGCATCGGCGACCTCGTCCACGGTTTCCTGTTTTGCGCACGTCAAATCCCGGCAGCACCATATTGGGCTTGAGGATCATGCCCTCCAGTTCCACTCGCTGCATATAAAGGCGACTGAAGACCGTTCGCAAGACTTCTTCCGTTAACTCCCGGCAGCGTTCGAGCGTGTGATCGCCTTCCATCAGCACTTCTGGTTCGACGACCGGGACGAGTCCGCCTTCCTGGCACAGCGCCGCATAGCGGGCCAGCGCCTGCGCGTTGGCCTCCATGCAGCCACGGCTCGGAATGCCATCGCCGATTGTAATCACTGCCCGCCACCTGGCAAAACGCGTCCCCAGTTGAAAATATTCCTGAAGACGGCCGCGCAATCCATCCAAACCTTCGGTGATTTTCTCTCCGGGATGACCGGCCAGAGACTTTGCACCCGTGTCTACCTTGATGCCCGGAATGATTCCCGCATCCTGAATGGCCTTGACGAAAGGAGTGCCATCGTTCTTGCGCTGGCGGATTGTCTCGTCGTAAAGGATTGTGCCACTAATGCACTCACTCAGATGCGGCGTGGTTATGATTAATTCCCGATACGCGCGCCTGGCCTCCTCGATCTGGGGAATCCCTTGTTTAGCGAACCGTTTGTTGCAGGCCGGATTGCTTTCATCCATTGCCAGCAGACCCTT
Source organism: Bryobacteraceae bacterium (assembly GCA_049514735.1). GTDB lineage: Bacteria > Acidobacteriota > Terriglobia > Bryobacterales > Bryobacteraceae > JAICMB01. The sequence goes on from JBEKUT010000058.1 coordinate 4,529, forward strand.
GTCGTGGGCCACCAGCATCTTTGCCGTATTTATCAGTTCTTGAGTACTCATTTAGAATCGCTTTCTATTGGCTTTTTGGGGAAGTGCGCTAGGCCGAGCGAGGCGAGTTGCGCCCGCGTGGACTTATAGTCCGTGTGTAAGATACTTCGTATCCCGGGGCCTTCCGCGATCCGGACAAACATCGCCGTGTTTTCGATATACAACACGTTGCGCGCCGCTGCTTGAGTGATATCCAACGCAAGCCGGAAGATGTTCACGTCGGGTTTGCGAAGATGGACGAAGCAGGAGGAAATAAAGGAATCCGCAAAACTATCCAGCTTGAACGTGCGAATCCGATACGCATTCAGTTCCCGAGATTCGTTGCTGACCACGGCGATCTTCAATCCGTGCCGGGCCTTCAGACCAGCTACCATCCCGATCATTTCGGTGTAAGGTTTCGATTGATCGCACATGAAGCGCCGAAACTGCGCCCGCGTGAAGGAACGCTCTTGGTGGAAGACTACCAGCCCTAAATATTCCTGAAAAGTGATTTTGCCCTCTTCGTAGATTTCGAAGGTCATGGCATGACGCTCTTCCAGATCGCGCCAATCCAGCTCGAAGTGCTTCGCCGCCCTCCTGCGTTCGTGGTGGTCCCATCCGTTGGTGAGCAGAACACCGCCGATATCCACGAAAACGCAGGTGATTGAAGAGTTGTTCTCGATCATGTTACTCCGCCGGTCCGGCGCGGACCAACGCGATGTGCAAACTTATAGTCAGCCGGGGAGTATCAAGAATTTGTCAAAAACGTGTTGGTCTCTGGCCTCGCTCATTCGCTTTTGACGAGATTTTGACATTTTTCCCGCTACCTTGTAGATGTCGGCTAAGGCTGGTACCTAGGTTAGCGAGCTAAGGGCTATCTGACGGCGTACCGGGGGAGAAAAACATGATCGAAACTACCAACGAAACTTCAACGGCTGTCCTGGACAATGGCAAGGTTGAGGTCCCAGTCGCGAAGCAGGCGCGTGTTCCATTGACACCCGAGTTACTAGGGAAGATCAATGCCTATTGGCGGGCTGCCAACTATCTTTCGGTTGGGCAGATTTATCTCTATGACAATCCGCTCTTGAAAGAACCGCTGAAACTTTCTCATGTGAAGCCTCTGGTGGTCGGTCATTGGGGGACCACGCCGGGCCAGAACTTCATTTACGTGCATTTGAACCGCGTGATCAAGAAGTATGACCTGGATATGTTCTATATCGCGGGTCCCGGTCACGGCGGCCCGGCGATCGTGGGCAATGTTTACCTGGAAGGTACGTGGAGTGAGGTCTATCCGAACGTCACGCAGGACGAAGCCGGGCTGAAAAAACTGTTCAAGCAGTTCTCGTTTCCTGGGGGGATCTCGAGCCATGTTGCCCCGACAACGCCGGGTTCGATTCACGAGGGTGGCGAGTTGGGGTATTCGCTGAGCCACGCTTTCGGGGCGGCGTTCGACAATCCCGATCTGATCGTGGCCTGCGTGGTCGGCGACGGCGAGGCGGAAACCGGTCCGCTGGCAACTTCATGGCAATCCAACAAGCTTCTCAATCCGATTTCCGATGGAGCCGTACTGCCGATCCTTCATCTGAACGGCTATAAGATCAGCAATCCTACCGTGCTTGCCCGCGTCGAGCACGATGAGTTAGAGCAATTCCTGCGAGGCTGCGGTTGGACTCCCTACTTCGTCGAAGGCGATGAGCCGGAAAAAATGCATCAACTGATGGCCGCCACGATGGACAACGCCATTGAGGACATCCGGCTAATCCAAAAGAACGCGCGGACTAATAAGGATAACGATCGCCCCCGTTGGCCCATGATCGTCCTGAGGTCGCCCAAGGGCTGGACTGGACCGAAGGTCGTCGACGGTCTGCAAATCGAGGGCACCTTCCGGGCGCACCAGGTGCCCCTCCTCGTGGATCCCGAGCATCCCGATCATGTCCAGCTCCTCGAAAATTGGATGAAGAGCTACAAGCCCGAAGAGTTGTTCGACGGAAATGGCCGGCTGATGCCGGAACTCGCCGACCTGGCGCCGAAGGGCGAGCGGCGTATGGGCGCGAATCCGCATGCCAACGGAGGCATTCTGCTGCGCGATTTGCGTATGCCGGACTTTCACATCCACGCAGTGAATGTGCCGTCACCTGGCGCAGTCGATGGACAAGACACTCTCGTCCTGGGTAAATTCCTGCGCGATGTGGCAGTGCTGAATCAGGATCAGCGTAACTTCCGTGTCTTCGGTCCCGATGAGACCCTTTCCAACTTGCTTGGCGCGATTTTCGAAGTTACCAACCGCCAGTGGGACGCCCGCGAGGTAAAGAACGATGAATTCCTCGCACCCACCGGACGTGTGTTGGACTCCATGCTCAGCGAACATCAATGCGAAGGCTGGCTGGAAGGATATCTTCTGACTGGGCGGCACGGGCTGTTCAACAGCTATGAGGCTTTCATTCGCATCGTCGACTCCATGTTCAGCCAGCACGCCAAGTGGCTGAAAGTGACTCTGGAACTCCCCTGGCGCCGCAAGATCGCCTCGCTGAACTATCTGCTCGCGTCCCACGTGTGGCAGCAGGATCACAACGGCTTCACTCATCAGGATCCCGGATTCCTCGATCACGCGATCAACAAAAAGGCCGATATCGTGCGCGTTTATCTGCCGCCGGATGCGAATTGTCTGCTGTCGGTGTTCGATCATTGCCTGCGCAGCCGCCATTACGTCAACGTGGTGGTGGCCGGCAAACACGCACTCCCGCAATGGCTGACCATGGACGCAGCGGTGGTGCATTGCACGGAAGGAATCGGAATCTGGCAATGGGCCAGCAACGACCAGGACAGCGAACCCGACGTGGTAATGGCCTGCTGCGGCGATACGCCGACGCTGGAGATTCTGGCGGCCGTTTCCATTCTTCGCGAGTATCTGCCCGCGTTAAGGATACGGGTAATTAATGTCGTGGATCTGATGAAGCTGCAATCGAGCAGCGAGCACCCGCATGGACTCTGCGAAACGGACTACGATTCGCTGTTCACGAAAGACAAGCATATTGTCTTTGGCTTTCACGGATACCCCTGGCTGGTCCATCGCCTGACCTACCGCCGCGCTAATCGCAATCTGCATGTTCGGGGCTACAAGGAAGAGGGCACCATCACGACCGCTTTCGACATGCGGGTTCAAAACGACCTCGACCGTTTTCATCTCGTGCAAGACGTCGTCGACCGCCTGCCTCACTTGGGTTCAAAAGGGTCTTATCTGAAACAGACGATGCAGGACAAACTGATCGAACACAAACATTACATCGATAGTCATGGCGAGGATTTGCCGGAGATTCGCAACAGGAAATGGAAGGCTTCCGGGCAATGAGCGAGCCTAACTACGGTCATCACGGGAACGAAGGTCCCGATCCGGGCAGCGTCCGTCACGATACCCGGCAAGACCTGCCTCCGTACTGGAAACGCGCACATCGCGATTGGCGGATCTGGGTTGCGCTGTTTTTCATGCTTACGGCAATGACGATCTACGTGCTGAGCGATGACTTAGCTTTCCTGCCGCATCTCCAATAGCCGCTAGACAAATCATGAGAGACACACTTCTATATCCGCTTCGCTTCGAGCCCATTTATCAATATCGGCTCTGGGGTGGACGCCGTCTGGCAGACTTACTGACAGCGCCACTACCGGACGGCCCAATTGGCGAGGCTTGGGTTCTGAGCGATCGCGCGGACCATATGAGCCGCGTTGCGGACGGCATGCTCAAGGGGCAGAGCATCGCGCAACTGATGGAGCGATTCCCGCAACAGTTGATGGGTAAGTTGGCCGGCCGATTCCAGCGATTCCCATTGCTGCTGAAGTTCCTCGACGTACTTGAAATGCTCTCGGTGCAGGTGCATCCCTCGGACAATTATAAAGATTTGCTCCCCGCGGGCGAGACCGGGAAGACCGAAGCATGGGTGGTGCTGGAGGCGGGAATAAAGAGCCGCATCTATGCTGGCCTGAAGCCAGGCGCCACCGCGGAGGTTCTGCGGCGCGCGTTAAACGATGGCACGGTGGCGGACCATCTCGCGTGCTTCCATCCGAAGCCCGGCGACGCCGTCTTCAACCCGGCTGGCATGGTTCATTCTCTGGGCGGCGGTGTCATGGTTTTCGAGGTTCAGGAGAATAGCGACGTAACGTTTCGCTTGTATGACTGGAACCACGTGGATCCGAAGACACACAAGCAGCGGCCGCTCCAAGTGGACCAGGCGCTTGCCTGCATCGATTTTGCGGATTCCGCGGGTGGTCTGATCAAGCCGGCAGTGGAAGCCATGTCACCCGTAATCCGCGAGAGACTTTTTCATTGCGAACACTTCCGGTTGTGGCGTCTGCGTGGACAATCGCCATTTACAGCCGGCGTTGCTGGGGCGCCCACCGTGCTGGTATGCATCGAGGGCGCGGGGCAGATCGAGCACAGCGGCGCAACTTATGACGCCGGAAAAGGCGATGTGTTTCTGTTACCGGCGGTTCTTGGCGCGTGCACTTTCCAACCGCGAGGCGCGGTGAACGTATTGGAAATCGAGATACCGCAATGAAGAAGCTGATTGTGTTCGATCTGGACGGCACGCTGGCCGAAAGTAAGTCGCCTGTGGACGCGGAGATGGCCCGGCTTCTTCATGACCTTATCGGCGTTGTCAAAGTCTCCATCATCTCCGGAGGAGACTGGCCGCAATTTGAAAAGCAGGTGCTTTCCCATCTTCCCGCCGGCACGCTCCTGACAAATCTATCTATCCTGCCTACCTGCGGAACAAAGTTCTTCCGTTACACAGGCGCTTGGACGAAGCTCTATTCCGAAGATTTCACCTCCGCGGAAAAAGAGAACATTATCGGCTCTTTGGAGAAGGCAGTCGCGGAAGCGGGCTTCAAGGCCGAGAAAGTCTGGGGAGAAGTAATTGAAGACCGGGGAAGCCAGATTACATTTTCCGCATTGGGTCAGCAAGCCCCTTTGGAAGATAAGGACAAATGGGACCACGATTTCGCCAAGCGGAAGAAGATCAAAGCGATTCTGGACAAGCTGATCCCCGCATTTTCCGTACGCATGGGCGGCGCGACATCGATTGATGTTACGAAGCCGGGTATAGATAAAGCCTACGGGATCGGCAAGCTGCGGGATATTCTTGGAATCTCAATTAAGGAAATGATTTTCGCGGGCGACGCCCTGTTTGCGGGAGGCAACGACTATCCGGCCGAGCAGGCGGGCGTGGTCTCTGTCTGCGTACAGGGACCGCACGAGACGAAGCGAGTGATTGAGACAATGATTGCCTGTTTGTCGGAGCGAGGTCAGGAATGACCACCCTCGTCAGTTCATTCAAGTTAGAGCGCCTCGGCATAGTGATGGAGCCCGAGCCCGGTAATCCACACGAGGTGGAAGGCGTTCTGAATCCAGCCGCCATTCGTGGTCCTGACGGTGAGCTTTATCTGTTCCCTCGTTTGGTTGCAAAAGGAAACTTCTCGCGCATCGGCATCGCTCGCGTGAAGTTCAATTCCGCGGGCGATCCGACAGGTGTGGAGCGGCTCGGCATCGCACTCCAGCCCGAAGCCGATTATGAGCTGCGGCCGAATGGCGGCGGTGGCTGCGAAGATCCCCGGATCACTTTCATCGAACCGCTGAAACACTATGTGATGGCTTATGCCGCGTTTTCGGTCCGCGGCCCGCGCATCGCCTTGGCGGTATCGCAAGATCTCTTTCACTGGAAGCGTCTGGGACTGGCGCGATTTTCTCCTTATGAAGGAATCGAATTCGACGGCGTGGACGACAAGGATGCGAGTCTGTTCCCGGTTGCCATTCCGAATCCGTCGGGCCACCCGGAACTGGCGCTCATCCATCGGCCCCTTTTCCCGGGCACGCGGCCGGAGGAAACCGCTTGCCAGCGTGGGCCACGCGAGCTGGATCTCGATCGGGAAAGTATCTGGATTTCTTACTGCCCCACCGCGCTCGCGGGTAATGCTTCAGACAGCCTGTGCGTGTTTACCTCTCATCATCGGCTGGCCAGCCCGATCGCTCCGTGGGAGCGGCTCAAGATCGGTGGGGGCACGCCGCCAATTCTTACACGGCACGGCTGGCTGATCGTGTACCACGGCGTGGGCGAAATGGAGCAGGCGAACAAGAGCGTCCACGCGCTGCGTTACTCGGCCGGCGTAATGGTGCTTTCGAAAGAGCGCCCGCAAGTAATCCGCTATCGCTCACACGATCCGGTACTCACGCCGTCGCAACCGGACGAACGCGATGGCGCAGTAGCGAACGTAGTGTTTCCCACGGGCATCGACCGGCGGGACGATCTTGGCCTGCCAGATCGCTTCGATGTCTATTACGGAATGGCGGACAACCGCATCGGCGTGGCGAGCCTGGACATGCCGGAAGTCTTACCGGCGGGAGGGTTGGCCGACTCTCCGAAAGCAAAGGTCCCAAAGAGCGCGAACGCCGGCGGTTAATGACGGTTAATTATGAAATCAACTGAAGATACGAAGTCCGATGCCCAGAAAAATCTGAAATCGATTCCAATGGCGGAATTCCAGAAAAAGCTGGGCTCGTCGCCGGACGGCCTCAGCCAGACTGAGGCGCTGAAACGGCTGACTCAGTATGGGCCCAACGCGATTGCGGAAAAGACAGAAAATCCGTACCTGAAATTCCTCACTTATTTCTGGGGCCCGATTCCATGGATGATCGAAGGGGCGGTGATTTTGTCCGGCTTGGTCCGCCACTGGCCGGATTTCTTCATCATCCTTCTGTTGCTGGTTTCAAACGCTGTCGTCGGATTCTGGGAGGAACATCAAGCCGGCAATGCGATCGCCGCACTCAGGAAGCAGTTGGCGATCAAGGCCAAAGTTAAACGCGATGGGAAATGGACCGATCCTTCGGCGAAGGAATTGGTGCCGGGCGATGTCATACGCCTGAAACTAGGCGACATTGTTCCGGCCGACGCGCGCCTGCTGCCAGGCGACCCGGTCGAAGTGGATCAATCCGCGTTGACAGGCGAGTCTCTGCCCGCCATAAAGAAGCCGGGTGACGCGCTCTTCTCCGGATCTATCGTTCGCCAGGGTGAAAGCGAAGCCATGGTTTACGCCACCGGCAGCGACACGTACTTCGGCAAGACCGCCCAAATGGTGCAGGGGCCGGAATCCATCAGCCATTTCCAGAAGGCGGTGCTGAAGATCGGCGATTACCTGATTGTTCTCGCGGTGGTCCTGGTGGCGTTGATCGTTACGGTCGCGCTCATCCGTCACGATCCGGTGATGAGCACGCTGGAGTTCGCCCTGGTCCTTTTGGTGGCCGCGATTCCCGTGGCGATGCCCACCGTTCTGTCGGTGACCATGGCCGTAGGCGCGCGCATTCTGGCCAAGAAACAAGCCATCGTCACCAGGCTCTCGGCTATCGAAGAACTGGCCGGGGTGGACATCCTGTGCTCGGATAAGACCGGCACTCTGACCCTCAACAAATTGACCCTGGGCGATCCTTTCATGCTGCAAGGAATTACAGCCGACGAGGTCATCCTCTGCGCGGCGCTGGCTTCGCGTGCGGAAGACAAGGACACGATCGACCTCGCTGTGATCGGAGGCGTGAAGAACGATAAGGCGCTGAAGGCCTGCCAAGTGCTCCACTTTCAGCCGTTCGATCCGGTTCACAAGCGCACCGAGGCGACGGTGAAGGGCGCAGACGGAAAACAGTTCTACGTGGCCAAGGGCGCGCCGCAGGTAATTCTTAAGATGTCCACTAATGCCGGCGAGGCGAAGGATGCCGTGGATAACGCCGTCAACGAATTCGCGGGAAAGGGCTACCGGTCGTTAGGTGTAGCGCGCGCCGACGAGCAAAACAAATGGCGGATGGTGGGTGTGCTGTCCTTGTTCGATCAGGTTCGCCCGCAGGCCAAAGCAACGATCGCAAGCGCACGCGATATGGGCGTGTCCGTGAAGATGGTTACGGGCGATCAGATAGCGATCGCCAAGGAAACTGCGAAGCAACTCGGGATGGGAACGAACATTCTCGATGCCAGCGGTTTGGGCGATATCAAGCATCACGAGACAGCTCAGGCTGTGGAAGCCATCGAGAAAGCGGATGGTTTCGCCCAGGTGTTTCCGGAACATAAATTCCATATTGTGGACGTACTGCAGCACAGCGGGCACATTGTCGGAATGACCGGAGATGGAGTGAACGACGCTCCGGCGCTCAAGAAGGCGGATTGCGGCATCGCCGTTTCCGGCGCGACAGATACGGCGCGCGCCGCGGCCTCGATTGTACTGCTGGCGCCGGGACTGCACGTGATCATCGACGCGATCAAGGAAAGCCGGCGCATCTTCCAACGCATGAACAGCTATGCCATGTACCGCATCGCCGAAACATTGCGCGTGCTGTTCTTCATGACGCTGGCGATCCTGGTTTTTAATTTTTATCCGGTAACCGCGGTCATGATCGTCATGATCGCCTTGCTCAACGACGGAGCGATTCTATCCATCGCCTACGACAACGTCCATTACAAAGATAAGCCCGAGGCCTGGAACATGCGCCTGGTGCTGGGGGTTTCCACGGTACTGGGAGTCTTCGGTGTCATTGCTGCGTTTGGGCTGTTTTATCTTGGTGAGCGCGTGTTTCACCTGGACCGCGATCACGTCCAGACGCTCATGTATCTGAAGCTGTCCGTAGCCGGCCATCTGACGATTTTCCTGACGCGCACCCGCGGGCCATTCTGGTCGATTCGGCCTGCGAGGATTTTGTGGATCGCGGTGCTCGGCACGCAAATCGTCGCGACTCTCATCGCGGTATACGGTCTGTTTATGACGCCGCTCGGCTGGGGCTGGGCGGGGTTCGTCTGGGCTTACGCGATTGCATGGGCTCTGTTGAACGACCGGATCAAGCTGCTGACCTATCGCATTCTCGACCCCACGAAACCCGCGCTGTTGAACAAGAAGCCGAAGGAGCAGACACCACCGCCGCCGGATCTGAGAACGGAGATTCAGACTCGGGCTTATGAACTTTTTGAGAAGCGCGGCCGCGCCAATGGCCAGGCAACGCAAGATTGGGTGGAAGCGGAGCGCGAGATCGGCAAGGACCATGTCAGCGTGAGCAAATGAACATGAACTCCGACGATTACCGCGTCCAACCGGATAAAAAAGTCAAACTCGACGAGTGGCCAACGCTGGGAAAGCCTATTTGCAAGTCGAAGAAAAAATATCGCGAGCTTCTGGCTGACCACGTCGAGCAATTGAGCGCGCTGCAACGCCTTCACTATGCCTCGAACCACTATGCCCTATTGATCGTTTTTCAGGGCATGGACGGGGCCGGAAAGGACGGCGCCATCCGGCACGTGATGTCCGGAATCAATCCGCAGGGCTGCCAGGTTTTCAGTTTCAAACAGCCCAGCGCTAACGAACTGGAACACGATTTTCTGTGGCGAACCACGTGCGATCTTCCTGAGCGCGGGCGGATCGGCATTTTCAACCGCTCCTATTACGAAGAAGTGCTGGTCGTTCGGGTGCATCCGGAGATCCTGCGCAACCAAGGACTGCCGGAGGAACTGCGCGATGAAAAGACCATCTGGAAGCAGCGTTACCGCTCCATCGTGGATTTGGAAGAACACCTTTACCGCAACGGAACGCGGACCGTCAAAGTGTTCTTACATCTCTCCAAGGAAGAACAGCGCCTTCGATTCCTGGCGCGCATCGACGACCCCGATAAGAATTGGAAATTCAGCGCCGCGGACATTCACGAGCGGAAATACTGGAACCACTACATCGAGGCCTATGAGGGGTGTCTGCACGGGACCAGCACTCACCATGCGCCGTGGTACGTAGTTCCAGCCGACGATAAAGACGACGCCCGCCTGATTGTCTCGCAGATTGTCCTCGATGCACTTCGTGAGCTCAAGATGGCATACCCAAGAACCACTCCGAAACGGGAGCATGAACTAAAAGCGATTCGCAAGCTGCTGGAGAAGTGAGAAAGAGATAGAGAAAATGATCGACAATAACGTTCAAACGCCAAAGGCCACACCGACAGTGGTGATACCCTTCCTTGAGCTGCGGCCTGCGGTTCAGGAACACAAAGACGTCGAACCGCCTGCCTGGCTGGGAAGGATGCTGAAATGGCTTTTCCCCGTTGCAGCTCTCCTTTTTATTGCCCTGATCGCGATTCCCGGCTTTCTGCAAAAGTGGCTCTGGATGCGGCAGCTCGACTATGGCGGCATCTTCTGGACGCTCGTTTCGGTGAGGGTCGGATTGACCTGCTCTGCATTTGCTTTTGCGTTTCTGTTCCTGTGGTTCAATCTGAGGCTTGCTTCGAAAGGCGGCACGATCACGGCCGGCTCGAATACGCCACCTGTGGATGGCCCAGCCGGCAATGCGCCTCAAATCAGACTACAAGCCGCTGTTCGCCATGTCGTGGCGCGAGGAACAGTGCTGCTGGTGGGGGTAGCCGCCGCTATATTTGCAAGCGGAATCTATACGCAATGGGACACCTGGCTGCGCTTCCACTACGGTGGCGCCTTCGGACTGGCCGACCCTTTCTTTGGCGTGGATCTGGGCTTCTACATGTTTCGCCTGCCCTGGTATGAGCTGCTGCAGACCAGTCTCGTCGTTTTGACAATACTGGCCATTGTTGCCGTAGCATGCCAATATGCCTACTCAGGACTTCTCCGCGTCACGGCCCGCCGAACCATCAAGGTCGCGACGCATGCCGTGCAGCATCTGTCGATACTCTCTTTCATTCTGGCGGGTGCGTTCGCATGGGGTTATTACCTGGACCGGTTCCAGCTGCTTTATTCCACCACAGGCGTTGTGTACGGCGTGGGATATACGGTAGGTCACGTTACGCTGGCCGCGCTGTGGGTCATGATGGGCCTGTCAGTGGCGGCGTGCATCCTTCTGGCATTTAATTTCTTCCGGCCGCAGTGGAAAGCAGTGGCCATAGGAGCTGCGGTCTACGCGGCTTTTTACATCATCGGCGTCGTGCTGATTCCCGCTATCTTTCAGAAGTTCGTGGTCCAGCCAAACGAGCTGAGCCTCGAAACTCCCTATCTGAAAAACTATATCGAATTCACGCGAAAAGCGTACAAGCTGGATGGCATACAGGAGACGGCGTATCCTGCGATGGCGGACCTCACACCCGCCGTTCTGGCAAGGAATCAGGACACCATCCAGAACATCCGGCTCTGGGATAAACGGCCTTTGCTGCAAACCTATCAGCAGACCCAGGCGATTCGGCTTTATTACAAGTTCTACAGCGTGGATGTGGACCGCTACCACTTGGCCGACGGCTATCACCAGGTCATGCTTTCGACACGTGAGCTTTCGCCTGAATTGCCTGCCGAGGCGCAAACGTGGGTGAATCAAAATTTGCAGTTCACGCATGGATTCGGCCTCGTGATGAATTTCGTGTCCAAGAGCATCGGCGGAGGATTCCCGGAGTATCTGGTTCAGAACGTGCCGCCGCAATCCTCATTCGGTCTGAACGTCACGCAACCCGCTATTTACTACGGCGAGGGCATGCCGGGTTCACGAATCGTGGCGACAGGCGTTAAGGAATTCGACTACCCGCAAGGCAATCAGAACGTTTACACCAGTTATAGCGGAAAGGGTGGAATCCCGCTTGACAGTCTGAGCAAGAGGTTCTTATTTGCCTGGACGCAGGCGGACATCAATATATTGTTCACATCCTATCTGACATCCACAAGCCGGATTCAGATCTGGCGTGACGTGCAGGAACGCGTCTCGAAGGTCGCTCCTTTCTTGAAACTCGACGCCGATCCTTACGCGGTATTGAGTGAAGGCAAACTGTACTGGATACAGGATGCGTATACCGTTTCGGACCGCTTTCCCTATTCGAATCCTCGAACGGCCGACTCTGGTAGCGGCCTGAATTACATCCGTAACTCAGTCAAGGTCATTGTCGACATGTATGACGGCACGGTTTCCTTCTACATGATGGATCCCCAAGACCCCGTACTCGACGTTTATCGTCACGCGTTTCCCGGCGTCTTCAAGGACCTGAATCAACTCCCGGCCGATCTGAAATTGCATCTGCGCTATCCTCAGGATCTCTTCGCAATTCAAGCGGCGCAATATCAACTCTTTCACATGACCGATCCTCAGGTTTTCTACAACCGCGAGGATCTATGGGTTCCACCGCAGGAGAAGTACGACGGAAAAATGAGCGCCATGGAGCCCTACTACATCTTGATGAAGCTTCCCGGAAGCGATCAGTTGGAGTACTTGCTCATGAGTCCGTTCACGCCGCAAAACAGGGACAATATGATCTCCTGGCTGGCCGCGAGGTCCGATTTCCCCGATTACGGGAAAATGCTCTTCTATCAACTGCCGAAAGATAAGTTGACCTACGGGCCGAACCAGGTGGGGGCGATGATCGACCAGAGCACGACGATTTCCGAGCAACTGACTCTCTGGGATCAGAAGGGATCGGGAGTCATCCGCGGAAAGCTGGTCGTGATTCCAATTGAGAATTCATTCCTATATGTGGTGCCGCTGTATCTCCGGGCGGAAGGCACGAATTTTCCCCAACTCAAGCGAGTGATTGTAGCGACAGGCGACAAGGTCGTGATGCGTCCCACGCTTGACGAGGCTCTGTCCGCCCTGTTTAGTTCGCAGGAAACGCCGCAGGCCGGCGCGCCGCAGGCGGCCGGAGTGTCGCAACCCGATACGGAGATCGATCGGGAGCGCATTCAACTAGCGGCGGCACAGAAGGCGATCGACGCGCTCAAACTCCTGCTGAACGCCGCCCCTGCAGCAAAGCGTTGAATGACTCTTTTTGACGTTCGATTGACGTTGTTGTCCCTACACTGGGGACGAGAAGGATAGACGACTGAGTAATGAAGGATATCAATATGTCAAAGCTTGATTCAGTAGTAGCGGTATTTCACACACATCCAGAGGCCGAGCAGGCCGTCAAAGAACTGCAGCGCGCAGGGGTCGATATGCATACCTTGTCGATCGCCGCGAAGGACGTCCACACCGACGAACAAGTAGTCGGATATTACAATGCTGGCGACCGGATGAAGCGGTGGGGCAAGATCGGCGCTTTTTGGGGAGGCTTTTGGGGCCTGTTGTTCGGTTCCGCTTTCTTCGCAATTCCCGGCATCGGGCCTATTCTCGTGGCAGGGCCGCTGGTAGCGTGGATCATTGGGGCGCTGGAGGGCGCGGTGGTGGTCGGCGGTGTCGGCGCAATTGGCGCCGGTCTCGCAAGTATCGGCATTCCAAAGGACAGCGTTATCAAGTATGAGACCGAGTTGAAGAGCGATAAGTTTGTCTTGATCGTCCACGGGACGGCGGCGGACGTCGTTAAGGCAAAAGAGGTCCTCGCCACTTTGCAACCAGTTCATCTTGACCTGCATTCGCAAAAAGAACTCGCAGCGGTAATCTAACCTTGTCAAACTAAAAAGGAGGCTAGCATATGGCCACCTTGTCCAATGTTAACGAAGGCCCTGCCGCCAATACCGCTTCCACTGGCCTGACGGGCGAAGAAGCCCGGCAGCGGCTTGAGAAGGACGGGCCGAATGCAATGCCCGACACGGCGCTGCACCCGCTGCGCCGGGCATTGGATAAATTTTGGGCTCCGGTTCCGTGGATGCTCGAGGCGGCGATCGTGCTGGAACTACTTCTCGGTAAGTATGTCGAGGCGGCGATCGTCTTTGGCCTATTAGCTTTCAACGCCGCCTTGGGATTTTTTCAGGAAGGGCGCGCCCAGGCGACACTCGCCGCGCTGAAATCGCGGCTCGCATTGAACGCTTCGGTCAAGCGCGACGATGTTTGGAAAACTGTGCCGGCGGCCGAGTTGGTTGTGGGCGATGTCGTCAAGCTGTCGCTCGGAGCCGTGGTCGCCGCCGACGTGCGGCTGACTGGGGGCTCGGTGCTGTTGGACCAGTCCATGCTCACCGGCGAATCCGTCCCGGTCGAAGGTGGCGCGGGGTTTGAAACTTATGCGGGAGCGCTGGTGCGGCGCGGCGAGGCAGTGGCGGAAGTCACCGCAACGGGAGCGCGCACCAAGTTTGGACGCACCGCCGAACTGGTTCGCACCGCGCACGTCGAAAGTTCGCAGCAGAAGGCGGTTGTGCGCGTAGTGCGCAATCTCGCCATCTTTAATAGCGGCGTCATCGCCTTACTGGTAGGTTATGCCTACGCTCTTAAGATGCCAGTTGGCGAGATCGTTCCTCTTGTTCTTACGGCGGTTCTGGCATCGATCCCGGTGGCGTTGCCGGCTACCTTTACGCTTGCCGCGGCACTCGGTGCGCGCGCCCTGGCAAAGATCGGTGTCTTGCCGACCAGGCTCTCCGCCGTGGATGAAGCGGCCTCAATCGATGTCCTTTGCGCGGATAAGACCGGCACTCTGACGCAAAACGAACTGACCGTAACAGCCGTCCGGCCCATGTCCGGCTACGACGAGTCGCAGGTCCTGGGATGGGCTGCCTTGGCGAGTTCCGAAGGCGGGGAAGATCCGGTAGATGCCGCCATCCGTGCCGCCGCCGCAAAAAAAGGCGCCTCCGATCTTCTAAAACCGATCAAGTTCGTTCCTTTCGATCCCGCGGCCAAGACCTCTGAGGCGATTGCAAAGGATCCCCATGGAGCCGAGATTCGCAGCGTCAAGGGGGCTTTTGCCGCGGTTGCCGGCCTCGCGCCATCCGTCCCCGACGCTTCCAAGACGGCGGATGGACTCGAGGCAAAGGGCTTCCGCGTTCTCGCTGTCGCCGCCGGTCCACCCACTGCGCTGAAGCTAGCCGGGATCATTGCACTCAGCGATCCTCCTCGGCCGGATTCCGCAAAATTGATTACAGAACTGCACACGCTAGGCGTGCGCGTGGTCATGGTGACTGGCGATGCTCCAGCGACCGCCGCGATCGTGGCTCATGCCGTGGGACTCGACGGTAAAGTCTGCCCGCCGGGACCAATCCCCGCGGATGTGCGCCCCGAAGAGTTCTCGGTTTTCGCCAGCATCCTTCCGGAGGGAAAATATAACCTCGTGAAGGCGTTCCAGAAGGCTGGCCACACCGTCGGCATGTGTGGAGACGGCGCCAACGATGGGCCCGCGTTGCGTCAGGCGCAGATGGGGATCGCGGTGTCGACGGCTACCGATGTAGCCAAATCGGCGGCAGGCATAGTGCTGACTCAGCCTGGCCTTGGCGGCATCGTTGCGTCGGTAAAAGAGGGCCGTGTCACGTTCCAGCGCATCCTGACTTACGCGCTAAACTCACTCACCAAGAAAACGGTGCAGGTGCTCTTCCTGGCGGCCGGTTTGCCGATGACCGGACACGCCATCCTGACGCCTATGTTGATGGTGATTATTATGCTCACCGGCGACCTGCTGGGGATGTCCCTGACAACCGACAACGTGCGGCCGTCCCCGTTGCCCAATCGCTGGCGGATCGGTGCGTTGACGATCGCCGGTGTATTCATAGGACTTTGCGAACTGGTCTTTTGCACCACCCTTCTGGCGATCGCCAAATTCCACTTTGGTTATGGACTGGATGCGCTAAGAACTGTGGCTTTCGTGGCCATAGTCTTTGGTAATCAAGCGACCACCTACACGAACCGCGAACGCCGGCATTTGGGGTCGGCTCGTCCCAGCCGGTGGCTCGTCGGATCGTCTGTAGTCGATCTGTCGATCGCCTCCGCGCTGGCGATTTTCGGAATTGCCATGAGTTCTCTTTCGGTCTTCGTCGTGGGAGGCACGCTGCTGGCGGCAGCGGTTTTCGCAATCGTCCTGGACTTTGCGAAAGTGCCCCTCTTCAATCGCCTGAAGCTTTCATAGGCCGTGGAAACCAGGGCGGCGATAACACGCGCCGGGAACGAACGCGCCACAGCCAATAAAACATCGCCGCGAACACCAACGCTACGGGAAGGGCGCGCATCGCCGGGGTCGTAAATGGCCATGGAAGGATCTTTGCGACGCGCGCGCGGATGGAAAAAAACGATCCGGCTGCAATAAACAGCGCGAAGCACATTCGCCACAGGTGGCGCGCGAGCCTTGGAGCCGCTCGTAACGTTCCCGATCGCATCATGCGAACATCGCCGGCGGCAGCCAATGTCGTGATCGTCGCCATGAAGAACAGCATGAAGAACGGGACCCCTTGCAACGTGCCGCCAGGATTGGAGAACGCCTTCAATCCCAGACCGATCTCGATGAGTGAGAGCGAGATCGCCACCGCCAGAGCCACTGCATTCACCCACCGGGTGCAGGTAGAAACAGGACGGACAGTAGTCAGCGCGGTGATCACAAAGTAGGCCGACATGAAGCCGCCCAAAACATTCGCGTTCGTCAGACTCAGCCGCAACGCCAGGATCGACCCGCTGATTCCCATGGTGAGCATCGCATAGACGAACAGGAGGCCGCTTCGCCGATGCAGCGTCGCGCCTTTCGATGCCGCCAGCGCGATACCGCCAAGAATTATCGCCAGCCCGCCCGCGACGATGTGTACCGGTAAGAGCACGATAAGCATACGTAAAGGCCCTCTTCAATGTTCAAAGCTATTTTTGACGGGGTTTTGACGTTCCTTGCGATAGATTGGGTTTGGTTGAGTAGAAGGAGAATTATAGATGCGTAAAACACTCGTAAGCATTTTGGCAATTGCAGGTACCATGAGCGCCGTCGCTTTCGCGGCGGACAGAGAGATCAAGGTCGACGACAGGCTGGATGCTTCGGCCGACACGCTGGCCGATATGATGCGGGCCTCCGATCACGGCATCCCTCACGATCTGCTCGATAAGGCGAAGTGCGTGGTTGTAGTGCCGGGCATGAAAAAGGCCGGATTCATCTTCGGCGCGAAGTATGGCCGCGGCTTCGCGGTATGCCGCCGGCATGATGGAGAAGGCTGGAGCGCTCCGGCCGCGATGCGGGTTGAAGGTGGAAGCGTTGGATTTCAAATTGGCGCTTCGGAAACGGATATCGTTTTGCTCGTGATGAACGATGGCGGAATGAAGCACCTGTTATCCGATAAGTTCACGCTCGGCGGAGAAGCCACGGCGGCGGCGGGCCCCGTTGGCCGCGACGCGGCTGCACAGACCGACGCCGAGATGAACGCAGAGATGCTGTCATACTCGCGCGCGCGTGGGCTCTTCGCGGGTATATCTCTGGAAGGCGCAACGCTTCGTCCGGACGGAGAAACCAATAGAGAACTCTACGGCCACGATACCACGAATCGCGAAATTCTAACTGGCGACTTCAAAACGCCAGCGGTCGCGGAAAGGTTTGAAAGGTCGTTACATCGCGAATCGGCTGAACGCACTCAATAGGCAAAGCTTTCGGGTGGGCTGGCGTCTGCGGACCAATCCCGCTGGCCCAGATTTAATCGAACAGGTCGCTGCATGAGCGGCGACCTGTTCTCGTCTCACTGAGTGGCCAAGGATTGAGACGTCAGGTCGAACTTCTTCAACTTAGTCCGGCGGACCGGGAAATTACCCTCACGACAATCCGGCGTTTAGCTGGCCCTGTCCGCGAACGCACTGTCAACACAAAGGATCGAATAAGAATGAACCGCAGAGATTTTCTTCCCCTCAGTTTGATCCTTCTGGCTGGATGCAGGCGCGCGCCCGCGCCAGCCGCGCCGGCTCCCATGCAGGTGCCGGTAGTGGCGGCGACAAGTGAAAACGTCCAGGTCATGGGCGAGTGGGTGGCGACCATGGACGGCTATGTAAATGCGCAGATACAGCCGCAGGCATCGGGTTATCTGGTCAGGCAAAACTACACCGAGGGCAGCGTGGTGCAAAAAGACCAGGTGCTGTTTGAGATTGATCCACGACCGTTGCAGGCGGTGGCGGATCAGACTGCGGGTACCTTGGCGCAGGCGCAGGCGCAGATGGAAC